>CAZUCI010000023.1:0-31749 GCA_964619485.1 uncultured Lachnospiraceae bacterium
TGGGTTCTTTCTCTCGCCTGTCCATTTTCATAGGTTACATCATGAACATTTTCATCCTGTCCTATATCCTCAAAGTGCTTCTTCACAGCCTCTCTGATATCGACCTCTATCAGCTTTGCTCCCAATATTCTTGACAATTTGCAGGCATTATCATAGGTCCGGTCAGTGGTTCCAAAGCAGGGCATGGTCACAGCACGAATTCCTGTTTTGTCCAGGCCCAGCAGATCAAAAGCACGCACAGTAACCAAAAGTGCCAGAGTGGAATCCAGTCCTCCTGAGATACCAATGACTGCAGATTTGGCATGAGTATGCTCCAGACGCTTTTTCAATCCATAGGACTGAATGGAAAGAATTTCCTCACAGCGCTCTCTTCTCTTTACCTCATTTCTTGGTACAAAGGGCTGCTTCTCAAAGGTTCTTGTAAGAAATGTCTCTTCCCTGACCAGGGCAATCGGAATCAACATGTATTCATTTTCCGTTGATTTTGCAAAGGAATTCATTCTTCGTCTCTCACTGCGAAGCCTGTGTATATCCAGCTCACTGTAAATATTCTGGCAGGAAAACTTATCCGTCTGTTTCAAAAGCGTGCCGTTTTCTGCAATCAGGCTGTGTCCGCCGTAAACAACATCCTGTGTGCTTTCGCCCTCTCCGGCACTGGCATAAATATATCCGCAAATCAAACGTCCGCTGGCGGACTTTACAAGCATCTCACGATATTCTGACTTTCCTACTGTCTCATTGGAGGCGGAAAGATTTACAATCACCACGGCTCCGGCAATGGCATGTGCCGTAGAAGGCGGATTTGCCACCCAGGCATCCTCGCAAATCTCTGCTGCAATACTCAATCCATCGATGGCATCAGAAGTAAAAAGCAGATTGGTTCCAAAAGGAATTTCCTGCCCATCAAAATCCATCATGACCGGAATCCTGTTTCCCGCTGTAAAATGACGAAGCTCATAATACTCTCCATAATTGGGAATATTAGCCTTTGGAACAAAGCCCATCAATTCGCCACAATTAATAACAGCTGCTACGTTATACAGATGATTTTCTCTCTCCATGGGCATTCCCACAAACACCAGACCATCCACACCGTCCGTATGGGCGATAATAATCATCAGTGCGCGCTTTGCTTCCTCCAAAAGCCGCTCCTGCAAAAAAAGATCTCCGCAGGTATAGCCTGTGATACAAAGCTCTGGAAAAACCATGATTTTTGCGCCATTCTGTTCTGCTTCATCAATACACTCACAGATGCGCTCTGCATTATAAATCGGGTCTGCCACTCTGATTTTCGGTGTCAGTGCCGCTACCTTAAGAAATCCCTGCTGCATAACTACTTCCTCACTTTTCTTAAAAGTTCTTTTAACTCTTCCACGCTGAACTTATATGCTGTATTACAAAAATGACATTTGACCTCTATTTCCTGTCCGTCCGCGATCATTTCTTTGATATCCTTCTCACCAATACTGATGATGGCCTTCTCAATCCGTTTCTTATCACAGTTACAATAAAACTCAGTAGGGATGGTATCTGTAATTTCCGGATTCAATCCCTCCAAAAGAATACCCAGCATTTCCTCCGGACTGTTTCCAGCATCTAAAATGGAAGTAACGGAAGAAACCTTTTTCAGGTTGTCCTCCAGCTTTTCAATAACCTCCTCAGATGCAAAGGGCATCAGCTGTATAATAAATCCACCGGCCTGCTTAACCGTATTGTTCTTTTCCATCAAAACTCCAAGTCCCACTGTGGAAGGTACCTGCTCCGATGTGGCAAAATAATAGGTCAGATCATCTGCAATTTCACCGGTCTGTAAAATAGTCTGTCCCACATAAGGCTCTTTTAAACCAAGATCGCGGATGACGGTCAGCATACCATGGCCTATGGCACCGCCCACATCCAGCTTGTGCAGGGCATTGGGAGGCAGCATGACATCCGGAATATCCACATATCCCTTCACTCTTGCTCTGGAATCTGCAGTCACTGTCACACCGTGCATGGGGCCATCACCCTTTAACTGCAGCGTCAGCAAATCCTTCTCACCCTTTAACATAGAGCCCATCATGGCACCGGCTGTAAGAAGTCTGCCAAGGGCGGCTGTTGCAACAGGTGACGTTCCATGGGCACTTCTCGCATGCTCTGTCAATTCTCTTGTCGTGGCTGCAAAGGCACGAATCTGTGCGTCCGCAGCAGTTGCTCTCACAATATAATCACTCAAATTTCTTTCCTCGCTCTTTTGCCAAAATATAAATTCTTTCGCTTGTTTCCCTGACACCCTCATGGGTATCGGCATCAATTGTCTCCACAAACTCCATGCCGGACGAAAGAATCAATTCCTTCATTTCTTCTAATGAATATCCTCTCTGATAATGAGTTTCCTCCAGCTTTTCATATAGTCCGGGAATAGCAGATTCTGAGGATGGTGCAAAAATAGTCAGATCATATTCGTTGATGCCACTCTCCTCATCATAATAGTTTTCCCAGATAAAGCTGCCCTCTTCCCGGTTTTCTGCAATAACCGTATCACCAATCACTTCTTTATATTTATAGGTGGTATTAAAATCAAACAAAAACAACCCCTGAGGGTCCAGATAATTATTCACCAGCTTAAAAACCTCCGCCAGCTCCCCAGGTTCTGTCACATAATTCACACTGTCGCAGATACTGATAACAGCCCGAACTGTGCCATACAGCTCAAACTCTCTCATATCCTGACACAGATAGAGAATATCAAGTCCTGACTGCTCTCTTTTCTCCATTGCCTTCTGCAGCATCTCGTAGGATAAATCCACGCCGATCATGTCATAGCCTCTCCTGGCCAGACGCTCTGTCATCACTCCGGTTCCGCAGCCAAGATCGAGCACCAGCCCATCTGCTATGCCATGCTCTTTTAATTTTTCTGCCAAAAAAGCTTCCCACTCATCATAGGGAGTGGCGTCCATAAACAGGTCATAAAGGCCTGCGAATCCGCTATAGCTTTCCATTTTTATTCTTCTCCAAGCTTACCTGCCACAAAGAATCCAACTGCAAAGGTTACAATACTGGTAATAACTGTTAACACCGTGATAGCTCCAAAATCACTGAGTAAAAGAATTGCAAAGGGAGAAGCCACAATCAGTCCAATAATTGCCCAGTAAGCAAGCAGCGGACACTTTTCAAAAATAATCTCAATAATTTTTGCAATACCAAAAATTCCAACCACAATACCAATCCCCATGGGCACCAGAACGCCCATACACTGCAGGACAGCTGGAATATCAAATGCAACTAATGCTGTAACAAAGTTTTTAATCGTCTCAACAATTGACTGATAATATCCCATGAGCATCAGCACCATGGAACCGCTGACCCCTGGAATCACCATGGTTGCACTTGCAATGACACCCACAAAGAAAAATTTAATGATATTGATAAAATTAATTGTCAGATCAGCACTTGCACCATCTCCCTCACCAAGCGCTGCAAAGCCCACTACTACTCCAAAGAAAAGAAGTGCTGCAATCATATGTGGTGGACGAATGGTGCTTCCCTTTACCTTTTTGGTAATCATGGGAAGACCTCCCACAATCAGCCCAATAAATAAAAGATTGGTCTGTGCCGGGAAATTCTCAAAGGCAGCTGTAATAACAAAGCTTAAACCGACTAACGAGATTACCATTCCTATTCCTATTGGAAGCAGGAAAAGGAAACTCTTTTTAAACTCCTTAAACAGATGGGTAATACAGTGAATCAGTTTGTCATAAATTCCCATACTGACTGCCATGGTTCCACCGCTGACACCCGGAATAATGTTTGCAAGTCCCATAACGGCACCCTTTAAAAAATTTTTAATCATTCTTTTTTCTCCTCAAATCTCTTTTCTATTAAACACTGTTTCTTTTTATTGCTATTTCTATTTTTGTTTTTTTGCTGCTTCTATTTTTGTTTTTTTGCTGCTTCTATTTCACTTTTAACACTTTTCTTATTTCTTCATATATTTCTTGAAAAATGTGATCAGCGCATTCATCTGTTCATCCGTTCCAATGGTAATCCGCAGGTAATCCTTAACTCGCGGTCCATTAAAGTGGCGCACATAAATATCTTCCTTTTTCAGTGCCTCAAAAAGCTCTGTTGCATCATAATCAGGGTGCGTTGCAAAAAGGAAGTTGCTCACTGAGTCAGGAAATTCAAATCCCAGCTCCCTCATCTGCACCTTTACCCGCTCTCTTGTATTGATAATTTTGCCTACAATCTCTTTAAAGTACCCATCCTCTTTCACTGCCTCCACACCGAGCGCAAGGGTTGTCTGGTTCATGGTGTAAGAGTTAAAAGAAAATTTAACATCGTTCAGATACTTAATCAGGCGCTCATTTCCCATGGCATAGCCAATTCGGATTCCGGCCATGGCTCTTGACTTGGAAAAGGTCTGAACAACCAGAAGATTGTCATACTTTTCAATCAGCGGCAGTGCACTCACGCCGCCAAAGTCGATATAGGCCTCATCCACAATAACAATCGCATCCGGATTTGCCTTAACAATATCCTCGATAAAATCAAGCGTCACAAGAACTCCTGTCGGTGCATTTGGATTGGGGAAAATGATTCCACCATTGGGAACCATGTAATCCTCTTTGTTGATCTGAAGCTTCTCATTTAATGGTATCTGTTTATAAGGAATTCGATATAAATCTGCCCAGACATCATAAAAGGAATAGGTAATATCAGGAAAAAGGATCGGCTTTTCTTTATCGTTAAAAAAGGTTAAAAAAGCAACCGCCAGCACATCATCAGATCCCACACCCACAAATACCTGGTTTTCATTCAGTCCGTAATAATCTGCCAGCTCTTTTACCAGCACCCCTGCTGTTGGATCAGGGTAAAGGCGAAGCTTATCTGCATCAAAGCGTTTTATTGCCTCAAAAACACCTGGTGCCGGTGGATAAGGGCATTCGTTGGTGTTCAACTTTATCATATTGGTACGGTTTGGCTGTTCTCCCGGTGTATAGGGAACAACCTTACGCACATTATCTTCCCATTTGCTCATAATTTTCCTCACTTTCGTAAACGGATGATACAAAGAGAATCCGTTTCTTCCATACATTCTACGTCAAAACGTTCTGCAATCCAAATACCAAATACATTTTTACTGAAAAATTTATCCCTGTCATCTACAGTGTTTTTTGCCAGGAAAATGATTGTAGGGCATTTATCCGGATGACTCTCGAAATAATCAACCCACTGTTCGTTAAAGGCAGGGGTACTGATGGTCGTCGGAAGTACAACCTTCCCATTGGCATAAAGATTTCCAAGCCCCTCCGTTCCCATAAAAAGAACCTGATCCTCCAGGGTTGTATTGCTTTTAATTGTCTCGTAATCACTGGTGTACCTTTCCACATCAGCCGGATAGGAAATGACGCCTCTGAGAGGTCCCTCCTTCACCTGCTCCATGGACTGCAAAATATTACCCGGCACATACTCTGTATTCCTTATATAAAAGCCCTTGCACATCAACAGACTTAACAATAACAGCAAAAGGGACAGCCTCTGCAGCAGCAGCATCGCCTTTCCTTCTATTCTTCCCTCGATTGAAAGCATAATCAGCATCAATACAAAAACCATATTGCCAAGAATCAGGTAGGAGGCGCTGCTTACCGGTCCAACGTTGGATGCCAGCAGAATTCCTGCAAAGGAACCAAGAGACAGCCAGAGAATCAATGCATTGCTCTGGTGTCGCTTCCCGGGAAGCTTTAATAAAAAGAAGGCCATTGCAAACTGAATCAGGTATCTGGTCTGTAATCGGAACGGTCCCCACGCAATACCAAGCAAAGGCGCCACAAGAACAATACCCGATGACAGCAGCAGATAAACAAAGACAAAAGCGTAGAGCTTTTGCAATGCTCCATATTTCTTATCCAAACCGGTTTTTTCATATAGCCAGTTCCCAGCAAAGGTCAACAGTAATGCAGGCAAAAGCAAAACAGCACTTTGCAGCACGACCTCCATCCACTGCTTTGCATAGATAGAAAGCTTCGTTGACATATTATACTGATGAGAGCCATCCATAAAAACCTTCGGCACAGCAGTAAGCAGCTCAGCAGGGGACAGGTAGGAAAACAGATAGATAAAAAAGACAACTGCCACAGCCGCGCATCCTGCCGTAAGGCATGCCATCCTTTTCCACCTCTCTGACAATTGTGTACTGTGATCAAGTAAAAGTAGTATCAAAGCGACAGGATAAACAAGCACCATGCCAGGGTAGGCTAACACCGCCAGTGCCAGCAGAATTCCCGACCAGAAAAAGCCCCAGCGCCCACGTCTTTTGCAGGCTGAAAGAAAGCAAAGTACAAACGCAGTGAAAAACCAGAGCTGCAGTATGGAAAAATCCATATTAATCATCCACTTTGGAAGAAAGCTGTAATAGAAAACTGCCATAAAAAATGACAAACGCTTTCTAAGCTTCAAAGCATTCCGCTCCTTTGTCCGCAAAATCAAATCCGGGAAATCATACAAAATATATTTATATAGGAAGAAAGACATCAGCAGGTGAAGCAGCGTAGTAACCACACGCATATAAATAACTACACCATCCATGGAGCCTGTGATTATTTCATAAAGCTTCATAAAGATAAGTGGAAGAAAGGACGATGTCTGGTGAACCTCCCACATATCGGCAAAAAGCCTATCCCCCTGCAGCATGCGGAATGGCATGGCAAGGGCATAGGCTTCATCAATATCAAAACCAAATAAGATTTTAGTTATGGACGTAGCAAAAGAAAGAATCAAAATGACCCCTACAAAAAGCTTCCAGATATTTTCATTTATAAAAACTGCGGACCACTTTGCAGTTACATCAGACATCTGCTTCTTCATTTTACTTCTCCATACATATGATGTTAATGTCAATCATTATAACATACTATAGATTGCGCTTCAATTACACCTCAAATTCTATTTCATCTGTTATTTTTTCTTTCCATTTTCGTTGTTCGATCAAAATGTAAATAGAATTTTCGTTTTCCTCACTTACAAAGGAAGGATTAAATTTAATAAGATATCGGCTGCAATCTATAACATCCAATTTTTCTGTAGGGACATTTACCATCCACTCCTCCCCATGAGGCATAATTGCAATACAACCGTTTCTTTTTCGTGTTCCATCCTTATACACCGCATATAGGATACAGGTGTTTTTCAGGTAATGCAAAAGAAGATAGAGAACACCCGCCAACACAATCGCAAGTAAAATGATTCCGAATGTGATTGTCAGCGTCTTTTGCAATCTATTGTTATTTTTTATTGGTTTCCGTCTGGATTGTGTGTCATTTTCGCTTAAGCTAACCTGCTTCTCTTCCTTCCTGACTGGTTTAGAAAGAACTACTTCTGACTCCTTTTGAGTCGTTTTTATCGTTTCCTGTTTTGCAAGTTCCTTTTCATTTTTTGCAGGATTTGCTGTTTTCTTTTCAGATTTGCTGTTTTGAACTTCATCTGACGTTGCTGGTTTCTCTGGAGTTTCAGCAACGAAAGGCTCATCCTGTTTCGTCACCTGTGGTTCCTCTGGCGGCAATATTTCCACAATTTCCGGTTCCTTTTCGTCCTTTTTCGCAGGTATATCGGGTTTGCTTTCCGGTTCTGACATTGGTATCATAACCTCTCTAATTGCGGTATTTCCAAGCTTGTCGCGAATCTGTAACACATGTTTTCCATTTTTCAGCTGTCTGAACTCCCGTTCAGCACTCCATGCGCCATTATCCACTCTGTAAGCATGCTCTTCCAGTCCGCAGCCCTGATCAACTGCATCAACTGTAAATCCTCCCGGCTCACTCTGTTTTGCAGGATAAATTTCAATTTTATTTATAACAGGTGTATCTCTATCTATGTGTAAATTCTCACCCTCCAAAGCCTCGCTCCTGTTTCCCACACGGTCCTCGGCCCAAATGACATAGTGTCCATTTTTATCCATCTGAATTTTTGCAGTCAGAGTTTTTTTATTGTCTATACAATTTTCCGATAAGATTCTCTCTTCTTTTCCCAGATAGATTTTTGTCACTCCGGATTTCATATCAGTTGCTTTTATATTGCCTGTTACAGAAGTACACCACGCTGTTCCATCAATGACTCTCTCATGCTCTCTCTCCCATTGAACATTCATAACGGGTGCCTCTTTATCCAGACCTGAAAGCTCCAAACGGGTCTTTGTATGATTGCCGGCAATATCATATGCCTCCAGCTCTGCCTCACATTCGTGATCAATAACACATTCTATTTTATATGTAAGTTTATTTTCATCGCTCTCGTCCATTTTTCCTTCCATTTTATTTTCACTTACGCCGCTTAGATAAAAGGAGGCCACTCCTGATTGTTGATCCTTGGCGCTGGCAGTGATTTGCAGTTCACTGCTCCATACTTCTTCTCCTGCCCTGGAAATATTTCCAGCGGGCAATATCTCACAGGAGATAACCGGTGCCTGATGGTCTATTTCAGAAACTGTCAACGATTTTGTTGTGACATTACCCAATGCATCCTTTACCTTAATCTGATAGGCTCCATTTGCAGTGATTTGATATTCATTTTCCTTTACCCAGTCCCTGCCGTTAAAGCAATAGGGCTTTTCTGCCAGGCCACTTTGAGCATCAGAAGCAGCCACCATAATCGTATGATGATATTTATAGCCGCTCTCCTTCAGGCCTACAGAAGAAACTGTCGGCGCCTGTCTGTCAATAAAATCAACGGTCACCGTCTTTTCTTTTGCCTCATTTCCAAGCTTGTCCTGGCTTTTGGCATAATAGGTTCCATTTGTCTCCACGCGTTTTTCAACAGTAAGCTGCTCTCCGTTTGCTCCGTTTGAGCTTTCAGCCAAAGTTCCTGCCGCGGAATAGATTCGAACATTTTCTGGTCTAGCTTCTGCATCTCTTGCAGTTGCCATTAATTTTGCCTCTGTCGCCCAAACCTTCCCATTCCTGTTTACAGTCTCTCCTACTGCAGCTGCTTTCAAATCAAGCTCAGGTCCGCGGTCATCAATATTAGCCGGAACAGTTACAGGTGCACCGGCAAGCCTCTGATAATAGAAAACGTGATTGTTTTCTCCTCTTTCTTCTGTTATATGGACATAAGCGCCGGATGCCGGTGTGTATGCATAGGCAATATATTGTGGTACCTCTGACAGCTCCTGCACATGCATTTTACAGGAAATTTCTGATGCCGGAGAATAATTTCTTGATACCACGCTTCCCTCTATTCTGCCAAGGGCAATGGCACCGTCATCCCAGAGCATTCCTCTATCGTTATAGGCAAAATGGCAGCCTCCCTGTGGATCTATGCTGTTTCCGACCATAAATGCACCGCCTGTGCCCTGATCAAAGGCTGTCCAGGCAGAAACTCTTAAAATGTATTGTAAATCATAGCCTCCAAATGCCTCATAACCGTTTACATTTTTTCCATTTCCTGTGGCAGTGATAATAACCTCTCCACTCTCACTTGCCCCCGTCATGGCATAATTGTATGCATAAGTATTTACTGTTGTATTCCCAAGGCACAATGCGCCTGCTATTACGCCACTCAACACACGTAACAGCACCTTTCTTTTTCCCCCGCTGTTTTCTCTTTTTTTCATTCGTTCCTCCATTTAACTAAAATAAAAATGCAGGCTTACCAAATCATAAACACCATCTCCGTTTCAATTTTCGTCTTTTCTTTTTGAAAAAATCGGGTGAACACCCTGTGACGCAGCTATCCGCTGCAAGAACTTCTTATACTGCATTTATTGCAGTGCATTTTATAAGAATGTATTTAGAAAAATAACATGGCACCAGACATTTGTCCAGTGCCATAATCAACTTTATCATCAATTTCAAAAACTTTGTGAAACATTACTATAAAATATATTCAGAATCCCTGTCTTTAATGATCCAGTGCCCCGGTTACATAGGCCTGAGTCCTGAGATAATCCATAAATTCCTGTAAATTGTCCTCTTTTACCAAAAAGCCAAAATACCCTCCGTATTCTTCTGACCGGTCTGTGTTCATGGAGATGGTTTCCATCATAATATCTGCCGCTTCCGGTGTGAAATGGCTGGTTTCAAAATAGTAGGAAGAATCCATGGATATCTTATTGTAACCACTGAAATTATAAAAAGGAGTTACATGAGCCAGTGCTTCCAGAAAATCCAGATACCCCTTGCCTACGCTTCTCTCATAGGTGGACACATAGAGCGGATTGGTAAAGACTGTAAGTTTGATATCATACTCCCTGCAAAGCTTAACAAGCTGTTCAATCTCTGCAATTGCCTCATCAGTTCTTGGTTTATAATAGTCCGACCAATAGGCCTCCTTATTGTTTTCATCAAAAATTATTTCCTGATTTAATTTTTCATTTCCTGTGGAATAAAGCCGCTGTCTGAGCTCATCCGTGTCACCCTTATGGTTTTCTATCACCTTCAAAGATTCCAGTGTAGTGATTGTATCCAGATATTTTCCATAGAACTGCACCTTCTCCTTCACGCTTCCGGAATAGGGATATGCGATACGGTACAGCTGGTCAGAATGTGTTGCCGGGTCCACCAGAAAAGAAATATTATCCACACTTAGATAGACCTGTTTGGGAATCTCTCCACCATCAATCAACGCAAGCAACGTCTGATACTGCTCCGCAGGCAGTCCCTCTGAGTAGGACAGGTTGTACCACCTTCCATCCGGGAGCTTACTGACATCAATAAATCCCGCCCTGGAGGAGCCAAAAAGATAAGAATCATATTCGTCCTGATGCGCTAATACAAACTGCGTCTTTATGAAATTTTTGTTTGGCTCAACTCCATTATCCCGAATAGAACCCGCATGAAAGATATTGTACGGATCAACCCCAACATTGACCGGTAAAACAACCAATGCCAGCAGGACAAGAAAGAGCGTGAGCTTTCCAATGAATTTTTTCATGTTCGCTACCACACTGCAGGCGCGTTGTCCCAAGGTTTGTGTGCCTGCAGCACAAACCACCGAAGTGAAAGCCGGGGAAAATCATTTGCTGTGCAGCGATTTGCCAGGGCTCGCACTCAAAACTGAAAATATATAAACTGCTGTGTACTTCCACCATGAATGTGAAATGCTATAATTGCTCCGGCAAGACTCAGATAGATAATCCAGCGGAGCGGTGCCTTCCACGATTTCATGGATGCCAGCACATCCATCCTGATACTCCTCCAGTCATAAACAGCAAGAAGAAGCACCGATACCACAATCAGGAAAAAATCTCTTTTATTCATACCAAGCTTTAAATAAGCAAGCTTCGGTGATAAATCATACCACATGTATCGCAGGAACATCCAGGCATCAGCAAAGGAATCCGCTCTGAAAAAAATCCATGCAAAGCTCACAGCGCAAAAGGTCAGAAGCACAGCTAACACTTTTGGCATTTTCCATTTCACATGCTCCTTCCAAAAACGGTAAAGCATCTGATAAAGGCCATGAAGTGCTCCCCAGAATAAGAATGTCAGGCTCGCACCGTGCCAGATGCCGCTCACAAGAAAGGTGATCATTAAGTTAAAATATGTTTTAACTTTTCCTTTTCTACTGCCGCCCAGAGGGAAATAAACATAATCCCTCAGCCAACTGGACAGGGAAATATGCCATCTATCCCAGAATTCCCTGATATTGCAGGCAAAATATGGGCTTTTGAAGTTTTCCATTGAAACAACTCCAAACAGCCTTGCAATTCCTATTGCCATGTCAGAATAGCCGGAAAAATCGCAGTAAATTTCAATGGTATAAAAAAGCGAAACCACAAGATACGTGATTCCCATATAGGAACCCGGCTGCTCAAAAACAGGATTCACATATCGGGCAAGAGTGTCTGCAATCAGCATTTTTTTACATAAGCCAAGAAGAATCAGCCGCATTCCATAGGCTGCCTGATCATACTGAAACACCTTATCATCCCGAAGCTGTGGAATCAGTGTAGAAGCACGGTTGATTGGTCCGGAAACCAGGTCAGGGAAGAACGCCAGATAGGTCAGTACCTCCACCGGATTTTTAACTGCCTGCTGTTTCCCCATCCTTACATCCGCCAAATAGCTGACTGCCTTAAATATATAAAAAGAAATGCCCACAGGAACAACAATACTCTCGCCAATCCCCGGAAGGAAGCCGGCATACTTAAAGAAACAAAGCAGTCCGAGTTGAAAAATAACACCCGTTGTAAAAGCCACCCTGCTTTTTCTGCCCACCAGTGCCATTCCGTAGGTAATCAAAGAAACCATAAGCAAAAGCACAACAAACCACGGCTGAAAGGTCGCATAAAACAGGTAACTTACCAGCAGCAGGAGCGGCATTCTGTATTTATTTGGAGCTGCCCAGTACAGGAAAAACACAATGGGCATAAATATGGCAAATGCCAGTGATGTAAACTGCATCTTTTGTTTTGTTTCCTTTCCAGTTTTCTTTCCAGTTTTCTTTCCAGTTTTCTTTCCAGCTTTTTTTCCAGTTTCCTAAACGCACATATGCCCTCTGCCATAACGCAAAGGGCACAAAAGATTCATTCTCAGTCTTCTTCATTTTCCTCATCGGCTATTGCTGCAGACGCGCTGGAAGCTGTCACAACAGCAACGATTACAGCCACAATTACAACCAGTAAAATCAGTCCCAAAATTCCAAACATTAATATCATAGTTTTCTCCTTCAGTTCTTTACTTTCAATATCTTCTATTTTACATTAGGAATGAGAAATAAGAAATAGATTTCAAATAAAATTTATAATTTTCTATTGTTCAGACCTTCTTTTTTAATTTTTACATTGTCTGCCGTCTGCATTCATGTGATAATCGTCCCGGTAAATCAACTCCGAAACAGGCACAAAGGTATATCCCATCTCCTTTAATCTTGTTATCAGCTCATTTAAGGCCTCCGCCGTATACTTTGCCCCATTGTGGCACAGTATAATCGAACCATTGCCCAATGCCTTGTGATTACAAACCCGCTCAATAATGTCATTTACGCCATAATCCTTCCAGTCAAGACTGTCCACATCCCACTGAATCGTATAATACCCAAGTGCTTTTGCATTGGTCACCACGTGATTATCATAATCTCCATATGGAGGCCGAAACAAAAACATTTCATAGCCCGTCAATGCCTTCACCTTTTCATGGACCTTCTTCAGCTCCTCCTGGCACTGGCCATCAGAGAGCTGTGACATATTTTTATGATTTTCACTGTGATTACCGAGATCATGCCCGTCCTTAAGAATCGCCTTCACATCCTCCGGATAAGACTCCACCCAGCCCCCTGTCATAAAAAAGGTCACATGTACATTCTGATTTCTCAAAATTTCCAGAATCTGTCCCGTATCCTCGTTCCCCCAGGCCGCATCAAAGGTCAGGGCAATTTTCTTTTCCGGTGTCTCCACGCAGTACACAGGAAGCTCTCTTCCATTTACTGTATTGCTTACAGAAACCTGCCCGGAAATCATAAACCCAATGACAATTGCCAGAAGTAATGCGGCAGTCGCCATAAGAATAAACCGGTTTTTATTTATCGTACGCATAAAAAACCTCACATATGCTCCCTTATGGAAGTATATGTGAGGTTCACCTTCATTATTCTATTGTAAAGCTCATGATTTTCTTTTGGCCGGTACCGGCAGCTGTGCCAGCACAATCCCTGCAAAAATCAGGGCACAGCCCAATCCTTCCCAAATTGTTAAAGCCTGTTTTAATATCAGCCAGCCTGCTAAAACTGAGAAAACGGATTCAAGACTCATCAGAAGTGCCGCAATGGTAGGATTGAAATTTTTCTGTCCTACAATCTGTAAGGTGTAGCCAGCTCCACAGGATAACACTCCCGCATAGAGAATCGGTGCCCACGCACTCATTATATTTGCCATGGTTGGTGTCTCTGTGAAAAGCATCACAATTCCGGATAATATACCGCAGACAAGGAACTGAATTGCCGCCATTTTCACTCCATTAACCTTTGGAGCAAAGTAATCCACACAGAGAATGTGTCCAGAGAAGGTCAATGCACAGATCAGGACCAGAATATCACCCTTTGTAAAGGAGGCTTCTCCCATCATCGTCAGAAAGTAAAAACCAATCACAGCCAAAACCACGCTGATCCATACAAGAAGGCTGCACTTTTTCTTAAAAAAGATACCCAGAATTGGCACAATTATGATATAAAGAGCTGTGATAAATCCGGCCTTACCCACTGTCGTATACTGAATTCCAATTTGTTGAAAGCTTCCTGCCACAAATAGAAAAATACCGCAAAGAGTCCCTCCCAAAATAAGAGAACGTCTCTCAGCCTTCTGTACCGCTTCCGGATTTTCCTGTTGAAGCTTTTCTCTCTGCAGGTTTTCTTTTTTCTTTTCCTTCTTATTTAATAAGAAAATAACCGGAAGCAGAACAATTGCACCACAAAGGTTTCTGATGCAGTTAAAGGTAAACGGACCCACATAATCCATACCAACGCTCTGTGCCACGAAGGCAAATCCCCAGATTGCAGCAGTTAACACAAGCAGCACGGGGCTTTTCCAGTTTCTATTTTGATTTGTTTCCATTTTTTCTTTTATCTCCCTGTATTATATTCATGCACAACAGGTCTATTTTAGCATTATGCACGCACGCTGGCAATTAAAAAAAGGTGATTTTTCGCCTTATTTTCCGCCTCTTTTGGAAAGTAACACAAAGCGAGCGTGCTTTTTTTGTGCATTTTTTTGGCTTTTTTCACCCTCGGCTCTATTTCAAACATTTGCCCTTTTTGCTATAATCATTGTATGTAATGAAAAACAATTTGGGGGTCTTTTCATAAGGTCTCACGGGGAAGAGGTAAAAAATATGTACATCGCTATTATCATTCTGGCTGTGCTTCTCTTGGTATCCGCAGTTTTTAACGTGCGGTCTCTCAAGGCAAAAGCAGTCACCGTTGATCCTGTTGTCAGTGCAACTAAGGAAATACTGAATCACGACGTTGGTGCAATTCTCATTGTGTCAGACCAGGATCAGATTCTTTTTTACAACAATGAGTTTGAGCAGCTGTTTCCATACATAAGAAATGTTTCCAGTATTATGGATCAGCCCGGAATCAAGAAGCTTTTTAATGCAAGCGAATATGTCTCAGAAGAGTTTTCCAAGATCTATGAGATTCGTTCCGAATGGATTTCCGGAGATAACGTCAATGGCCGTTTTGCCTGGCTTGTTGATATCACCGGTCATTATAAAACCAACAAAAAGCTGCAGGAATTAAAAGATCTTGCCGATGCTGCCAACAAGGCAAAATCCAACTTTCTGGCAAATATGTCCCACGAAATTCGTACTCCTATCAATACCGTTCTTGGAATGGATGAAATCATTATCCGTGAAGCAACAGAAAAACCGATCATCGGCTATGCAGAAAACATCCGCGACGCAAGTACAACACTTTTATCTCTGGTCAACGATCTGCTGGATTTCTCCAAAATTGAATGTGGCAAGATGGAAATTCTTCCTGTGGAATACGAAATTGCCAATGTACTTTCTGAAATTATGAACATGATGGAAATCAAAATTGCCAACAAAGGGCTTGATTTTACTCCTGTGATTGCGGAGGATATTCCTTATCTGCTCTTTGGTGATGATGTCAGACTCCGTCAGATTATCATTAACCTGATGACCAACGCTGTGAAATATACCAAGAGTGGTAATATTACATTGAAGGTCGACTGGAAGGAAGCCGGCGATTCCACCATCAATCTGATTGTCTCCGTAACAGATACCGGTATCGGCATCAAGCAGGAGGATATTGATAAGCTGTTTGTTTCCTTTGAACGAATCGAGGAGCGTCGAAACAGAAATATAGAGGGCACCGGCCTTGGTCTCTCCATTACCAAACAGCTTCTGGAGCTGATGGGCAGTGATTTAAACGTCCGCAGCGATTACGGCGTTGGTTCCACCTTCTCCTTCATCCTAAAGCAGCAGATTCGTGACCGAAAGCCAATCGGCAAGTTCCGTGAGAAATATGCATACAGCCGTGAGAAGCACAAAAAATACAGAACAACATTTGTTGCCCCCAATGCCAGACTTCTTGTTGTGGATGACAATGCCATGAACATCTCCGTAGTGGAGGGACTGCTCAAGAGTACACAGATTCAGGTTGATAAAGCACCCGGTGGAATGGAAGCCCTGGAGTTATGCGAAAATAACCGTTATGATCTGATTCTTATGGATCACATGATGCCAAACATTGACGGTATCGAAACACTGCACCGTCTGAAGGAATCCGACGGACCTAACCAGGATACACCTGTTATTGTTCTGACCGCTAATGCCATTTCCGGTGCTAAGGAAATGTATGAGGCCGAGGGCTTTATCGATTACATGTCAAAGCCAATTCAGGGCAAGCCTTTGGAGGAAAAAATTCTGGAATATCTGCCTGAAAATCTTTATGTTCTGGTAGAGTATGACAAGGTTGAGCAGGATCTGTTCAGCAAGCTGTGGCAGGTAATCGCTGATGAAATCACCGCTGAATACACCTTCCAGTATATTGACGTACTGGCTGCTGTGGAATCTGCAGAAGGAAACAAGGATACCTTCCGTTTCCTGTTGAATTCTTATCACGATAATGCCGCAAAAAATATACGCGACCTGAAAAATTCCTTTGACACAAAGGATTATACCAACTATACCATTTATGTCCACGCCCTCAAGAGCACCTCAAAAATGATTGGTGCCCTGAATCTTTCCGAGAAGGCCCGACTATTGGAAATGGCAGGCAAAGAAGGAAACACTGCCTACATTGAAGAAAATCATAACGAGGTCATGCTTCTTTTGGATCAGGTTGTAAATGAAATTGCTGATTATCTGAAGACAACCAGCCCTCAGGAAATCCAAAAGGACGAAGTACCTCTAGACGACGAGGTTGTTAAGGCACTTGAAAAAGCAAAGCAGCAGACAGAGTAAAAGCTTCCTTTAAAGTGCATTCTGCAACGACATACTTCAAGAATATATATGAAATAGGATAAAACATAAAGAAGGGCAGCTACATTAGCTGCCCTTTTACTATACCCTTACTATATTACTTTTATATTACTTAGCGATATCTCCAAATACAGTAAATCGCTCTTAATCCATCGCGAAATCCGATTTTCTTTCCCTCTTCATTGGTGCGGGGCTGATAGGAAATTGGTACTTCATGAATACGGATTCTCTTTTTGGAAATTTTTGCAGTTATCTCCGGCTCAAATCCAAAACGCTCTTCCTCAATTTCAATAGACTGAATAACCTCTCTGCGGAAAGCCTTATAGCAGGTTTCCATATCTGTCAGCTTCTGATGGGTAAACAGATTTGAAAGAACCGTCAAAAATTTATTTGCCATGCGGTTTGCGAGATATCCCTTCGCTCTCTGTCCCAAAAATCTGGAACCGTACACCACCTTGGCTTTTCCCTCCAGAATTGGAGCGATTACCTGTGGATATTCCGCAGGATCATATTCCAAATCAGCATCCTGAATAATCACAATATCTCCTGTTGCTTCCTTAAAGCCGGTACGCAGGGCTGCTCCCTTTCCACCATTGTGCTCGTGATAGATAATTTTATCCACCAGCGGACGGATTTTCTCTTCCAGAATCGTTTTTGTATCATCTGTAGAACAGTCATCCACCACAATAATCTCTTTATGTGCAACAGCTGATTCTCTGACTCTTTTCACAATACCTTCAATGTTGTCATATTCATTAAAACAAGGGATTACAATCGACAAGGTATAATCATTCATCTTTTTTGCTCCGGTAAATTTATTTTTAACTGTAAGACTAAATTATTATACCACGAAGCCCTTATTTTGTCAGCTTTTAGTTTCTATTTATTATCAGCAAAGGTGCGAATCGCAGTTGCCACAGCTGCAAATAATACCCCGGCAATTGGCCATACAATCCAGGTAAATCCCCAGTTCATGGTAATAAAGCTCCATGCGAGATAAATTGCTGTCACAACCAGCCAGTAAATGCCTCCTACAGCATCCACAATTCGATTGCTCTCCTTTTTTTCATAATCGTTTTCCTGAAGCAGAATCTGGAAAACATCATAACGCATTCCGGCCCATACAAAGAGCTTTGTTGCAGCAGCTACCAGCAGGAGCAGTACTGCCAGACAGATGATTTCCAAAAGCTCAGCCTCCTCAAAAAGGCAGCCAACAACTATCAGCGGAAGAACACCTACAATGCACAGGATCACACCGACGGTAATGCAAAGGGTAAATACAGGCTTAAACTGATTTTTTTCATCTGTGAGCATTCTCTGTGTTGCACCATTCAGGGAAAAATCCAGCTTTTTGTATTTATCATACTTTTCCATTGCCATGCCAAAAACAATAAATAATCCGACTGCAATAGCAATCATCACGAACAGTACTGTCATCCCGATGGCACCTGCAACAGATTCTTTTATTTTTCCCACATCAGACAATCCGCCCAGCAGTATCAATGGAATTACGCCCAAAATACACAGCACCACACCCCAGGATATTCCGCCTGCACTTTTGTGGTTTGCTTCCATATACTCTTTCACCTCTGCAGACGTTACAAAGGTTTTTTCTTCTTTAGCAGGTGCATCAGCCAGCACTCTGCTGAGCCCCAGCTCCTCTGCCAGCTCTTCCAGATTTCCAAACTCGGAAATGACAATTCCAACAGCCTCATTCTCCGTTTTTCCCTCTGACTTCAGTTCTGTATACTTATCCTCCATCATACTGTGAAGCTCTTCCTTTGCCCTGCGAACCTCTTCGTTGTCCGGCAGATTCAAAAACATATTTTCCAAATACATATTAATTGTTTCCATAATGATTCTCCTTCTACTCTATAGTATCGCCCCTCACACTCTTCGACGATTACTGATTGATAAATTTCTCCACAACTTCCTTGGTAACCTTCCATTCCCCGCACTTTTCAAGGTAATAGGTTCTCCCGCTCTCCGTGATACGATAGTACGTTCTTCTCTTTCCCCCGGTTTCATCTCCGTAAAAGGATTCAATAAATCCATTTTTTTCCAGACGGTTAAACGCAGAATACAGCGTTGTCTCCTTGATCAGGTATTTTTCATCTGACAATTGCCTGATTTTCTTGGAAATTTCATATCCGTAGGAGGGTTCCTCCAGCAGAAGAAAAAGAATAAAAGTATCATTATATCCCCGGATTACATCACTACTAATCAAACAGCCACCTCCGCTCTTTTTCCATATTCACCTGTACATGTACTATGCCAGTCGTACTACGATTGTCGTAGTACATCTGTCGTAGTATATAATAACGCAACTACTACGACAGGTCAAGTACTTTTTTAAGTTTTATTTTTGAGTAAAAATATTATTTGACTTAAAAGAAATGTATCAGGGAATATGTCAGTAAAAGTACCGTCAGAAATATAACGTTCCATACCGTAAACGTGGCAAAATACTGTCCCTTTTTATTTGAATGTGCATTGACGAAAAGCTTATAGGAAATCAGGCTGGCCATGGAGGCAATGAGCGTTCCCAGGCCTCCCAGATTGGTACCGATAATAAGTGCTGCATAATCCGTGGTAAACCCGGAGAGCAAAATAGCCGCCGGAACATTGCTGATTACCTGACTGGACAACACAGAAATAAGAAGTTCATGACCCCTGAGCAGCTCAGATAAGCCTTCCCTTACTGTAGGAATTTCGCCCATATTACCAATAAAGATAAAGAAAGCAATAAAGGTGAGCAGCAGGCTGTAATCTGCCCGCAAAAGCACTTTTTTGTCCATGAGAAACACAGAAAGCATTACCACCGTCAGAACCGACTGCCACGGAAGAACATGAAATACACACAGAAGACTGACCAGAAACAGCAAAATATAAGCCGAAATTTTCAGAGCTTTTTTTATATTATGTCGGCTGACCTTAGCTGTATCCAGCGTAAAATCACCAAGCTGCAGTGTTTCCCTTGGAATCAGAAGCATAAAAAGAAACAGTAACACTGCTGCCACCAGTGCATAAGGAATCATCAACTTTAAAAAACTTCCAAAACCCAGTCCGCTTTTTCCATATAGATACAGATTCTGTGGGTTTCCAATAGGTGTCAGCATACTGCCCAGGTTGGCTGCAATTGTCTGTGCTGTCACCACCGGAATCAAATGTTCCTCCAGATCTGCCATACGAAGCGTGAGAATTGAAAATGGTACAAAGGTAATCAGTGCCACATCATTTGTCATAATCATAGCTGAAAAAAAGCACAAAAAAACAAGCACCAATCCCAACTGCCTTGCATTTGCTGCTTTCTCAATCATTTTTCCACCCAGGAAGGCAAACACACCCTCCTTCTGAAATCCAGCCATAACAAGCATCAGGCTTAGCAGGATTCCCAGTACACGGAAATCAATATAGGATAAATATTCCGCTCCTGGCGGATTCAGAAAAGAGGAGACCGCCGCAAGCAGCATTGCAGCCACCAGCACGGTCTCCCTTCTTAAAAATTCTTTCATTACATTTTCTCCAGTTCACTTTCCTCAAAATACGCTCTGATTTTAGCCAGAAGACTAAATTTTCCGATTGGCTTGAGGATATATCCCTTTGGATTCAGCTTCAGACATTCTGATATCCTGGTGCTGTCTGATACTCCTGTCAAAAAGAAAACCGGAAGATTTTTCAATTGTTCATCCTTTCGGATCAGTTCCAGGGTCTGTCTGCCATTCATTCCCGGCATCAAATAATCTAAGAGCATCAGATCAAACTTTTGTGTATGAAGTGCCTGAATAGCCATATCTCGGCTGTTTGCCATGGATACCTGATAGGAATCCTTCAAGAAGGCGTTCAAAAGATGTAACATATTCTGATCATCATCCACAATCAATATTTTTTTTGTGTTTTTCATAACGATCCCCTTATCTATTTAAAGTATAAAATTCTCACAATTGCACTGTCACAATCAATATATTTACACAAAATAAATATAATTTTATATTAGCACAACCACTCACTGCTTTTCAATATGTTTATCAAATCACAGGCTCTGTTTTTCCACGTATGACTGGAATTTGCCATCTCATAGCCGCTGTCTGCAATCTGCTGCATTTGATCGGGATGCTCCAGCAAAAATGATACCTTTTCCGGGAGCTCCTGCAGCCGTGCCAAATTGTATACAGCTGCGTTTTTACCATCACAGAGCAGTTCGTCCAGGTAGACAGAGCTGTCTGTCAGACTGACAGATCCGTTAAGCATAGTATTAAAAATCCGGTCATGTGCCCCATCCTTAAACCATGGCATCACATTGATGGATATTTTACTGTCTGCAATCTTTTCCAGGCAGCCCTTGGAGTCCAGACAGCCTCCTATAATCAGATTTTCCGGCTTGCTGCAGGTTAATGCCTCCCATCCGCCTCCAAAAAGATGCACCTGAAATCCTGCCTCAGCCAGCGTCCTCATAACCTCTCCTCTAAAATAAAAGCGCACATACAAATCCAGGAAAATCATATTTCCAAGAGTTTCCTTCACATCCGCCTCTGTTGCATCCGGAATTTCATATAGAATATGGGCTCTTGCCACATCCTCCAGCAGCGAATCCGGCTTCTCTATCAGCTCATCAATGATTCCCTGATAAAACTGCGTATACTCTGCACCATGCCTGTCTCTGTACACATCAAAGGTATCCGGTCTTGTATAATTACCGGTAAAAACCAGATCCATGCTGCGCTCCTTTATGGGTTTATACGGATATGCAATATTGGTTCCCGCCAAAGGCAAAAAGGGTCCCCTCATAATATCCGGGAAAAACTCCTCCATATAGCGGTCATGGTTTTTGTCGATGGAAAACTGCATATAATACCTGGGCAGATGCTCATAAAAATTATGATAATAAAAAGGGTGATCCACCACAATATTGAAGCATGGGATTTCATAATCATCCCAGATATATTCCTTTGTTTCATCATCATAGAAAACTTCACTTTTTCCGCAAAGCCCATGAAAATTAAAGGAGACTACAGCTGTAGTCCCCCGCTCCAAAAAGCGCAGAAGTTCCCCTGCACTTTTACTTTCCTTTTCATAATCATAAAAGAAGGTTTCATAACCGTTTTCCAAAAACGTTTTCTCCATCTGTCTGGAAAAATACGCTGTGGTCTCGATATCTCCTTCAAACATGACTATTTTCTTTATTCTGTCCAAATGTTCCCAGATATCTGCTGCACCTGGCATGATATCGCCTCTATTCCGATTTTGTATTCCGGTTTTTCTTCTTATACTTATTTCTTCGTTTCGTGATATTCCTGTTCTGTATTCACATTCCATAATATATGCTGGTCACTGCTGCCACTCTGAATCAGCCTTACAGCCTCAATGGCTGTGAGCATGGAGTGATCCATGTTATTGTAGCGATGCTGTCCGTTTCGTCCAATACAGTAAAGATTGTCGAAGGAGGAGAGATAGCTTTCCACCTTATCAAAATCCTTATAAGCTCCGAAATAAGCCGGATATGCTTTCTTTACACGAATGTGTGTGGCATCAAGCACATCCTCCTTGTTGATAATGTGTATTTTCTCAAGCTCATCCTTGGCAAATGCAATGAATTCCTCACTGGACATATTCCACATGGAATCACCTTCATTGCAGAAATACTCCAGGCCAATCCATACCGTGTCCTCCGGATGAACCGGCATATAAGGCGACCAGTTATTAAATACCTGCAGTCTGCCAATTTTAACATCCCGCTCCTGAATATAAATCCAGCAGTCAGGAACAATGTTATGAACTGTTTTATGCTTTGTATGATTCTCAATCAGCATCCTGTTTACCAGAAGACCAACCGTGATAAAATCTCGATATGGCAGATTGACTGCTACTTCCCTGACATCAGCAGGAATTGCACCTGTGCCCTTCTCCATCGCCTCTGCCAGATCCTTAATTGGCATGGACGAAAAATAATAATCGCCTGTGAAATCACCCTGATTTGTGCTCACACCAGCCACATGCTTTGCGCCGGACTTCTCTTCCAGATGAATGCTATCCACCCTGGTTTCCATGTGAATTTCTCCGCCCATCTTCTTTATTTCATCGGCCATTGTTTCCCAAAGCTGTCCCGGTCCCTTTTTGGGATAATAAAACTGCTCAATCAAAGACGTCTCTGTCGATGCCTTATCCCTTCGAAAAGGCTTTGTCAGAATTTCAACAAAAATTTTTCCAAGAGAAAGTCCCTTGACACGCTGTGCACCCCAGTCCGGTGCAATTTTAGAAGGATGAACACCCCAAAGCTTCTCTGTGTAATCCTCAAAGAACATTTCATACAATGGTTTTCCAAAACGATTGATGTAAAAATCCTCCAGCGAGTTCTCTTTTCTCTTAATTACCGCAGAGTACAGATAGCCAAAGCCAGCCTTCATCGTTCTCACAAAACCCATATTGCGAAAGGTTTCCGGTTTCATGCTGATTGGATAATCAAAGAATTTACGCAGGAAAAAGATTCTGCTGACACGATTACGCACCAGAAAAACACGGTCTTCCTTCTCCGGGTCCGGTCCGCCCTCCTTTAAAGGCATCTCGCGGTTCAACAGCAAATCATCCTTAGAAGGAGCACCCTGTAATGGCATCATCTCTTCCCAAAGCTTTTGTACCTCTTCGTTTTTCGTAAAAAAACGGTGACCGCCAAGATCCATGCGGTTTCCCTTGTAGTCTGCTGTTCTTGAAATACCGCCAATATAGGGAGACTCCTCCAGAATAACCGGTTGAATATCTGTCTCCTTACACAGCTTATATGCTGCGGTCAGTCCCGCTGGTCCAGCGCCAATAATGATTGCTTTCTTCATTTAGTCTCCCTTTTTGGAACTATCGAACAAATACATGCCCGTGCCCTCATAAATTGCATAATATTCATCTTCATAGACCTTTACACCATCCGGCATAACGGTAAAATCTCCATTTAACATTCCCGCTTCCTCTGTCCTTGCCAGAAGCAAAAAGGTTTTTCCGGTGTGATAGCCCTCTTTATAATAGCACTTTGGACTGAGCCACTCATAGGGTGCTGCAATTCCATCATGCCCGCCGAGATTCCCGACCTCAAGCTTTCCATCAGACAAATATTCCGTCACACTGGAGTTCCAGAACGTGGCATATCCAAAGGTATACTCGTTTTCCTCCAGAAACTCCATATATCCATATCTTTTTTCACAGTCATTATACTTCGTGTCCTGCCAAAGCTCCCCATACAGGGAGGAAAGCACCGTAATTACTGCCAGTGCCGCCATGGCGGGCTTAAAAAACTCTGTTTTTTCCCGGGCTGTGTCAAAATAGATTCCAATCAATGGCACCGCAGTCACATAGACCGGAAGCCAGTAGCGATACTGCTGCAGCACATCTGTAAAAATCAGCATATACCAGTTTAAAAGAAAGCAGCCGTAAAAATAATACAGAAGCAGTCTCTGTTTTTGATTCAAAAGGTCATATCGATGCTTTGTCAGATACCACACGACATAAATCACAAAAATCAAGAATGCAAACTTCACAGCATTGACAATTCCAAGCGGTGTCACAACCTGGATTTCGCGATAACCAAAAAGCTCAAGCATCAGCTTCAGAGAAGTCATAAACCGGTCCGGCACATCCGAAAGTGGCACAAAGCTCACCTCAGAGGTCGTATCAAAGCTGTAATTGACAGCCAGATAAAACTTGTTAATCAAAAAGCCCACACCGGCAAAAAATAACATAAGAACCGACAGAACCCCCGCAGGCAAAAGCCTCCCGCTTCTTTTTTCTCTCGTGTCAAAGCCGAAGCCAAAGCAAACAGCCAGCACAAGCGGAAGATACAGACTCGCCAGATAACGCAGTCCTGAAAGTCCCAAAACCGTACCCATGACGCACAGGAGTACAACACGCAGAAGATACTTCCAATCTTTATATTGGAGCCAGAGCGACTGCTTTTCCGTACGCTCATCAATCTCTTTCATAAAAAATTTCAGCACAAGAAAGGTGCAGATTACCTGACTGGTATAGAAGTTCCCAATAAACATCATATCCAGATATTCGTTGGACAACGGTGCCAGCAAAAGTGCCATGGAAATCCATAAAGACGCTTTCTTTAAGGAAAATTCTCTTCCGGTAAAATAGTAAGCAGCTACCAGAAGCAGATCCATAATCACAATAGATATCAGCTTTACCACCGTATAATCAGAGAAAATCCAAAACAGGGGTGCCATAATCAGCTGTGTGTAAATAATTCGAATCTCCGTGGAATAGAACCAGTTTTTAGAGATGATGCTGCCTTCCCTGGAAAGAAGCTTAGACAAAACAACCTCCGCTGCCGTGTCTGAATGCATGAGATTATCCGGCCAGATGACACAATATAAAATTAAGCAAAGTAATGTTATGGCACTTAATAAAAGTGCACCCAGAGAAATTATTTTCCCCTTATCAGCTTTTTTCATAGTTTTCCTTTTATAATCGGTTTTTTACAGCTCAAAAATCATTGCAGTCCCTGTCGGGCTGCAGGGTATTTTCCTATTTGTGCATACAAATATATGTTAACTTTTTACAGGGCTTTTGTCAATGAATACGCAAGTTGCAGTTTCCCGCTTTCTATACTAAAATAGACCTATCTGAAAAACAAAAAATACCCTGTATTGATCGTAATAATTCAATTGATCTTAATAATTCAATTGATCATACTAATTCATAAAAAGGAGTCCAATTATGTTTTCGTTTTTTCTAGTCATCTGTCTGATTGCAGTCCTGTTATACAAATTGCTTCCCTCCTTTGCCGGAGGAAATCAGGAATTCTTTGATATTATTATTGAGAACACTTCCCGAAGCGGTTTCAATAAATCCGGTGAGCTCAATTTATTCTGGCTTTTGCTTGTTGTGGGTGGAATCATGCTGCTCCTGCTCTGGGCTTTTTCTAACCGTCTGTCACAGTCCTCAGCCGGGAAGTTTTCAGCTTTCTCCAAAAGCTTTGACCTGTCAGCACCCAAGGCTGTACCCTTGTGCCTGTTACTGTTTACTGCCTGTCCATTTCTGGCCAACCTGATTGCATTTCAGAAATTTATATGGCCTTTGTTTTTTGCCGTACTGCTTTGTACTGCCTTTTGTCTGCTTCCGGCCTCTTTTACCGAAAAATATCATTTAAATTCAGAAACTCTTCCGGGCATTCTGCTGGTTTACGTGCTTACCTATTATGATATCGCAGCAGGCTGTGTTCTGATTGCTCATTTCAACTCAGCCTTTACGATCAATACCATGACCCACCAACTGCTCGCACTGTTTATTGGCACTGTAATCCTGCTGCTTCCAGTCATGGCAGCTCACAGAAAGCTTCTGCTTCTGCAATTGTTTCTTCCCTTCCTTTTTATCATATGGCTGGTGGATACCTACCGATACCAGGGCGCAGACATTCGGGTTCCATATGCAAAAGGCTATTATGTCTTTTTCTATTGTTTACTCTTACTCTCTTTTTTCATACTGTCTGTCCATATAAAAAACAACTGGAATAAGCCGGCCACCATCAGCGCACCGAAAGGCACCCCTAAAGGCAGGCTGTCCTCTATAATTAGTCCGTTAACTCCCATGATTCTTTTTGCCTTTCATTCCTTTAGTGCCTGTGCCATGTATGCACAGCCGGATCAGCATCACCATGGGGAGCAGATGATTCCCTGGACTCAGGTTTTTTCTTTGGGTCAATCCCTCTATGAGGAATACACGCCGGTCTCCGGCCTTTTCCCCTTTGTAAACGGATTTATTCAGCATAAGCTCCTGGGTGGCACAGTCAGTGATTATTCCCCTGCCATTTCAATAACAATGGTTATCTTTTGTTTTCTAACCATGTTCCTGATTACAAGACTTACAGGCAGCTCCACTGCCGTGCTTTTTGCTGTACTTTTTGCCCTTCCCTGCTATAACAGGCAATATCTGGTTCTGCCAGTACTGCTGCTTTTGTCTATGCCTGCTCTTCAATCCCGCAGATTGCTCTGGACCTATACCTGGATTTTCTCCTGCTTTCTCGCCGGGCTTTACTATCCGCTTTACGGAGGCGCTCTGGTCATTGGCACGCTTCCCCTTGGGCTCTATCAATTATACCTTTGGATAAAAACAAAAGAATGGAAAAAGGATTTACGAAGTCCCCTTTCCTATCTGGAATTTCTACTTTGTTTTCTTCCCATTGCATGCTCCATTCCGCTCTTGTTTAAAATATTAAATCATACTTTAATTTATTCTTCTCAGACTGTTCTTGCGGATGGGATTAATGTTTTTGGCCAGGAAACGCCAATTTCCTTCATGCCTTATTTAGAAAGCATACCAAAGCTTCGAAATTTCTGCTATTTCTCCCTGCGTATGCTTCTTCCCATGATAGGCATATGGGCATTTCTTTTCTGCATGTCCAGGCTTTTTGGAACGCTTAAAAAGAGTGAAAAAGTACGTGTGTTATTTTTAGAACTTTTTGCAGGTGCCACTACACTTGGGATTTCCTACAGCTACACTCTGGTCCGTGCGGATACCAACTGTGTTCTCTCCAGAACAGCATGGATTCTGGTCGCCGCTGCAGGTATCTATCTCCCTGTTCTGCTGCTGTCGTCTATTGGGAATTATTCCAATTTGAATATGGAAAATATAGAACATACAGATAGTATAGAAAATACAGAGCACATAAAAAAAGAAGGACCGGAGCTCAAGCATCCCTTCCGCAATCTTTCTACCTGTATTTTTCTGGGGCTTTGCATCAGCATTCCTTTTTGGATTTTCAATGAGATTTCCCGTGAAAAGACTCCCCCCATGTGGGTTTACCCCGATGGTGAAAGTCTGATTGCCATGGATGATTCTTCAAAAATATTCGGGGAATATGTCGTTCCCGATTCTTTTGTCAAATCCGAGGATACAGGCTTACCTGCCAAATATCAGAATTTGCTGGGAAATGGTTTTATGGTTGCTGACCAGCTCCATTATATTGAAGATTACGCAGCCGTTATAGAGAAATGCGAGGCAGTGCAGGGCGACGTAACCTACATGGCCCTTGACGGACAGGGCTTTTACGATTACCTCGGTGTCAAGTGCTCTGTCACAGGCTATATTCCCGCTGCCAAGAGCTTTGAGGCACAGCGTGAAATATGGTCGCAGGCAGAAAAAAACTATCCTGTGATTTTCAATCTGAACGCACAGGACAGCTATTATATTACACGTTTTATGTGGGACGCAGGCTATGTCTACTGTGCTGAAGATTCCGCCTTTTATCCTGTAAATTTATTTGAGGCCATCTATCCGGAAGAAGATCCGGATGATTATCGTAACTATGCCGCTTCCACCGAGTTTGGCCTGAGTGCCGATTCCTTCGGGGCCTCCTTTGAAGGTCTCATTTCGATCTTTGACCACAGTGCCATTGCCATGAATCAGACTGTCGTTGATCCGGATTCTGAACTGCTGCAGGAAAAAGCAACAGAACCGCTTCCTGCTGTCATTGAAGGAAATCAGTACGATTTTATGTATCTGTCCCTCGATTCCACAATTCCGGCTGATGCCACTGTTACCATCAGCTGGAATGATGCCACAGGACATTCCTTTGATGGGGCCAGAGTCACTGCCACCGTTGGCGAAGGCACCCTGCTCATTCCCATGGGCATGAATTCCTGCTGGCTTCTGAGTGATATCAGCAACTTCACACTCACCATCAATGATTCAGCCGGGGGGCTTCTCTACGAAACAGATTACAAATACCTGTCAGAAAACCAGATCAGTAAGGCTGTTACACAGTTTTCCCTGCTGGCATTAAATTACAATCGTTAAACCATGATGTCATTGATGTGTGAAGCCACTGAAACGCTTTAAGCCTCCGGGAACAGCGGGGTAGAAAGATAGCGGTCTCCGGAATCAGGTAAAAGTACTACGATGACTTTTCCCTTATTCTCTGGGCGCAATGCCAGAAGCTTTGCAGCATAAAGTGCCGCACCGGAGGTGATTCCGCACAGAATACCTTCACTTTTTCCAAGACTGCGGCCTGTTTCATAGGCATCCGCCGCACTGATCGGGAGTACCTCATCATAGATATCTGTATCCAGTACCTTTGGAATAAAGCCGGCCCCAATTCCCTGAAGTTCATGGGCCCCGGCCGGTTTTCCGCTGAGCACCGCCGAGGTGTCAGGCTCAACTGCCACCACATGAATACCAGGATTCTGCTCCTTCAAATATCTGCCGGTTCCGGTAATGGTTCCACCCGTTCCAACTCCTGCTACAAAAATATCCACATTTCCCTCTGTATCATCCCAGATTTCAGGTCCGGTTGTCTCATAGTGAGCTGCGGCATTGGAAGGATTATCAAACTGCCCCAGAATTACAGAGCCTGGTATGGATACCTTAAGCTCCTCCGCTCTTTTGATGGCTCCGCTCATGCCCTCTGCTCCCGGCGTCAGCACCAGCTCTGCTCCGTAAGCACCTAAAAGCTTTCTGCGCTCAATACTCATGGTCTCCGGCAGGGTTAAAATTGTCCTGTATCCTCTGACTGCCCCCATCAGAGCAATTCCTATTCCGGTATTTCCACTGGTTGGCTCGATAATGGTTGCTCCGGGCTTCAATTCCCCACTTTTTTCTGCTGCCGTAATCATTTTCAACGCAACACGATCCTTGGCACTTCCTGCCGGATTGAGATACTCCAGCTTTGCCAGTATTGTCGCATCACCAATTTTCTCTTTTTCCATAAAATGATTCAGTCTCATAAGTGGTGTTTTTCCAATTAACTCTTCTGCATTTTCATAAATATGTCCCATAATGTCTCCTTTTTATACCAATAGATAAGGGCCGCATTTCCTGCGGCCCGGTAGCTTTACATGTATTCTTTTATGCTGTAATACAAGTGCCCTTTTTGCCCTTTACAGCCTCCGCTGCATTGGCAATGGATGTAATAATAACACTTCCTGTTGGAACCTTCTCAAGATATGTGATTGCCGCTTCAATCTTTGGAAGCATATCCAGCTCTCCGAACTGCCCTTCTGCCATCAGTGCTTTTGCCTCGGCAACGGTCATCTTGTCGATACCCTGCTGATTCTCTTTTCCAAAATTCTTATAAACCTGCTCTACACTTGTCAAAATAATCAGAGCGTCTGCCTCCAGGTCAGATGCTAGCTTACCGGCAATACAATCCTTCTCAATAACGGCAGATGCACCTTTTAATGCATGCTGCTGTTCAATAACAGGGATTCCGCCACCGCCACAGGCAATTACTACCTGATCCGCATCAGCCAGAGTCTTAATCGCCTCTATTTCAACAATATCGATTGGCTTAGGGGCTGCCACTACTCTTCTGAAGCCTTTTCCGGACTCTTCCTTAACATAGTTTCCTTTTTTGATCTCGATTTCAGCATCCTCTGCACTCATAAAACGGCCAATCAGCTTCTGCGGCTCATAAAAGGTCTCATCATAGGGATCAACTGTCACCTGTGTCAGAATCGTGCTGACCGGTTTGGAAATCCCCCGGCTCAACAGCTCTGCACGCAGGGAATTCTGAATATCGTATCCCACATAGCCCTGGCTCATTGCCGAGCACACGCACATAGGTGCCGGTGTATAGTCAATATAAATTCTATGCAGCTCTGTCATAGCTTTATGAATCATGGAAACCTGTGGTCCATTACTGTGGGTGATGGTAAGCTGGTAATCAGCCTCCACCAGATCTGCCAGTGCCTTTGCTGTATCCTTTACAGCATCCCACTGCTGGGAAATGGTATATCCAAGTGCTTCATGTCCTAAAGAAACAACTACTTTTTTCTTACTCATATCCTTACCTGCTTTCTCCGTAGCATTATGCATACAAAATACAAAAGACCTGTAAACCGCCTCTGTTCACTGCATTGCCCGCGTAAATAAAAGATGCTTAAATTATACCAAATTATATGTCAAATCGCAAGAGAGTCTTAGGCTGTGAGAACAGGCTTCCCCATGTTACAAGCACACTCGCCTATGTTGAAAATGCACTTGCCTATGCTGAAAACGCACTGATACAGGCTCCAATCATAATGCAGAAATCGGAAATATTGAATACAATGTTTCTAAGCTTTTCATTTTTAACATTAAAGCCAAAATAATCCACCACATATTCTCGCATAAATCGGTCATAGGTATTGGAAAAGGCTCCGCCAAGCAAAAGTGAAAGCCCTGCTTTCAGCAGCGACTTGCCCTTTGTTCCAAAGGTCACCAGAAACAAAACTGCACATGCCAGACATAGACCCGCTGACATCCCCTTAATAAACTGGGGCCGCTTTTCTCCCATATTCAGGAAAGCACCATGATTATGATAGTTGGTAAAATACAATTTTCCCTTTAAAATGGGCTCCCGCTTTCCATCCGGATGCTTTTTCTCACTGACCTGCTTTATAACTGACTCTGCTGCCACTATGGCTATTACAATTCCAAGAAAAATCATAGACTTCCTGCCTCTCTTTTAAGTTTTTCGATATAGCCTGACTTAATATCCATATCGAAAAATTTTTTGTCATTTTGGTTGACATAATGTGTTTTCCTTTTGCTTTTTCGATATAGGAAGAAAGTTTTTCTATATCGAGGAAAAAATCCAAAAAACCTTCGATATGGAAAATATCATTCTCTATATCGAGAAATGGTTTACATAATTCATTTTTTGTGGGTAAATTTACAGGATTTCTTTCGATATAGAAAAAAATATTGTCTATATCGAAAAGTTAAGCGGGCAGACAAATTTTCATTCCACTGCTGCTTTTCATATGCCGTATTACACTACTTCGAGCCCCTCTATCGCCTCCAATTTGTGCAGTACTCTGAGCCCCTCTATCGCCTCCAATTCGAAGTATTTCAGTTCTCATTCATC
>CAZUCI010000023.1:31849-37953 GCA_964619485.1 uncultured Lachnospiraceae bacterium
CAATTCGAAGTATTTCAGTTCTCATTCATCCCTCTCACCGCTTTTCCTCTATTCTATCACAAACCTGCAAGGACGCGAAATGTTTCTTCCAAATTTAATGTGCCATAGCCCCATTCTCTGGATGGATACACAATATCCCGGCTCCGCTCCGCTCCGCGGATCAGATAGTTCTTTACTGTAGCTGTGTTGGCCAGTACATCATTCTGTTCAACCACTGCCCACTGCAAAAAATCAGCTGCTGCACCGGCCATAATTCCCGTAGCAAGCGAGGAGCCGGTATCTGCTCCAAGAAGTGTGGAAATACCAACTCCCGGAGCCGCCAGATCAGGCGCAACCACCCCGCTGGCAGCAAACCCGCGGCCACTGTTAATATAGAAGCTGTCATTGGTGGAATTGTAGGTAGAAACCGTCAGCACATCTCGGGCATAGGAGGGCTCTGTCAGTGTAATAAAGGGACTTCCCTCCAAAAAATAGCTACTGCCATCCAAAAACTGCTCCATGGGAAGCCAGATATTAAACCGTCCGCTTCCGCCTCTTGCAAAAACACGCAGCTTCCAGATTCCCGGCAGCGGATTCTGAAATCGAATTGCGATAAGCTGCTGTCCGCTTCCCTGCTCCACAAGGATATATCCGACAAAAATTTTTGTCTCCGCATACACAAAGGAAAATTCTGCACTTCGTCCAAGCTGATAGGGTATTTCGGAAATCGTCTCACCTCCGGGACTGATGATTGAAATGGTATAAATCCCCGGTGCCTGCCCCCACAGCTCCATCCAGAAGCCTCTTTCTCCTGCACCCACTAACAGCTCCACATCCGTTGAAGCCGATGCCCCTGATGGAGGAAGTACCAGTTCCCCTTCAAAATGGCCGCTGGCATTTCCTTCATTTCCGCCGCCTACTACCACACATCTTCCTCTGGAAATCGCCAGCATGTTTAAGTAGCCGTCCAAAATAGAATCCCCACTATGATCTCCCATATTCGTTCCGATTGCCATACAGACCACCAGAGGACGAATCAAAGGTATGGAAAACTTCTGCACATAGGACAGTGCCTGCAAAATGTCATTTTCCTGAAAGCACAGCTTATCCTGTCCTATTCCATAAAAATCCTTCAGATACGGCTTTGTCTCCTTCAGCTTTACCACCACAAAAAAAGCATCCGGTGCAGCCCCGCTGAACTTTGTTCCATCATCATAGCCCCCCGCCACACTGGCAACCTTGGTTCCATGACCAACGGGATCAGTAGTAAGTCTCTCCCAGCCCTCCTCTTCCATACGACTTAAGTTCTCATTCAGCTCCTCCTGGGTAAATTCCGTTCCGTAAGCAAAGCCCTCCGGCGGTTCTCCCTCCTGATTGGTCTGATCCCAGATAGCCAGAATCCTGCTGGAGCCGTCCCTTGTTCGAAACGCAGGCAATTCATAACGGATTCCTGTGTCAATAATTGCAATTACCACATTCCTGCCCGTAAGCTCCAGTGGAGGACCATTTACTGCCAAAATTCCACTTTCTGCATAGGGCGTCAAATCTGTTCTCACGATATCCTGAAGGATTCCATAACAGGCAGGTATATACTGATAGCGAAAAAGTGCCACATCTAATACCGGAGCCTGATCTCCTCGTATATGGATAATGCGCAGCCTTCCCTCCAGGACCTCTTCGCAGTAGTCAGTATCCTCAGCTAAACCCGGTATAAACTCTGTGATCGGGGCAGAAAAATCCCCTATCAAATCAATATACTCATTGGATATGATAGGGGTTTTACAATTTGTATTTGCCATATTTTCATGTTCCTGCATAAACATTCTCATTCTATCTTATGCAAAAAAACATAAAAAAGATATTTATCCTCGAATATCAATCACCGGTCCGCCTTTTCCTTCAATGTAATCTCCGGTAATGGTTACCTGACCAATATTTTCATCCTTCGGAATCTCATACATAATATCTAACATAAACTCTTCAATAATGGCACGAAGTGCTCTTGCTCCGGTGTCTTTCTCCAAAGCCTTTTTGGCAATGGCACGAAGTGCACTCTCATCAAAATCAAGCTTCACCTCATCCAGCTCCAGCAGCTTCTGATACTGCTTTAAAATCGCATTCTTCGGCTCGGAAAGAATGGATACCAGCATATCCTCCGTCATACCGTCCACTGTGAAGACAATTGGAAGACGCCCCAGAAACTCAGGAATCATACCGTACTTTTTCAAATCCTCTACAGTCACCTTGCTGTGAATATTGGTATCCTTGTCAAATTCATCCTTCAGCACTGCATTGAAGCCGATGCCAGACTGCTTGGACAGCCTCTGCTTGATGATTTCATCCAGATCCGGGAAAGCGCCTCCACAGATAAAAAGAATATTTCTGGTGTTGATGGTTGTCAGCGGAACCATGGCATTTTTGCTGTTGGCACCCACAGGTACCTCAATGTCAGCCCCCTCCAGCAGCTTCAGCATTCCCTGCTGCACAGATTCTCCTGATACATCACGGGAATTGGTGTTCTGCTTCTTGGCAATCTTATCAATTTCATCGATAAAGACAATACCCATCTCCGCCTTCTCAACATCATTTCCTGCTGCTGCCAAAAGCTTGGAAAGTACGCTCTCAATATCATCACCGATATATCCCGCCTCTGTCAAGGAGGTTGCATCTGCAATGGCAAGGGGCACATCCAGAATTCGCGCCAGCGTTTTTACCAGATAGGTCTTACCACATCCGGTAGGTCCAATCATGAGCATGTTGGATTTTTCAATCTCTATCTCATTCATAGTATTGGTTGCCACACGTTTATAATGATTGTAAACCGCTACAGAAATCACCTTTTTGGCTTTTTCCTGCCCGACTACATACTCATCAAGACTGGCTTTGATCTTGTGTGGTGGTGGAACATCCTTCAAATTAATCAGCGGCTTATTATCTTTTCTTTTCTTTTTCAGCTTCTGACGATTGGGGATTCCACCCTCACCCTGCAAATCTGCAAGGTTCACAAACCGAATGTTTGGGATCCCACCTGGAATTCCCTGTTTTCCATCTTTTTTTGGCTTCTCTTCGTCTTCCTTTTCCTGCTTTGCTTCCTGAATACTCTGATTTGGCTGAAAAGCTCCAAAATCCATATTTCCAAGGCTGTTTAATAAATTGGGATCATTAAACATATCTCCATAATCAAACTGGCTGACCGCATCCATGGTTTTTTGCATACAATCGTTGCACACGCTGATGTGATTAGGCATTTTGAACTGCTTGCCTGTCATACTTTCCGGTCTGTGGCAAATGAAGCACACACTCTCATATGCATCCTCAGAATCATGATCATCAGACTCATCTCCGTCGGCATCTTCATCATCAGGCTCATCTTCGTCAGCATCTTCATCATCAGACTCATCTTCGTCAGCATCTTCATCATCAGACTCATCTTCATTATCTAAATTGTCAGAGTCATCATCCGAATCTTCCTCAAAATCGTCTTCATTCAAGTCATCCTTTATATCAAAATCAGTCTGAAACTCCTCATCATCCTCATCCGGTGTTTCCGTATGCTCAATCTTTGTTTTTCCGTGCAGAGGCATTCTGCCGTCCTGCTCATCGCCGGTTTCTTCAAAATCGTCTTCTGAAATCGTTTTATCCTCATCATAAAAAACTTCGTCTGCGATGGTTTCTTTCTCGTCACTGTCAAAATCAAATTTGTCTGTCATCGTTTTCCTCCGAGTGTAACAGTAACCTCGCTCTCCACATAGCCGTTGTTACTGCGTTTTAATATTTTTGCCTGAACCTTTGCTCCTTTTTTCAAATATAAAAGCAAATCAGAAAGATCGTCCATACTTGTAATTGCATCTCCATCCAGGGAAACCAGAATATCTCCCTTCTCTATACCAGCCTTCCGTGCCGGCGTATCAGAAAACACCTGGGTAATATACAGGCCTGCCGGAATATTGTTCCGTTTCTGCATATCCTCTGTGACTGCAATGCCGCTGACTCCCAGATATGCGCGCTCGCCCTTGTCATTCTGGGTTCTTGTTTTCTTTGCCATCAGCTCTTCAATAATCGGTTTGGCAGTGGATATAGGAATCGCATATCCCATCCCCTCAACAGTATCCCCTGCGATTTTGTTGGAATTGATTCCTACCACCTCACCCCTTGCATTCAAAAGGGCTCCTCCGGAATTTCCCGGATTGATGGCCGCATCAGTCTGGATTAGGTATTTTACATCCACATCCTCCAGATCATCACTGGAAAAAGAGCCGTAATAATCTTCATCATCAGAATAGGCGCGGTTGACTGCGCTGATTACACCAGTTGTCACACTCTGCCCATAGCCCAATGCGTTTCCGATGGCAATGGCAGGCTCTCCTACCTTTAATGCATTGGAATCCCCCAGAGTTGCAAGACGAATGGTCTCCTTGGTGGATGGATCAAGTTCGTCCAGTGAAACGGCAATCACAGCCAGGTCCGTATCGCGGTTGGTCCCTTTAATCTGGGCATCTGCAACTGCTTCATCGATGAACTGAACCGAAAGCTCGGTGGAATCCTCCACCACATGATTGTTGGTGGCAATGAGAATCTCTGAATCGTTCTCTCCCACAATGATACCGGAGCCGCTTCCCTCCGCCTCGTAATCATATTGATAGCCCCAGTAATTATCCTCCATCTGATAGGTTCCAAAGATAGAAACCACACAGGGCATTACATGATCCACAACCGTGGTAACATCTGTCACAATGGTCTGACTTTCATCGGTACTTCCTGCCGCCTGAATTTCCTCGTTTCCGCCGCTCATGGTGTTGCCTTCGTAAGCTTGTTCCCCGTCAGTCTCATTTCCATCAGCTTCATTGCCATTGGACTCATTTCCATTGGCCTTATCCCCATCCAGGCTCGTTTCCTTTCCCGCCTGAATCTGTACCGACGGTTCTGTCTCCTGTCCGGCCACAGTAAAATTCTGTGGAAAAACCGCCAGAATTATGATTATTACCATTCCTGCTGCCAGTCCAAATACAAGTCCACACAGCAGGCTGGTTCCCAGCTTTTTTAACTTTCTGTCATTTTCCATAAGGCTTCCCTCTGGTATCAGGCGTCTGCTATACGGACAGAAGCCTGACATCTGTATTCTTCAACACTACCTACTCAACAGTTACCGATTTGGCAAGATTTCTTGGTTTATCCACGTCACAGCCCTTTCCAACAGCCACATAATAGCCGAACAGCTGCAGTGGAATAATGGCCAGGGAGTTTGCAAAATAAGGATTGGTCTCCGGTATATAAATAACATAATCGGCTGCCTTTTCAATTTCTGTATTTCCCTCCAGCGTAACTGCAAGAACAAAAGCTCCTCTCGCCTTTACCTCAACCATGTTGCTGATGGTCTTCTGAAACAGCTCCGGCTGAGTGGAAACAGCAGCCACAAGTGTGCCATCCTCTATCAGGGAAATGGTTCCATGCTTCAATTCTCCTGCTGCATAGGCCTCAGAATGAATATAGGAAATCTCCTTCAATTTCAGAGAGCCCTCCAGAGAAATGGCATAATCTATTCCTCTGCCGATAAAGAAAACATCCTTTGCACCAATATAACGGTTTGCAAAACGCTGAATATTATTTTTATTTGCCAGCAAAAGCTCAATCTGGTCCGGAAGCTTTTTCAAATCCTCCATCATTGACTGATATTCTGCATCTGCCACAGTCTTTTTCACACGGGCAAATTTCATGGCAAGCAGATAAATGGCAATCAGCTGTGCACTGTAGGCCTTGGTGGTTGCAACCGCAATCTCCGGTCCTGCCCAGGTATACATCACACTGTCCGCCTCTCTTGCAATAGAGCTGCCCACAACATTGACAATTCCCAGAACCTTAAAGCCTCGCTCCTTTGATTTACGGAGTGCTGCCAGTGTATCTGCTGTCTCACCGGACTGACTGATGACAACAACCATGGCTCCCTCCTCCATGACCGGATTGCGGTAACGGAACTCCGATGCCACATCGACCTCTACAGAAATTCGGGAAAGACCCTCCAATACATATTTGGCAGTCATGCCAACATGATATGCGGAGCCGCAGGCCACAATGTAAATTTTCTTTACAGCAGCCATTTCCTCATCTGTCATTTTAAGCTCATCTAT
>CAZUCI010000024.1:0-37792 GCA_964619485.1 uncultured Lachnospiraceae bacterium
TAAACGACCTACACCCTTAGCAGGGGCGCCTCTTCAGCCTCTTGAGTATTTCTCCGAACCTGAACTTTATCCCTTACCAACAATGTCCCACACGCTACGCGAGCAGCACATTATATCATTATAAAGTTGCTACGTCTCTTTCGTGACGCAAATGTTATTATACATAAGTGCCATTTATTTGTCAATCAGTTTTCTTCATATTTTGCAATTGTTTCTTCAATTCGTCTTTTCACTTCCGCTGCAATATCATTTGTCTTCATATCTTTATACTCTTCATAGTACATCGGCTTCATATAAACCAGCTTTACTGTTACTTTTCGAATTGATTTTTCATCAAAGGGTACAAAGGAGTTGATAAGTGCACATGGAACAATAGGACATTTTGCTTTTTGTGCCGCCTTAAAGCTTCCTCCTTTAAAATCCAGGAGTTTATTTCCATTTCTGCTTCTTGTTCCCTCTGCAAAAATCATGTAATTTCTTCCCTGCTTTACTTCAGCAGCCACCTGGTTAATCACCTGCATGGATTGTCTCAAATCATCACGATCCATAGCAAGAGAGCCTGTTGATTCCATAACCTGTTTTAATAATAAAACATCTTTTGCTTCTTTTTTCATCACAAACGCAAATGGCACCGGGCAGGACATGAAAAACATCAGTGTATCGAAAAGCCCCTGATGATTTGGATAAAAAATAAATCCATTCTCTTTTGGTATATTCTCCAGACCATAAATCTGTGCATCAATATTTCCAGCCTTAATTCCATTTCTGGCGATTCTCTTTGTCATCATAAAGCCTGGTGTATAGTCTCCATGGTAGTTCTTAGCTAAATGAAATAGTTGAAACAAAAAATAGGGAACTATATATATTTTTCTCAATACCATTAGTGCAATACGCATAAGGTCACCTTTTCCATTCTTCTATATCTTGTGCCTTTCAAAACTATATACATATATATAGGAAGAAACTAATCCTCCCGATATTCCAAAACTGCAGTTTCATACAGATTATTTCCGTCTTTGTCAATAACAACAATAACCGGAAAATCCTTTACCTCCAATTTTCGGATTGCTTCTGTGCCCAGATCATCATAAGCAATCACCTCAGAAGCAATAATAGATTTAGATAACAATGCACCCGCACCTCCAACAGCTGCAAAATACACTGCTCCATTGCGGACAATCGCTTCCTTAACCGCATCTGATCTCTTTCCTTTTCCAATCATGCCTATCAATCCCAAATCCAGCAGTCTTGGTGCATATTTGTCCATACGGCTTGCCGTTGTGGGACCTGCTGATCCAATCGGTCTTCCCTCTCTTGCAGGTGATGGACCCATATAATAGATAATATTGTTCTTCAGTTCAATGGGAAGAGCTTCTCCTTTTTCCAACGCTTCATACATTCTTTTATGAGCTGCATCTCTTGCAGTATATATGGTTCCAGAAAGATAAACATAATCGCCAGCCTTCAGTATGGCTGCATCTTCTTTCGAAATAGGTGCTTTTATATATTGATCCATTTTCAATCCTCTATTCTTCTGCATACATTCGTTCTGTTTTGAAATCAAATCTCCCTTACGCTGTGTCGGTTCACATGACAGCACATATTAACTGCCACTGGAAGTCCTGCAATATGGGTTGGATAGGTATTAATGTTAACAGCCAGTGCTGTGGTACTTCCTCCAAGCCCACCTGGGCCTATTCCTGTTTTATTGATTGATGTTAGCAGCTCCTCTTCCATGTCCTTAACATAAGGAATTTTTGAATGCTCGTTCACCGGTCTTGTGAGAGCAGCTTTAGCCATAAGTGCACACTTTTCAAATGTGCCGCCAATGCCCACTCCTACTACCATAGGCGGGCAGGCATTAGGTCCCGCATCCTTTACAGCCGTCAGAATTGCATTTTTAACTCCCTCTATTCCATCCGCCGGCTTCAGCATAAATACTCTGCTCATATTTTCGCTTCCAAAGCCCTTTGGCGCAACTGTGATTTTTACCTTATCACCGGGCACAATATTATAGTGAATAATTGCAGGTGTATTATCCTTTGTGTTTTCTCTGATCAGCGGATCCTTTACCACAGATTTTCTGAGATAACCATCTACATAGCCCCTGCGAACACCCTCATTGATGGCATCCTCCAAAGAACCGCCTTCAAAATGTACTTCCTGTCCCACTTCCATGAATACCACTGCCATTCCCGTATCCTGACAAATTGGTATCATATCCTCGCTGGCAATCTTTAGATTATCCTGCAGCTGACTTAAAATTTGTCTGCCCAATGGTGCCTTTTCGCTCCGGCATGCATTTTTCAATGCTTCATCCATATCTGAGGACAGATAATGATTTGCCTCAATACACATCTCTTTAATCTGGTCCGTAATCTGACTTACTGATATTGTTCGCATACTTTTACCTCATTGAACCGGCATAGAGCAGCTGTTGAATCCTATCAGCTCATATGCACAGGTATTTTATAATTATTCATTATATTATAAAAGAAGAAAAATGTCATCTACCCTGCAATCTGTTAATCTTCCATATATTCTTTGTATTCCGTCTCACTTGCAAAGAGCATATAATTTGTTCCTGTATATCCCATATAACCATTTTTAACATAATATCCTTTCATAATAAAACCTCCTGCAAAATTAAGATTATTTGTTCTTTTTCTTAATTTTAGCAGGAGGTCGGTCCTATAAAACGGACTTTCTTTTTCCTGGGCAAGCCTAAGACAGGCTTTTCAGAAATATTTCTTTTCCACTTTCAATTCTTTTTCCATCTGTCAGAAGAATACGCTCTTTTATAAATGGAGACAGTGCTTCTCTTAATAAACTGTTGTCTGAAATATAATATGCAAAATCAGTAAATACCCATATCAGTTTACTTCTTGCATGAAATTTTTTCAGTTTTTGACAAAGTGAAGTCAAATCCTTTTCCTTCTCTATTTGTGTGTAGCCGTCAAACACCCGGCCAAGCTGCAGCAGGGCCAGCGCTGTAACCTGATTGTCCATAGCTTCATCACCCTTCCAGTGTACGACGTTAAGTCTCACATTGGAAAACACCTGGCTGTGTGACTTTAATGCTCCCGCCAGATCTTTTGCCAGCTGGTTGATTTCATCCTCTTTCATATGATAATCAAGCACAACTGTCATTTCTGATAAATCATGTGATGTGTTACCCGGCGCATGCAATACACGCTCTGTGGCATTCACTAACTGCATTCTCATTACTGGTGAAAGTGCCATATTCTCACTTCCTCACAAAATCGTTGTTAATCGCTATGCCATAACCTTACGGAAATTCTTTTTACCTCTTTTTATAACAACTCCGTCTCCGGCAAGCTGCTCTTTGGTATAAACCGTTTTGATATCTGTCACCTTTTCTCCATCAACAGCAACACCACCCTGCTCTACTGCTCGTCTGCCTTCGCTTCTTGTTGCTACAAGACCGGATTTAACAAGCAATCCAATGATATCGATTGCTCCATCCATAAAATCATCATCTGTTAACTGTGCAGATGGCATATCTGCTGCATTTCCCTGTCCAAAGAGTGCACGGGCGGATTCCTGGGCTTTATTAGCTTCCTCTTCTCCGTGGATCATCTTGGTGAGCTCGTAAGCGAGAATCTCTTTTGCTGTATTTAACTGGCTTCCTTCCCAGCTCTCCATCTTCTCAATTTCTTCTAAGGGAAGGAAGGTAAGCATTTTCAGACATTTCATAACATCTGCATCAGCAACATTTCTCCAGTACTGGTAGAATTCAAATGGTGTTGTTTTATTTGGATCAAGCCATACTGCACCCTTCTGTGTCTTACCCATTTTCTTTCCTTCAGAGTTAAGTAAAAGAGTAATGGTCATTGCATATGCGTCTTTTCCCAATTTGCTGCGGATCAATCTGGTTCCGCCTAACATATTACTCCACTGATCATCTCCACCAAACTGCATATTACAGCCGTATCTCTCATACAAAGCCAGGAAATCGTAGCTCTGCATAATCATATAGTTGAACTCAAGGAAGCTTAATCCCTTTTCCATTCTCTGCTTGTAGCACTCTGCACTAAGCATACGATTGACGGAAAAGTAAGAGCCAATGTCACGGATAAATTCAATATAGTTTAAGTCTCTCAGCCATTCTGCATTGTTCACCATCATTGCTTTTCCATCTGAAAAGTCAATGAATTTGCTCATTTGCTTTTTAAAGCACTCGCAGTTGTGATCAATTGTCTCTGTCGTCATCATGGAACGCATATCTGTTCTTCCCGATGGGTCACCGATCATAGCTGTACCGCCACCAATCAAGGCGATCGGCTTATTACCAGCCATCTGCAGTCTTTTCATCAGACATAATGCCATAAAATGTCCTACATGAAGGCTGTCTGCTGTTGGATCAAAGCCAATATAAAAAACAGCCTTTCCATTGTTCACAAGGTCTCTGATTTCTTCTTCGTCTGTCAGCTGTGCCAGCAATCCTCTGGCTTTCAATTCTTCAAATACTGTCATCTTTTCCTCCCGGTGCAGTCTGTGGCACCTTTTCTTCTTTTTTTGCACAAAAAAACCCATCCTAATGAAAGGACGGGTTAAAATCCGTGTTACCACCTAACTTCGCAAACTGCTCGCACAGCCTGCCTTGCTACGTACATAATCTATACGTTGATATATTAACGGTTATCTTCCGTCACAGCCTACTAGCCTGAGCGTTGGGTGTGCAGCTACAGGAGGTATTCAAATATGGGGTTCCATGCGCCTCTCATCAACCGGCTGCTTTCTGTATGTTCTGCCATATCCTACTTGTTCCTATCATCGCCTTTATCAAATTAAGCAAATTGTATTAAATATTTATTTATTTGTCAAGCAATAATGTATTTTATAAATAAAAGTACGTCTGAAATGATGAGACATATTCCACCAAGAATATAAGCGCCTGTCCTCTGTCCATATCCATACCGATACCCTACAAAAAGACCTGCCAGGACACCCACTGCAGACAAAAGTCCCAGAACAAGAAGCTCTGCTAACAGCGAAATCTGCAGAAGACCCAGTGCCAATCCTGTCAATAAGGTATAAAAGCCGACTGCAAGGCAAATAGCAGTCAATACCTTGTAGAACTCTTTATCCATCAGTCTTTTTTCTATAATTGGCTCATTTTTATAAGCGAGCCAGAACATGCGGAGAGCAATTACGGCAAATATAATAATTCCAATAAAGGCATTGATTGGATATTCGCTCTCCGTTATGTTGCTGGAATGCATTGCCATTGCAAAGGAATTGCCAATGAACAAAACCAAAATCTGCCAGATTGCGGAGAAGAAAAGGGAGAGCGCAATCTGCTTTTTTCCAATAGAGGCCAGCAGTGCGCCTTTGCACACTGCCAGTCCGTAAACATATATTGCCAAACCAAGACCAATCAATACCAGAATCATATCAACACCTACTTAACTGCACCTGTACGAATAATGAATTTTACTTTTCCCTGCTGTCCATCTGCTAACTGTGTATATGTGTTATAGTTGTTACCTGCATCAATTACAGCTTCAATTCTATCTAACACTGTTGTGACATCTCCGTCAAGTGAATTTGTCAATTTTTGAATTCCCTCTTCATCAAACTGAACCATACCATCATTTAATTGTTTTGCTCCATCCGAAAGAGTGACAACACCATCTGACAGCTTTCCGGTTCCGTTTACCAGCTGGCTGCTTCCGTCTTTTAAGGTTCCAGAGCTGCCGTTTAATTTATTTGCTCCATCTAATGCTGTTGCAATACCTGCATCTAATGTGGATGCTCCACTTGCAACCTGTGAAGCACCAGACTGAAGCTCAGCTAATTTAGACATATCTAACTGAGAGCCAATCTGATTCAATACGGTTAAGGCTCCTGTTGCTCCACCTAAATTTCCAGCGTCATTTCCAAGCGTTGTCACAGCTGAAGTTACTCCTTCTGCGGAAACACCTGCTACAGCTGCTCCAACTGCCTGCTTTGCTGCATCAGAGTCTGCAGCTGCATTGGCGGCTACGTCTGCAGCTGCTATCGCATTTGCTTTCAAAGGAGCCGTATCCATGGTGCACACTTGCTGAAGAGCTGCCTTTAACACTACAGGATCATCGGATGCCAATGCAGCGCTCGCGTTGGTAAGGGCGGCTCCCAGATCATTTTGAACTGATGTAAGTGCTGCTGTTACCGCTGCTGTTGCAGCTCCACTGCCTGCTGCCTTTGCAGCTGCTCCTGCAACATTTGTTGCGTAGGCTGTCACCGCGCCATTTACAGCAGCTTTATCTGTTTCAACCTGTGCTGCCAAAGCCTGCTGATTAGCAGTTTGTGTAGCAATCTGCCCGGTTACTGTTGTTCCCAGACCACTTAAGCTTGTGACCAGGGTATCCACGCCAGTGCTGACCTGACCTGCACCGCTTACAAGCTGTGAGGAGCCACCCTTTAACTGGGATAAGCCACCTGCCAACTGGGATACTCCTGCTGTATATTGGGAAATGCCGCCATCAAGAGAAGACATTCCTTTCTTTAATGTATTTACGGCTGTTCCCAGAGTTGTTGTACCATCTTTTAAAGTACCGGAGCCATCTACCAACTTGGTAGATGCATCTGTCAAATCATCCATGGAATCCTCCAGCTCAGAGAGGTCAATGGTATCAGAAAAATCAAAGTCAGATAAGATATCAGGCATTGCAACGGATAATGTCATATCAAGGGCAAAATCGTTTACATCCGCTGTTACCTCAACATATTCAGGAATTTCGATATCTGCATCTTTATTTATCTTGGATTCATCGATATTCAGGCTGTCTTTCAATCCAGGCATTGCAACACCAACTACGATATTGTTGGTTCCGTCTGATACCAGTTTTCCATTGGTTACTTCGATGTTTGAAAACTTGTCAGCAGGAAGAATCATACCACTTACCATTGTGAAAGGAACCTTGATTTCCGTCTCCTCACCGTCAACATCGACAACCTCTGTTGCATTGTTGGTGTAATCCATACGGACAGTCACCTTTCCACTCTTACCAACCAGTTCCTCCGGTGTAATATCTTTTCCATCCAGCTGGTAGGTTAAAGATACATCAACAGGGGATTCCTTACTTGTAGTTCCCTGATAATAAATGTCCTTTCCATCTGCTTTCCAGGTAAGAGAATTATCATCTCCTTTATCAAAGGTTTCATCGCCCTTGACATTTTCCACATCCGCAAGGTCTGTTGCATCTGCAATTGTGGATGCTCCATCTGGATTTTTTAACCAGTCACTTACAATTGTCTGCTGAACCTTTCCCTGTGCATCCGTAATCAGGTATACGGTTTCCTCCTTGTCTGCATCAGATGAGGTGGAACCTGTTTCATTCATGACAACATCTGTCAGAACACTCTCCTCTTTATCTTCGTATTCCTGTTCTTCTTTTGCAGAGACAGTCTGGAGATTTGCTGCAGATACAAATACAGCGAGACCAAGGCCAAGGCACGCAGCCTTTTTAATATTTTTCTTTTCTATTAATCTCAAAACTTCCAATTTCTTCATTATGCTTCCTCCTTTTCTTTCATTCAGCACTATCGCTTTTGATACTTTTATCCTGGAAAAAGTGATAGCTTGTTACACCAATAACCTTATCAAATACCATAAACAATGCAGGTAATACTAATAATACTGTTACCATACTAATCAGAGCACCTCTGGCCATCAGGTTACAGAGAGAACTGATCATATCAATATCAGAATACAGGCCAACACCAAAGGTCGCTGCAAAGAAGCTTAATGCACTGACAATAACTGACTGTGCACTGACCTGATGCGCTGTATATACAGCCTCTTTTTTGGAAACTCCTGCCGCACGCTCACGTTTATATCTGGTCGTCATCAAAATTGCATAATCGACTGTAGAGCCCAGCTGAATTGTTCCAATAACCACCGAGGCGATAAACGGGATAACAGTCTTTGTATAATAAGGAATACCCATATTGACAAAGATTGCAAACTCAATTGTCACAACCAGAATGACTGGGAGTGAAATGGATTTAAATACAAATAAGATGATGATGAAAATTACACCGATGGAAACTGCACTGACAACTCGGAAATCCTTATCGGTAATTGTAATCAAATCCTTTGTACAGGGTGCTTCACCAATTAACATTCCCTTTGGATCATACTTTTTCAGAATCTGATTCAGCTGGTCACACTGTGCATTAACCTCATCTGATGCCACCTTATATTCGGAAGCTATCATTATCAGCTGCCAGTTCTCATTCTGCACATCTGAAAGAAGATCATCCGGAATCAGGCTTTCCGGAATAGCTGGTCCTAAAAGTGAACTCTTGCCAAGAACAGCCTTAACTCCGTCCACATCATTCATCTCATCGATCATTTCTTTGGTTTTCTTTGCACTCATGCTGCTGTCTGCCAAAACAATATGTGTCGTGTTCATCTCAAAGGTATCATTCAGCTTATCATTTGCCATGATACTTGGAAGTGTTTTAGGTAAGGTTGAATCCAGATTGTAATATACATCCGTATTCTTATAACCGATAATAGCCGGAATCCAAAGCAGAACAAACAGAACTAAAATGATAACATAATGCTTTACCACAAATTTGGAAATACGAATCTGAGGTAATACCGGTTTGTGCTTCGTCTTTTCTATTAAATTATCAAAAATCATAATCATGGCAGGCAAAATAGTGATACATCCGATAACACCGAACAAAACACCCTTAGCCATTACAACTCCCAAATCAAGACCCAGTGTAAAGCTCATGAAGCACAACGCAACAAATCCGGCAACAGTTGTAATGGAGCTTCCTACTACAGAAGAGAATGTTGCTGCAATCGCCTCTGCCATTGCTTCATTTTTGTCGGTGCACGTTTCTTTTTTCTCTGCATAGCTGTGCCACAGGAAAATGGAATAATCCATGGTAACGCCAAGCTGAAGTACCGCTGCCAACGCCTGTGTTACATATGAAATCTGTCCCAGGAAAATATTTGTTCCCAAATTGTATACAATTGCCATTCCTATACTTAACAGGAAAAACAGTGGAATTACGTAGGAATCCATTGTAAGTGATAAGACAATTGCTGATAAAATAACTGCAATCAAGACATAAATTGGAGTCTCACGATTAGACAGATTCTTGGTATCTGTTACGACTGCTGACATCCCGCTGATAAAGCAGCTCTCACCAGTAATGCTACGCAGCTCCTCAATTGCATCCATAGTCTCATCTGCCGACATGGTCGTGTCAAACATAACCACCATCATGGTTGCATCGCCCTTGTTAAATACATCTGATACTTCGGTTGGAAGTACCTCTGCCGGAATGGAAATATCTGCAAGGGAATCATACCAGATAATTTTCTTGACATGGTCAACACCTTCCATCTTTTCCTTTAAGGCTGCCACATCCTTATAAGGCATCCCTTCTACGACCACCATGGAAAATGCGCCAGTGCCAAACTCATCTTCCAGAATATCCTGTCCTTCCATTGTCTCAATGTCACCTGGAAGATAGGACAAAATATCATAGTTGACTCTTGTTTTAAAGTAACCTATGGCGGACGGGATCAAAAGCAATAAAGCCAGTATAAAAATCGGAACTTTAAACTTTACGACCCACTCTCCAAATTTTTTCATATCTCTCATCTCTTTTCTTCTATTTGTCTGAAAGTATAAAAAAAAAGATCAGATAAATGAATATCCAATCTTTTTTGTCTGTTTTTCTTTCGTATACAAATCACTTGATTTGTATATTTTATTTAAACAATTTATTTAATTTAATTAAGATTATTCTGTTTCTTCCATCTCTTTTAACACGTCATCCATAGACCTGCTGATAACATAGTGATACACCTTTGCCATTTCCACAGGGGATATAATCATCCCTGAATCAATCCATTCCAGCACAATAAAGCTCATGGACTGTGCATAGTAACGGGCAATAATTTTGGGTGTCAGCCACACATTATTCCATCTTCTGCTGCCAACACGATCTGTAATAAACTCCTCTAATACCACTGTAATAGAATCCTTTACAATACTTGCAAAGGAATTTTGTCCATCCATCTGGGATAATTTCTGATAAAATTCCTTATCCTTATATACATTGGTGAAAATGAGAATCATTGCCTCATTGATCATGTCATTGTCTAACAGTGGGCGTACGGGCTCAAAAATTTCTTCTTTTACAATTCGCTCAATCACCTCATATTTATCCTGAAAATGATTATAGAAGGTAGGACGAATCACACCGGCTTCATCTGTAATCTCCTTAATGGTGATCTTTTCAACCGGTTCTTTCAAAACAAGCTTCTTAAAGCTTGTAATTAACTGTTTATCAATATCAATTTTTGTATGCATCTAATCACTCCGTGTGGAACGATTACTAATCGTTATACTCTTCTACCTGTTTCATAAAATTTTGAATACCGGCAAGCGTTTCATCCTGAATAAAATGCTCCATGTGACATGCATCCTGCTCAGCGATTTCCTCCGGAACATCCGCTGTCATCATGAGAAATCTGGTGAGAATCTCGTGTTTCTTTGCAATAGCTTCAGCCAGCTTTTTCCCGTTCTTTGTCAACACAATCTCACTGCCGGAAGTAATTTCAATATATCCGTCTTCCTTTAAAAGTCCCATTGCACGGCTGACACTTGGTTTGGAAAAACCTAAAGTCCTTGCAACATCAATCGCATGAACTGCTGTTTTTTCCTTTCCTAACATATATATTGTCTCTAAGTAATTCTCTCTTGATTCCTGCATATGTATCTCTCCTCTTCCTTTGTTCCCTGAAAACCTGTTTCTACTCATCATGTTAGCTCTTGCTAACTGTTTTGTCAACCCTGGCAGAAGCTTTGAAGGCAATATATACATGCAGGTGCTTTCCCACACCACAATGTTTTTGAGAATACTTCAGCAGCTTTGATTATGCACCTGTAATCTGCTTTTGAATCTGTGTAAGCTCCTCATCAGACACTTCCGTTGGATTCCATAAAATATGCTGTCCATCATTCTTGTATCTTGGAATAATATGTAAATGAAAATGCATCACTGTCTGTCCTGCTGCCTCTCCATTATTCTGAACGAGATTAACTCCATCCGCATTGAGACTTTCCTTCATCTGCTTTGCCAGCTTTTTGGCTAATACCATGGCTTTGGCCGCAGTTTCATCCGGAAGCTCAAACAGATTCTCTGCGTGATCCTTTGGCAGAATCAGCGCATGCCCCCTGGTTGCCGGTCCCATATCTAAAATAACCTTAAAATCCTCATCCTCGTAAATTGACTTTGTAGGAATAGCTCCATTTGCCAGTTTACAGAAAATACAATCATCCTTCTTCATTGTTCATCCTCCATCTATTGAACCAGAATATCTCAGTTTACACATCTACTTACCTATTAGCTTACCTGACATCTTATATATATGGCTATTTGGCATCCTCGAATACGAAAATCTGATCCAGCATGCGCAGCAGCTTAAAATCGCCCTTTACCTTCATGGCACCGGTGCTCATAAATGCGCGTTGGAAGGTCATTCGTCCCTCCGTTATATCAATGAGCGTATCCATATCCGTATTGATAAACACATCCGACGCTTCCTCCATGCCCATGTGACACTCAAGCTCCCTGTTTTCAATCTTCAGGTATATTGCCTGCTTCAAATCTGCCGTCTGAATCTTGTAAATTACATGACAGTCTGACTGTGGAACAAAATGCTTCTGAAATGCTTCTATTATATCAGGCTCCGTATCCTCTGAGCCCTTATCCATCATTCCCTTAAACAGACTGGCCAATTCCTTGATGTCTTCCTTCTGAGTCTGCACATATGTATCATCCGATGCATACTGGGAAAGCTGTTCCGATTCCTGCGGGGTCAAATCAATATTTTTATTGATTGCAACAGTTTTATTAACCGCCTGGTTGCTTGCCGGAAGACTGGCCACCTTCTGGTGAATGGTTCGATACATATTCTCGGCTTTTTTCTCTATGATATTGATATAATCCTTGTTATTCTCCAAAATCTGCATATCCGGTATGTAGCCACAAATTCCACTGCATGGCTTTCCGCCTAATATTTCCCAGGCAACTGAAAGGTTCAGCTTTGCATCGCGCTCTCCGTAGGTTGTACTCATTGCAACAGGGCACATGTAGATATTACTGATTTTCTCCTTGTCTCCATAGAGCCAGCAGGAATCCAGGAAAAGCTGCAGATAACCACCGATTCCATACCACTCGACCGTTGTGGCAAGAATAATGCCGTCGACATCCTTTAGTGTCTGCGGTAAAGCCGTAATACTATTTTTTAACTCTGCAAGCATAAAGCGTTCAACTGTCACATTGAGCTCCTCTAACACTTCCTGCATTTTATTGACTACAAAAAGGGATGGATCATCCATCAAGCCTCTTCCACCATAATAAATATTAACCTTCATGCTTACCTCTCTTCTGCCTTTGCACGTTTCTTATGATACAGAAAAATGCAAAGAACAAATCCTGCCACTAATCCACCTATATGAGCTGCATTGTCGATATTTGTGGATACAAGTCCTCTATAAATTGTATAACAAATCAGAAAAAGTACCTTTGGAACAGACATTGTCTCCAAATAGCCTCTGTTTCGAATTAAAAGCCACAATAATCCACCTACCATTCCAAAGATGGCTCCGCTGGCACCAATGGAACTGCTGATTTCAGGCTGCAGGGACTGCATAAACAAGGATGCAGCTCCTCCACACAGACCAGCCAGAAAATAGAGCAGAAAATACTTCACATGACCCAGCTGCCTTTCCACTATATCTCCTAAAAAGACAAGAATCATCATGTTTCCCACCAGGTGCATCATATCTCCATGTAAAAACATGCAGGTAATCAGGCGATACCACTGTCCTGCCTCTACACCCCTTAGGCTTAATGCACCATAATTATACAACAAATCGCCTGATAATGTACAGAAAGTAAACACCAAAGCATTGATTAAAAAAAGAAAATGATTAACCAATGGCTGTTCTCTGAGATTTTTCCTCGTTCTTCGTCCAGAAGCATCGTACTGCAATTCATCCCCGGCAATTTTACTCTCATCAAAATCCGCCTGCACCCATTCACGAATCAGCGATCGCATTCCATAAAAGTCTTCGGCTTTTCCCTCCGGAACAATAAGCTCCTTATTGTGTACATCGACAATCCAGTAAAAGGGTTCGTCATTCCCCAGGGAAACTGCTCTTTCCACCGAATTTGCAAGAACCAGAACCAGGTAATGAATCTCTTCACAGCCCTGGTCCATGAATTTCCACCTGGCCTTTTGGGTAATGGAATGAAGAGCATCCTCTGTTATATAAGGGTTCTCTCCCATATCAACCAGCTCAATCATACTGACAAAGCCGTTTTCTCTCTTAAAAAAGATTGTAAACTCGGGCAAGTTGGTCATCATGCGAAGATATCCGTTCTGTCCAAGATAGTAGGAAATTTTCCGTTTCATATTTTACCCTTTCCTTTACTTATAGAAAAGGGTATCATTTATATTTTTGAGTGTCAATGATACGTGAATCTTAATCTGCCAAAAACAATCTCATCGCCGCTTTCCAACAGCACCTGCTCATTGGGCTCCAGACGGATTCCATTGTGATAGGTGCCGTTCAGGCTGTTTAAATCCGTCAGGTAAACCGCATCCTCGCGCAGGGTGAACCGGGCATGCATCCTGCTGATAGAGGAATCCTCCATGACAAAATCGACCTTCCCCTGCATTTTTCCAATGATAAAAGGAAACCTGGATAAATCTATTTCCTTTCTTTTTCCTCTGATTTTGCCAGTCAGAATCCGTTCTTCTCTGTAACAGTTTTCCTCGATCAGTACCGTTTCATAGGTATTTCTGCTTACCTCCACCGGCTGCTCCTCTGCTCTGTCACCAAGAAACACCGGCTCGTCCTGCTTCGATTGAAAAAGCTCCTCCTCAAGCCCGAATTCTCCCTCCTTGCTGACAGTTTCAAATGTTTCCCGGGTATTTTGAGTTCTCTTTCTATAAATATATCTGTTTAGAAACAGCCCCACTAGGGAGAGAACAATAATTCCGCCACCAACCACCGTCTCTTTTTCATAAATGCACAGCTGCAGCATAAAGCCTGCCAAAAACAGACCATAAACCGTCATTCCAATACCTCCGAATAAAAGCACTGCAAAGAATACCGTACGCAGTGTATGGAGATTTTTTTCTCTTTTACTGTTTTCCTGATCAACTGTGCTTGCCTGCTCACTGAAATCAGTGGAGTCCAAATAAAAATCATCCTTCACCGATGCATGGACTTCATCCACAGCCGACTCGTTTAAAATGTCTGCTTTCTCCTGAGAAATCTGCTTATCCCTTCCCGTTTCTGCCTCCTCCTTTTCTTCAAAAAGACGCCCCAGGGCACATACCATATCAAATGCTTCTTCTTTCATATAACGATAGAAGCTGTATGCAGTGACAACAGCCTCTTCCTCCTCATGACAGACCCTGTCTAATATAAAATCTACAAAGGCCTCCTTCTTCTCCAGGTATTCTGCCTCTGATTCGTGGAAAAAGGTCAGCGCTACTCTTTTATTGACCAAATCATAATATAGGAACTCCGGTGACAGAAGAATATCATCCTCCCCCAGCATATATTCCTCCAATTCCATTAGTCCTGTTTGAAGGCTCCTTAGAATATCTCTCAGTTCTTCACTGTTTATTTCCTTTTTTTCATACAGACATGCCAGAGACTGTTTCCCGCTGATGTCATAATAAATCTCATTCTCTCCATTAAAGGAATGAACAGCTACCGGCAAAAGGCAGGCAAGCTTATTCTCAAGAATCATCGCCAGTGAAAAGGATTCCTCCATACCTTGATTCTGCTTTACCACCATAAAGCTTTTATGATTTTCTCTCTTGTACTCACATTCCATGTTTACTCCTCCGCCTCTGTTTCATTTATCTCATTTTCTTCTTCTGACTAATTTTTTTCTAATTGATCTTTTTCTGATTGTTCTTTTTCTGATTGATCTTTTAACCGCTCCAGCTTTCGACATCCTCTTACAAAAGTCAATGGTTGCATAATTTTCTCCTCCCTCTCTATCTGATGTTCCCAGCCTCTAAAGGAATGACTCATGGCAACGCTTACCTTTGTACCGGTAATCTCCAGCTTCCTTTCATACTCTGTATTTCCCAAAAGCTGACCCACCAGAGCTTCTGCTATTCCTGTCTCTGCCTTTTGATATCGTTCCTCATTACTGTCCCATTCCATTCTTCCTGCGCGAAGAACAGCCGTCTCACAGGCTCTGTCCACAGAACATCGGTTAAACAGAAAAAAAGCCAAAAACATAAAATTTAAAATGGTTATAAAAACAAAGGGAATAATAATTGCTGCTTCAATCGTTGCAGCCCCTCGATGATCCAGGCAAACCGACCGTTTCAAATTAAAAAACCTCCCTGAAAATATTGAAAGAAACACACCAGACAATAGGAAGCACATATAAATGGAACAAACGCTATGGTCATCTCTTTCTTCCTCTTACAAAAAGCCAAAATAAAAATTGAATACAGAGCAGAAAGGAAAAAGGCCATTATGGCAATGAAAAAAGTCACTCTGATTCCCAATAAGAATCCAAGTACTGAAAACAGGAAACTGTCTCCCATTCCCATTGCCTCACCTGAAACAGCAGAAAATGCACAGAAAAGTACGCCAAACAGTACGCCTCCCTGAATGGAAAAAGCATATACTTCCTGATTCATTATCCAAAAAATCAATCCGGTCACTATCATTAATATGAGGGCAATGAGTGGTACCTTCTTTTTTCTCAGGTCATAGATGCTCAGCCCTCCAAGAAAAATGCCCACAATATAATGAATTAACTGCATATTCTTTTCCTCCTAACCACATTTTGAACATGGAGTCCTGCTGCCTGTCTGGGAAATCGGAATCATTTCAACCGTTCTGCGCAGACCCGGACAAAGTGGATCTGTATGGAAGCTGGTTCCATAATTGGTGATGTATACTGCATCTCCTCCCTGGTTTCCACAAAGTGGACAGGAATAGTAAATCGAGCCATCTGCATTCCTGAGTCCCGCCACATTCTGTCTGTAAACTGATGAAATCGACAAGTCCAGATAATGACATCCCCTGTCTCTGTGATAAACCATTCCGTTGGGTGTGATAAAAACATACTCCTCACTCTGGCTGTTCACTGCTGCCAGCAAATTATCATACCCTGTAAAAGCATGTACAATCGCTGTGGAGCCATTGATAAACCCGGTCTTTGGAGACAAGGAAAAATAAGGCTTTACCAGATATTGCGCCCGCAGCTCTATGCGGTCCTTCTCCAGCAATTTACTTCCTATAAAATGCAGCCTTTCCGTATTTCCCATGGGAGAGCTGCTTAAGTAATCCTCACCAAGCCTTTTTTTAATTGCTCCCTTTACATACAGCTGTGAAAAAACAGTTCCGCCCAGATTTCCCAATCCATCTGTCTGCATCTCCTGATTTCCCGAAAGAAGATCCTGTGCGCTGTCAACCGCATATGCATATACTGACATTTCCTTTGCAATTGCCGCAAGAGAAGCATCCATATGAATCTGTAATCTGAGGATATCCAGAAAGGACAGTACTGCCGCCAGCGCGAAAAGGAAGAGTGGCACAGCCAGTGCCGCCTCCACAGTCAGACTGCCCCTTCTGGGATGTAAGATGCCAGAGGATATCCTTTTTGAAATTTCAATATTCAGTTGTGTTTTTTTGATTTTGGGGGAAATCAATTGGATTTTATATATATCTGTCTTTAAGTGTGTCTGGAGAGGTAATCGTAATGCACGAATTGTTCGTTTTTGGTTACCGGCTTTTCTAAAGAAAAGTACTTTTTTCAAAAAGGACATCCTCTGTCACCTCCTTTCTCAGCATAATGAGTTTTATTGATAGTAATATTCTCTTTGTATTTCATGGCTATAGCCAAATGCGCTTGCAGCAAAAACATCAGCATTGAGGTAATCCAGACAGCAGTCTATACGAAACTGACTGTTTCCACTGGTTGGACGGATATCCATCTCCATAATGTCCATGGCTCTGCCTGTTTTCTCCTCTGTATCCATCACTGCGAGAAACAGGCGCAAATATTCCCGATAGGATATTCCTTCCGCATTCTGGTCTGAAACGGTCTGGTCTGAAGCGTAATCCATCATACCGCTCAGAGAAAAATGCCAGGTTTCTTCGGTTTTCAAAATGGGGATTTTTCCTCCCTTAAGCAAACTCTTTACATCATAAACACTTTCTGCATACGCCCAGGCAAACAAAAGTGAGATTTTCACCAGCTCGGCCAGCTCCGGCATTGCAATTGCAGAGGTAACTGACAGTGCAAGAGCCTCCGCCTCTGCCATCTTTGCGCTGTCTGAGAATAAATACACCACATTGGCCGTCTCCCGAAGCAAAAGCAGGCGGTTTACTATTTTTTTCAGATTCTCAATATCATTACTCTGCCCTGCTATCACATACTCCAGCTGATAGGACAAAAGGCTGTTTTCCTTTTGTTCCGTATAATTTCCATATTTTTGCATGAGATATTCATTAAAAATCAATTCGTCACCCACTCCCAGGTCATCCCGCTTCCCGATTCCGGAGCCCTTTTTTACCTCTCTGTGAGAAACATAATTTTCCGGATTCACCGCTGCCGTTGAAATTTCCTGATCACCGGGAATCACAAAGGATAGAATTCCTCTTCCTGCATTTACGGCATCCGCCGGGTTATCCAGCTTCACCTCTTCCCATTCATCCTCGCGAACCTTTCTCGGTGGAATTTCCACACTGTCAATCGCACTCTGATTGGCCTGACGCTCCCGGGTAACATCCCGGCTCAGCAGTTCATTGTCCTTCATGGTATTCAGCTGTTCCTCTATCTGACTCAGATAGCTGATTCCGTAGTAATCCTTCATATAGGCAACCGCCTGACGCTTCAATACCTTTCCCTTTTCATCTGTAGCCAATGCATAATCCCCGATTTCTACTTCCTCTGTATACATGGAAAGAAGATTTTTTACCAGCCCTGCCGAAGTCTGCGTCTGAAAGTTATCCTCAAGATATCCCTTCAAATGTGCCTCCACATTCTCGATGCTGCCCTGCCCCTGTCCATAGGAAGAATCAATGAAAAACAAATCGTACTGTTTGAGCATTTCCCTGTTATACTCGGCAAACACAGAATATAGCGATAACTCCATGGCACATTCCAATTTCATTCGAATGGCATTTTCTCTTGCTCCCTCTACCAGCGTCAGCAAAAAAGAGAGCATGATGACAAAGGTCAACGCAAGATAAACTGTAATCGAAGCCTTCTGTTGATTGCTTTTCAAAATGATTCCTCCTTCTGTCCCATTTACAGGTCCTATACTTTATTACTCTGGCTGTTGATTTTCTCAAAGATTTTATTCACCAGATCGGTAAGCTGCTCCTTAAAAATCAAAACCAGTGCAATCAGGACCACCAGAATCAGAATCATTTCCACTGTTCCGATTCCATCCTCTTCACATAAAAATCTCTTAAAATTCACAGGCTTACACTGCTTTTTCCACCGTTCCATCATCATAATCACCTCCTTTCAAAGTCATCCTTATATTTGATAGGACATAAACGCAGGAACCATAATCAAAATCATGACAACTGCCAGCATCATAATCATTGGCAGCAGTAGTTTTGTCCCTGCCTCTTCCCCCAGTCGCTTGATCTGATTCTGCTGCTGTGCCTGTGCAACAAGGACCTCCTCCTCAAGCATTCGCCCGAGACTGCACGAGCCCTTTCTCATATTCTGCGATAAAAGTGTACAGAATTTGCGATAGGCCAGACTCCCCGCTCTGTTTCCAAAATTCTGTAAGGCACGCTCTTCCAGCATTCCATTGTCAATAGAGCGTATATATATTCCCAGCTCCTCATATAATGGCCCCGGTGTAACTCTCTTTCCCAAATCAGAATGAATTCTTCGAAGAGCTCCATTGACGCTCAGCCCTGCTCCCGTAAGAACAGACAGCTTGCTGACAAATTCCGGATATCCTCTTAATAAAAGCTCCCTCCGCCTGTCTGCCTCCTTTATCAGATCCCGGTCCATGCCCACGAATACAAATACAGCGCTGGTTCCTCCCAAAAGCAGAAACAGAACTGCTTTGCCTGACCTCTTCTCCTGAAAGGAGACTTCCTCACCATCAATCTTTTCCGGCAGCAAAAGCTGTTCCGATTCCCGCTGCAGCTGATCCTCCTTCAAAAGCATTTCCTCCACTTTCCTGCGAAAGCTCTCATCACCGGAATAAACCGGCGCACAGACAATCAGATCAAAGCTCACCTTTTCCGAAATTTCCTGATAAGTAATCTCTGCCGTTAAGGTCACGGGGGTATTCTCCGTAATATCTGCATTTTCCACATGACCCTTCTCATTTACAAGACCATACTGACTGCTTGTCCAGGTAATGGAAAACGGATATGCTCCGTACTTCTGCGGCAGAAAAAGTGCACTCCTGACCTCCTTGAGGCTTTCATTATCTGCCAGTATGACCGTCGGCAGCCATTCCCTGATTTCCTGCATAATGGCAGCTGCTTCTTCCTCTGTGTAAGCCTGATTGCTTACCTCAATGGAAACATCCTGCTTTCCCCAGCTTTCAGAATTTACATATGCATCGATTTTCGTCTGCTCCTGACCATAGCCATTGCGCTCTACAATTCCATCCTTTATCCTTCCGCCAAACAGCGATGACGCAAATACCAGGACAAACAAAATCAAACTCGCAAACAACAGTAAAATTGCCATGCCAAACTTTTTTCCATAATATGCCTTCAGCAGATTTTCCTCCGCATCCATGGGATGCAGGTATTTCAGAGTGGCCAGAACCCGTTTATTCCATTTTTTTCTTTTGGGAAAGAGAAGGAAAAGCTTTTCCCCCAGACAATTGCAAAATTTCATAGCCTTCTCCTTTTGCGAAAGTATATATAAAATCTTTTATGATAAATGAGTGATTGACAAAATCCTGTCGGAAAGCCAGAGAGAAAATAAATAGCAGGCAATGATTGCCGTCATAATCACAGCTCCGGAAAGGTTATGATACAGCGGGTCAAAATATCCAGGATTGGAAAATCCTATGTAGGCAATGATGCCAAGAGGAACCAGGTTCATAACCCGTTGCTCATATCTTTTGGATGCTAAAAGCGTCAAAATTTCCTCACGCATTTCAATTCTCTGTGAGATCATCGATGCTGTCTTTTCAATAATTTTTCCCATGTCCCCGCCGGTTCGCTTGGCAATGACAAAAATTTGTGCAAAGTCCTGCACATCCTCGCATCCGCTTCTCAAAGCCAGGTTCATCAAGGAGGTTTCAACCGGAATATTGTTGGCCGTATTGCGATTAATGTTCAAAAGCTCCCTTACCATACAATCCTGTTCCCCAAACTGTATCCGCAGATCCTGGCAGGCCTCCACAAATGCATTCTCAACCGAGTATCCTGCACGAAGAGAGGAAAGTATCGACAGGATTGCCTCTTTAAAATGTAAAAGCAGGCATTCTCTCTGTTTTCTGGCCTTTTGAACCCTTTGCTTTTTATAAAAAAAATAAAGAAAGGGACTTCCAGCCAGAATTGCGATGGGGGAATCATAAAACAGCAATGCAAAAACAGTGAGAATAAATAACCCCTCCACCAAAAGAACCGCTATTTCTTTTTTTGAAAAATGATAAATACTATAGTCTGTCTGCATGATGTCCCTCCTATCATGGTGTTTCTCTTATAATGCTATCTCTCCTATCACGATATGTCTCCTGCCACGATGTCTCTCTTATAATGCTATCCCTGCATTTTGCAGCTTCCGGGTATTACACAGGTCATTTCTTTTTATAAAACTGCCCGAAACCTGATCCTTTCTCCCACTGTTCTCTTCCACGAACTGAAACAAAGGTGAGAGAACAATCTCTCCATCTGCATAGCCTGTCACCTCCACAATCTCTAAGACCTTGCGGCTGTGATCCCGCAGCCTGCCCAAATGAACAATAATATCGATGGCAGAGGCAATCTGTCGTCTGACAGCCTCTAAGGGAATGGTCATTCCCATCAAAACCATGGTCTCCAGCCGGCTTAAAATATCCACGGCACTGTTGGCGTGACCTGTGGAAAGTGAACCATCATGGCCTGTATTCATGGCCTGAAGCAAATCGATAGCTGCCGCATCCCGCACCTCGCCGACAATAATCCGGTCAGGTCTCATTCGGAGAGCCGCCTTGATCAAATCCCTGATGGAAACCGGATCACAGCCTTCCACATTGGCATTTCTTGTCTCCAGACGCACCAGGTTCTGCACCTTCTGTATCTGCAGCTCTGCGTTGTCTTCTATGGTAATAATGCGCTCTGAGATGGGAATAAAATTGGAAAGTGCGTTGAGAAAGGTTGTCTTCCCGCTTCCGGTTCCTCCGCTGATAAAAATGTTGTATCTGGCTTCTATAAGCTTCTGAAGCACAGCAGCAATCTCCGGTGAAAGGGAACCCAGCTCCAGCAGTCGCTCCATGGTGATGGGATGATCCGGAAATCTTCTGATTGTGAGGATCGGTCCCATCAGAGAAATCGGTCTGATGACTGCGCTGACTCTGGCACCGTTACTCAGTCTGGCATCCACAATCGGAGATGCCTCATTGACCACACGGTTTACTCTGGAAACTATCTGCTGCACCACGTCTGAAAGCTTTTCCTCCGACTCAAAGGTCTCCTCACAATGAATCAGAGTTCCGTTTCTCTCTATAAAAATTGCATCCGGACCATTGACCATAATTTCTGTGACAGAATCGTCCTCAATGAACTGCTCCAGTAAATCCAGCTTGCGGATGGATGCAAAAAGCTCTTTTTTCAATCGGGATTTCTCCCTTAAAAGCAGACCCTCCCCCTTCCCGATGGCCAATACCTCTGTATCAATCATCTCCTGGATTTCCTCGTCACTCACATCTCTTGTAAAATCAATCCGGTCCATCAGCCGCTGTCTGCACTGCCTCTTGATTTCTTCAAATGTCACTCCACTCACCCCCAAGCTTTTCTCTGATAAATTCTGCCAGTCTGCTCCTTGTAAGCTGCTGTGCGCTTTGTGGAATATTGGAAAAATCGGGAATACTGCATTTTGTAAGCTGCTTCTGCTTTCCAATGCCTGTCTTTTCCTCACTGATGGCAAAGGCCTTCTCAAAGGAGTCCACCTTTGCCATGGACAGTCCATCCTGTCTGGTGATTGTAATGACTCTGTCGCACATTCCCAGGATGTCAAACAGTCCGCGCATACTTCCGGCTAAATCCAGAAGAATAACCTCATAATCACTATTCACCGCTATCCGTTCAAGCAGCTGCACCCACTTTTCCTTTTCCACACTTACAAAATCCTCATAGGAGATTGCCGGTGGAATGTAATGAAACTTTCCAAAGTGCTCCGTCATCGCCTGAAGCTTTAAGAGAAACTTTTCCACCGGTTCCTCCAGGTAATACAGCAGGTCCATGAGGTCTGTCTGATATTCTCCCTGAAACCAGACAGAGAAACCGGAAAAGGTCTCAAAATTCAGATAGAGCAGCTTTTTCTTCTCTGAGAGAAGCTGTCCCATGGTCAGAGCAAAGGAGGTCTGCAGACATCTTCCTACCGGCGTGTAAATTCCGATTATTTTCGCATGCTTCTGCCCCGTCAGCACAGGTGACAGAACCATGCCATCCATATTGGCGCAGACTCCCAACAGCTTTTTTCCAATCGCTTCCGCGGATTGTAAAAAGCAGATGCGGTAGTGCTCCTGTGTTTTCTGCTTCGTGAGCTGCTCCTCCAGCAGAGAGCTGGTAAAAAAGATAACCTCCTTCACCTCCTGCTCCATCCCTGCCTCATATTTTTCTTCCGGAATGAGCAGAAGTGTAACTTCATTTATCTGAAGGTACTGAGTCAGCTTCTCCCTGTTATCAAAGGATAAAATGTGAAAGGGCAGCTGCTTTCGCCTCTCAAGATACTCCGTAAGCTTTCGCAAATATTTTTTATTCTGATTGTAAATCGCTAAGACCTGATCCATAGAAGACCTCCATAAACTGTTAGAATTGTTCCAATAGAAATTGGAATTGAGAAATGAATTGCCAAAAATCTGTCCGGTAACCCTCTTTTTTGCACTGCAGACATAAACAATCGCAGGATTGCGAAAAGACCACCTACAAAAAGAGAAGTAATCAGAGCATTAATAGAATTGTAAAATCCGAGAAATAGACTTAACACGGCAAAGAGCTTTACATCCCCTGCCCCCAGGGCACCAAACAGATAGAGCGGATAGAATAGAAACAGAATTCCTGCGCTGGTGAAGCAGGCCCAGAAAACTGCAGCTTCTCCCTTTTCAAAACAGGTCCATCCACAGGCTGATACATAAGAAATTATCAACAGCCAGTTTGGTATTTTAAAGGAAACAAGGTCAAAGTAAAGCGCTGCTGCCAAAATGGGCACTAAAAGAAACATACACAGCCTTTCCTTTTGCTTATTGAATTATTGGAAAAAATGTCCGAGTCGGACGTGATTTGTTTTTGTAATTGCGATTATAGGACACTCTCGGTTTGTTGTCCATAGCTTTTCTTAAAAAAGAATATTTTTGTGAAATCTGTACATTTTTTTATAACAAAAGAATGGCATACAGCAGGCAAACCCCCGGAATTCCAAGGAAAGCGCATGTCAAAAGACTTACAGGACCCAACCCAACCGACAAAGATATATGAAGCATGGACAGAATCTGGTTTACTCCCAAAATCAGTGCAATTCCAATGAGAAAACGCTGCAGCATGCCAATCGCAAAGGGCATTCTTTTTTTCAGGAAGGAAACCAGACAGATTAACAGGCAGGCACTCAAGAGAAAAACGCCTCCCATGAACTCCGTCTCATCAATTCCCATATTTGATAAAAGCCACTGTTTTACTGTATCCATCGTTGTTTCCGACTTGTTTTTGTTCATTATATGTGTACTTGCATCAAATGATTCCTTTTGCATATATATAAATTACACGGTGGAATAAAATAAGCACTTTTTGGTTATACTTTCCAATAGTTTGAGTGACTCATAAATAGCGGCACAAACAATGAGCGAGAAAAGGAGACGTACATGATTACTTCTGTCAGGCTTCCCTTTTTACCCAAGAAAACAGACGAAGAAGTCCTTTTTAAAGAAGCAAAACGCAAAGAGCTGGTGGCTGATATGCAGCAGGCCAGACGTGCTATGGAGTTAGCCTATGCGAACTTTGATTATGTGACAGACCCTGCCTTGATTGACTGCTCTATTTACGAGGTAAATGCCGCACTGGAACGCTACAAATATCTTATAAAAAAAGCGGCAGAACTTAATCTGCCGCCTGATTCCCTGCATATTACCTTATGCGAAGAAGCCTCTGCTGCCTCTTCCTTCGTCGAGATTGACGGATAGCTGTCCCCTGGAATAGGTAAGCCCCGCATACACCGTCTGTGTATTCCCCATGACCGGTGCTGAGGTATCCCTTTTTGCCACCTCTTCATAGCCATCCTTCAGCTTCCCAACAAGCTTTTCCGCTTCCTCTAAAGCCTCTTTTTTTAAATGAAGATCTGCTGTAACCAGCAGCTTGCTTACATATATATAAATTCGCAAATAGGTCTCCGCAAGCTCTGCCTCATAATTGAGAGAGCCCATCAGCTCCTTCAGACAGCCCCTTGCCCGCTGAATATTGATGCGGTACTCTTTTTGCTGCTCCTTATCAAGCGCCTCCCCGGCATCACTGCAGTAGACTAAAAACATCTCATAGAGGATAACTATCATTTCAGATTTGTTCGCCTGGGTAATGCGTAGTGTAAATTCCTTTTTCTGTTCATCCTTCATATTGTGCCTCTTACTTTTCCATACTCTGATTGTGATCAATCATCTGATTATCCGGCTAAAAACCTACTGAAGCAGCTGCAAAACCTGCTGTGGTCTCTCATTTGCCTGAGTCAGCATGGAAGTACTTGCCTGAGTCAGAACCTGAAGGTTCGCATAATCTGTCATCTCTTCTGCCATATCAGAATCCATAATACGGGAATATGCCTGAGTGACATTTTCCTTGGTGACGTCCAGTGAATCTGCCGTATGCTCAAGACGGTTCTGATAAGCACCAAGCTTGGATCTGACGGAAGAAATATAGGAGTTTGCGCTGCTGAATTGATCGATAGCTGCCTTGGCGCTCTCCTCGGTGCTGACATCCACATCGCTGATTCCCATAGCCTCAAGGGTAATGGCTGAGATACGGATTTCCATGACCTCGCCCTCATTGGCTCCAATCTGCATACGAAGTGCGCCCATTCCAGTCATTTCCATGGTTACACTTCCATCAGCACTGGTTGGTGTAACAGTATCGTCTAAGGTGATGGTCATTTCAAAGCCACCGCTTGCCTTGATTGTTGCGGTATTCTGTTTATAAGAAATCTGTGCGTCCGCCGGAAAAGAGCCCTCGCTGCCATCCTTTAAAATGCTGATGGAGCCCTCCTGAAGATTTCCCTCTGCATCATAGGTCGGTGTCACAGAGGTCAGCTTATATTTTCCAGCCTGAACCTCGTCAGAATAAGAGCTTACCTTCACACCCTTTGCATCGGTATAGCCCTTCAAATCACAGCTGCCATTCAAAAGCTTCTTGCCGTTAAATTCGGTATCCTCGGCCATTCTGGTCAATTCCTGCTTCAGCTGATCAACCTCCTGCTGAACCAGTTCACGCTCATTATCTGTATTGGTTCCTGTTGTAGCCTGAATTGCCAGCTCACTGAGTCGCTGAATCATTGCCTGCATTTCCTGAATAGAGCCCTCAGCCGTCTGAACGATGGAAACACCATCAGATGCATTCTGAGATGCGTTGCTCAATCCACGAAGCTGCATATTCATACGTTTTGCAATAGCCAGTCCGGAGGGGTTATCCTTTGCATGGTTGATTTTATAACCGGTGGATAAACGCTCTGAAACGGAAGAGAGCTGGTTGTCATTTTTATTCAATGCGTTGTTGGCAATCAGCGCAGACACATTATAATTTACTTTCATATTTTCCTCCAAAACTCAAGGAAACAAGATTCCGTTCTCTATTCCATGGCCTCAATAAATGATTTTGCAATCTGGTAGAGATTCTTTGATGAAATCTCACTATGGTCCTCAGCTCCGTCTGATTTTGACGCTTCCAGATTCGTTGTTTTACTATATACACAAGATATATCGGCATCCATCCCGATTTTATTGAGAATGCTCTCTGCACAATTTTTGCAAATTTCCCTGTACTTATCCACATCCGCCATGGAGGAAACGCCGATTAGGCCCTCTATACGGCCTTCTTTTAAATAAAAAAGTCCGTTCGCTTCTGTCTCACCATCCTGAACACGGACAGAAACCTGTCCACTGACATCTGAACCATGCACAATTTTCACATGCACCTGGCTGATGCTTTCATCCTGACGCTGCAGCGGAAGATAATAATTCTCCTCCTTTGCATGCTTCACCGCAAGAGAAATCTGCTTATGAAAGGCCATAAAGGAGCGGACATCCTCAGACTCTGTTTCTGTCAGCACCACATGCTCCATCAGCTTTGCTGCATCCACCTCCAGCTCTTCATAGTCCTCCGCAAGCTTATCCCTGCCCTCGGACATATCATCAACTATTTTTTTACTCTTCTGGGCAAAGGCTTCCTTGCCGGAAAGCTTCAAAAGTGTGCTCCAAAGCTGCATGCCGCCCTCGGATAAAGCCTGCTGTGCCATCACCGTATCCGGTGCCACTGTAATTCCATCCCCAAGCAGACTCTCCAGAGTGGAATCTGATACCTGGGCCAGCTCTCTGTATGCGCCTATTTCTTCTTCATATACAGGAGTTTCTGCATCCGGTTTTGCCATAGCGTCTGCCAGATTTGCCGCTTTATTTTGATAATAGCTTCCCACCTGCTCTGAGATACTGCTGCCGTTCTGCTCTATTTCCGTCAATAACCCAAAGCTGTCATCAATCAGATAATCCATGGCACCCTTTTTCTCACTTCGCACCGCTGTCAAAAGGTTTTTGAAATTTATCTCCTGTCCGGCATTTACCAGGGACCCCAGGGCTGCTCCATCCGTTTTCTCAATCTGGCGAAGCATACGGTAAATACCAATATAAGATTCCTTCTCCTCTTTGGTTACCTTCCCGCTCTTTTCCAGCTTTACAAGAAAACGGCTGTACTTATCTGCTTCCCTGCCTGCCTCCTGGCTGTTCTGTGACAGATACGCAGTCAGCTCCTCCATGTTGGTTTCCAATGGATTGACACCATCACGGATCATCTGCAGTGTTTTATCCGGTGTCAGCTGATTCAAAACCCGCTGCAGGGTCTGATCTGCCTCTTTTACCGCATCTATATTGTCCTGTGTAATTTCCATCTGGTTGTATCCCAGGATTCGCACAGCTCGCTGATTATCAGCTGTATTTTCAAGACCATTTTCTTTTAATAAATCTTCTATATTGCCGAAGGCTTTGGAAATAGAATCTCCCAAATCCTTTCTCGGTGCGGTCCAAAGTGCCTCGTAGCTTTCCTGCGCTTTTGCATACTCTGTGGCAAGGGTCTTCCCCACAGTCTCAACATGCGCTAGGGTAAAGGTCCGCTGGGCGCTCCATGCCTCTTTTACAGAAATACCAACCACATCCGCCGGAAGCGCTTTTACATCCGAAATATGCTCCTGCGTCTGCTGCAGAGAAACAACACCGGTCTGTTTCTCCAGCTCCTCCAGCTGACTTAACAGCTGGCTTAAGGGCTCTGTCTCGATCATAACTCCCATACGCATCAGCTTCAGATTGGCCTGTGTGCTCATCATCAGCTGTATCTGCACAAGCTGCTTTTTGGCTGCAATTATCTGAGGGGTATCCGTATCAGTGGAAATGATACCAGCCTCCTCCTGGATTTTGGAGTCATCGGAATCCACCGTCTCTGTATTGGCTTCTGCCTCGGCAAAAAGATTTTCCAAAGTCAGTTCCCTGTGATTTGCTGCCGCCTGATCTATCTCTTTATCTGTCAGTTCTTTTGTCTGTTCGTTTATTTTGGATGCCGACGCCAGAAACCCGTCCTGCTCCCTGTCCCCTGTAACATTTGTGTTATTTGCAGCTAACCCAACAGACAGCACATCCGCGCAGGCGTTTGCAACCTGTATCAGGTCAAGAGGGAAATCCGTTCGGTTGAGCTCATCCAGCCTTTGCAGGTTATCCTTAGTCAGCGGAATCCCCTTTTCCAGCAAAAAGGATGCCTCCTCCATGGTCTGCTCTGTCACATCCATCCCCGCTGAGATAATTACCTGCTCCATCTGTCCCTGGAGCTGCTCAATTTCCAGCGCATCCGCTTTTTTACCATAATAGCCTGCCGCCGTCTCTGCAAAAAATCCCTGCGCCTGGCTTTTGCCATCTCCTCCACCGGAAAAAGCGGCCTTATAGAGATTATCGATGGTCAGTGGCAGATCGTTCTCCAGAAGATATTTCTTCGCTCCATCCGAGAGCTCCGTAATTTCAGAAGCCTCCTCCAGCTGTGTCACACAGCTTTTTACATTCTCCTCTGTTGCCGGAATATCATACTCACGAAAGGCCTGGGCAATCATTTGGGCATAGCCCTTATTCCCGGTCATTTTTTCGATGGTGGATATATCCAGGTTATCATTGTAGCCATCAATTGTCACACCCGCCTCAGCAAGTGTAACCTTAATTTCATCCACGATGGTCACCATATCCGAAGCCGCTGCACTTCCCAAATCTCCGCCGCTTTCCTGGTATTTTTTGTAATCCTCGTCAGAGAGGGTGTTGGACATGACCACCATACCGTTTTTTGCTGCCTTACTGCTGTCTTTCTCAGCACTCATGGCAATATCCTCCACGGTCTTTGGCTGATTTTTATAGGCGTCGTTTCCGTAGACAGATTGTGACAGACTGACACCAACCCCATTTCCCGCGTTGACGGTTGCCGTTTTCTGTCTGCCCCTGCCCTCCACCTGATAGGATTGGTCGGCAGCCTTTGTATTCTGATTGATCTGATTTAAATTTATATTCATAATGAGGGACCCCCACTTACCATTTATCGCACTTGTTCACAGCACTTTTTTACCTGTATAAAGCATGCTCTGTATAGTATTTCGGACAAAAAAGCCCCTTCCTTTAGAGAACACTCCAAAAGAAGGGACATCACTTTTTCTATATTTATTTATAGAAGAAAACTTTCTTTCCAACTGACTGCCTAAAACTGAAAAATTGCAGCTCCGTATGGCGGCAGGTCAAAGCTGATGGAATATGGCTTTCCATCCTGCTCAGATTCTTTGGCTGTGATTTCATTTGGAATCACACCACCATTTCCTCCAAAACAGGTGTCGTCAGAATTCAAAAGCAGCTTATACTTTTTCTTCTTTGGAACTCCTACTCTGAACTCCTTACGCTCAACCGGTGTCATGTTGAGAACAACCAGAATATTGTTTTTGCCATTCTCTGCTCTTCTGACATAGCTGTAGGTGCTGTTCTCCACATCATCGGCATTCATCCATTCGAAGCCAGCCCAGTCATTGTCAATTTCATAGAGAGACGGATATTTGTGATAAAGCTCAAGAAGCTTTCCTACATACTTTTTCATACCACTGTGTAAATCGTCAGAAAGCAGATTCCACTCCAGCTCAGTATCCTCATTCCACTCACTGTCCTGGCCAAACTCCTGGCCCATGAACAGCAGCTTTTTGCCGGAATGGGTGAACATATAAGCATAACCGGCACGGAGATTTGCGAACTTATCCACATAAAAGCCCGGCATTTTTTTAAGCATGGAGCATTTCAGATGAACCACCTCATCATGGGATAACGGCAGGATATAATTCTCGCTGCTATTATAACTCATGGCAAAGGTCATCTTATAATGATTATCTTTTCTAAAAATAGGATCTAATTTCATATATTCGCAGAAATCATGCATCCATCCCATATTCCATTTGAAGGTAAAACCAAGTCCACCCTCTTTTACGGTACCGGTAACCATTGGCCATGCGGTAGACTCCTCTGCAATCATCATGGTTCCCGGGAAACGGTCCTCCATGGCAGAATTCAGGTGACGGAAGAAATCGATTGCATCCAGATTCTTGTTATTTCCATACTGATTTGGAAGCCACTGCCCGTCCTCCTTGCCGTAATCAAGATAAAGCATGGAAGCAACTGCATCGACACGCAGTCCATCTACATGGAATTTCTGAATCCAGAACATGGCATTGGCAATGAGGAAATTTCTTACTTCATTTTTGGAATAATTGAAAATCTTGGTTCCCCAGTCAGGATGCTCTCCTCTACGTGGGTCCGGATGCTCGTACAGACAGGTTCCGTCAAAGTTGGCAAGACCAAAATCATCCTTTGGAAAATGCGCCGGAACCCAGTCTAAAATTACGCCGATTTTATTTTTATGTAAGGTATTAACCAGATACATAAAGTCCTTTGGCGTTCCATAACGGGAGGTTGGTGCATAATATCCGGTTACCTGATAACCCCAGGAACCATCAAATGGATGCTCCGCAATACCCATAAGCTCGATATGTGTATATTTTAATTCCTTACAATACTCTACGATTTTGTCTGCAAATTCACGATAGTTGTAGAAACCTTCAGCGCCCTCCTGTGGATGTCTCATCCAGGAAGCGATATGGCACTCATAAATTGCAATTGGCTCCTTCTGCCATTTCTTTCCGGCCTTTGCATCCATCCAGGTTTTATCAGACCACTTAAAATTACTTAAATCTGTCACTTTGGAAGCATTGCCCGGGCGAAGCTCTGTATAATTGCCATAGGGATCAGCCTTATAAAGCTTGTCTCCCGCGCGGGTGGTAATGACATATTTATACATGTCATTTTCCTTGACACCCGGAATGAACAGTGCAAAAATGCCCCCTTCACCCAGTCTCTTCATATTATACTGATAAATATCCCAATCATTAAAAGACCCTGCGACGTTTACATATTCTGCATTTGGCGCCCAAACTGCAAAGTAGACACCCTCCACACCATCGACAACTGTCTTATGTGCGCCTAATTTGTCATAAATCTCATAATGTGACCCCTGTGCAAAGACATATTGATCTGCCTCAGTAATATAAATTGGATTTACTTCCATACTCACCAACCCTTTTCCCTCTCTTTATTTCATAAAGTCCTTTTCTCTAAGAACAATCATATCCTCATCATCATATCGCTTTGCAAGAATCACATCCATAAAATGAGAAATGTTCTTCTTCTCTGCCTTTCTAATTGCCTCGTCCACAATCTCACGAACCTCATCAACGGTCACCGCGTGCTCATTTGTCTGCATATCCGCGATTCTTGTGTATAATGCAAGAACACCCATATCATCAATGGAATATTCCCTCTCATTGGCGTATTCCTTACCATATGCAACCAGACCATCATTGTCTAATGCAGCAATATCAATCTGAAGATCAAAAAATTCTCTGGATGCATTCGGTTTCTCCAAAAGGCTTTCCATTCCCTTTTTGGTGTCCTCCAAAACAATGAAAACCCCTCCATCTTTCTTTTTCTTCAAATACTCGTTGATGGATAAAAGAGTCATCTCATCCAGGCTGGAAGCGTGCTCAATAATTAAGGCACCATTCTCCAAATTGTTTAAGGTCTCCTCGATACTCTTGCTGTTCAAAAGCTCACCGGTAATTTTGGCAACCTTACCAGAAAAAGCATCGTTATTTACAGATAAGGTTTTAATCAGGTTCTTGGCTGCCGTCATCGTACCTGTTCCCTTTTCCCCGGTGACAATGACATTTCCAAGGCAGGGATTTAAGCTGATGTTATCGATGGCATTGGCAACCGATTCCTGAACCTCTCTGGTCTGTGCTATGGATCCAAACATTTCTTTTTCGGATTTTGTCAAGGTTCTGCGAACAGGAATATCCTGCTCTCTTCCCTCAGCGATTGCCTGCTCCTTGGCGGCCTGATCAATCGCTTCCTGCTCAAGCTGTGCTGTCTCACGCTTCTTCAGTCTCTCAACGATTTCTGCAGCCTTTTTGGCATCCTCTGCCTTCTTTGCTTCCTCCTCTGTCAGATCAGCAATGATAAAACCAGTATCGCCCTTTGGCGCATCCGGTGTCTTCTCTTCGCTTTCACTTAAAGCCTGCATCACCATCTGCTCCAGATTTTTGTCAAACTCTTCTGTGACAGAACCAGGCTTCTCCTGCGGTAAAACAGGTTCCTCTGCCTGAGGCATCTCTATTTTAGGCTCTTCTATTTTAAGTTCCTCTGTCTTAGGCTCCTCCACAGCAAGAGATGCCATCAGCTTCTCTTCCAGGCCATTGATTTCTGCGGTATCAAATACTGTTGGATGATATGCGGGCTCCCCGGCAATCTGAATTGGCTCTTCCTCCAAAACAGGTGCTACCTCTTCCAGCTCCTCGACCTCATCATCCTGTGTAACCACATCAGCTGCGGCCTCAAATACATTCAACGGAGGTGTAATCATGTCCAGATCTGCCTGAACACTTGCTCTGGCAGCCTCATCAAAATTCTTGAACATGGGTCCCGTCTGCTCTAAGACCTTGCGGCGCATTTCTTCCAAACGCTTATCCTCAGCAGCCTTCTTGGTCTGTTCCCACTCAGACATCAGATCGTCAAAGCTGAGCTGACCGGTAATCTGCTCATTTACCATTTCCTCTTCTGATGACGGCTCCTCTTCTGGTACTGACTGCTGCTCTGCTTCCGGTGCTGCCGATGTTTCTGGTTCCGCTACCATTTCCGGCGCTGTCGGCATTTCAGCTTCTGCTGCTGTTTCAGGCTCTGCTATCGTTTCAGGCTCCTCTTTTGCTTCAGGTGCCTCATTTTCTAATGGCTCTATGGATTTTAAAAGATCTTCCTCTGTAATCTGATCTCTCTCATGCAATGCTCCAATTATCTGCGCAACCTCATCTACTATCGCTCTGGTAACAGAAAGATCTCTGGAATCCTTTGCCGTGACCTCCTCGGCCAGAGTTTCATCCGGAAGCTCTTTTGCCAGCGTCTCCTCCAGAGGAAGCTCCTCTTTTGAAGCATTCTCACTTTCCATGGCCTCTCTGGCATTTGCAAGATCATTGATAGAATCAACAGGCAATGCCCTGGTCGCATCTGTCGCTTCCATATCCTCCTGCTCAAACATCTTTGCCAGGTTCTTAGCAAGCTCTTTCTGCAGGTTGATGGTATTGTACTCACCCATGTCCAGAGGTTTTACATGAATATCCATATCAGGAGAAACCTCAGCCAACGGAATCTGTGGCATATCAATGGTAGGCATTTCCTTAGTGTCAGCCAGATTCATATCGGCTTCTGCTGCCTGCATCTCATTCTCCACATCCCTGGATGGGATTCTGGTGGTTGGTGCATTGGAAACCTCAACGGATTTAATCTGAATTGGCATGGAAGGAATACTTCCAGTATTGGAAGACACTCCAGAGGCTGTTCTCATATCCTCATCGGATGCCTCTTCCATGGTGCCATCCTCTGTATTGACCATATATGCGGTGGTGGAACGCTGGAATCTCTGATCGTACTTCTCCTGCTGACTTGGGCTTAATGGCGCATGCAGCATCTTAAGCTCCATAGCTTTGATGACATACTTTCCCTCGCCAAACCAGAGAATCAGCTCGTCACACTCTTCTACACAACGGGTTGCAAGACCGATTCGGTGATACAGATAAGCCAGCTCGTAGGCCCATTTTTCACGGTAATCTCTCTTTTTGTACTCCTCCAGAACGGCAATTCGCTCTTCCAAACTGACATCCTGCGCTTCATACAGACGATACTGCAAAATAAAACGGCCTGTATCCTTTGGCGCAATCTGTACAAATTCCTTATAATATTCAATGGCTAAAACCAACTCTTCCAGCTTAATACAAAGCTCGCAGAGGGAATAAACAATCTTGCGGGAACCAGGCTGCCTGTCATAAGCCAGCAGTAAAATCTCTTTACTGTCCTCGTAACGACGGTTCATTTTATATAATTCACTGACCTTACATAACATTGCCACACTCTTAACTCTTCTCCAGTCGATGGTGTCCGCAATCTTAACGGCCTCTCCATATTCCCTTTGCTCAATCAGAGCATTAATCTGCTCCGCACTCATTCGATATTCATACTTATCCAAGTGACTCACCTCAAACTGCTTCTATACATGATATTGTATTTTTTTACATAAAAACCCTATTTTCTAACTAAATATCAGTGTATCATAGGACCATTTCGATGTCAAAAAAATAACGCATAAAATTTGTGGTTTTATGCGCCATTCTATGGGCTTTTATAACAAATTGCTCAGAGCCGCAAACTGCTCTAACGTCAATGCTTCTCCACGGATTGTGGGGGACAGCTGCATCTGCTCCAAGGCCTGTACGATATTCTCTTTTGTGATACCGGAAAGACCTGCATTGGAAAGGCCATTTACCAATGTTTTCCTTCTCTGATTAAAGGATGCCCGGATGATGGAAAACATCTTCCTTTCATCATCGACTTCCACCGGCGGATTCTGAAAACGCGTCAGCTTAATGACCGCGCTGCCAACATTTGGCCTTGGAATAAAACAGTTTGGCGGAACATTGGCTACAATCTGTGGCCTGGAATAATACTGAACAGCCAGAGAAAGTGCACCATAATCCTTAGTTCCCGGTCCAACCTGCATACGGTCAGCCACTTCCTTCTGCACCATGATGGTGATGGAATCAAGAGGCACATGACTCTCAAAAAGCCCCATGATAATCGGGGTTGTAATGTAATAAGGAAGATTCGCCACGACCTTAATCGGCCTTCCCTCATTGTATTCGTCACAAAGAGCAGCCACATCCACCTTCAAAATATCGTTATGAATGACTGTTACATTATCATATGCAGACAGGGTATCCTTTAGAATCGGGATCAGATGATCATCGATTTCCACTGCAATGACACGCTTTGCATGCTCTGCCAGGTACTGCGTCATGGTTCCGATTCCGGGACCAATCTCCAATACACAGTCATTCTCTGTAATTCCCGCTTCCTCCACAATCTTCTCAAGAACATGGGTATCTATGAGGAAATTCTGCCCGAATTTCTTCTGAAAGCTAAAGTTGTATTTTTGTAAAATCTCTATTGTATTGGATGGTATTCCTAATGTTGCCATAAATCTCCTTTTTGCGTGTTTGTTCCATATTTACTGCAGTCTGGTGTAAAGCCGTCTTGCATTTTCTGTTGTCTGTCTCATGACTTCCTCTTTGGAAACTCCCTTAATGGCAGCAATTTCCTCTGCCACATAAAAAAGATTCGCTGAAGTATTACGCTTTCCACGATTTGGTTCCGGAGAAAGATAAGGACAGTCCGTCTCTAATAATATGCGCTCTAGTGGCAGCATGTCCACAACTTCTTTGCATTTGCGGCCGTTTTTGAAGGTAACCACACCACCAATGCCAAAATAAAAGCCCATTTTCAAATACTCTTTGGCCTGCTCCACGCTGTAGGAATAACAATGGACCACGCCGCCAATCTCCTCCGCGTGCGCTTCCTGCATAACCTTCAACGTATCCTCCGCCGCATCTCTGGAATGAACACAGATTGGAAGCTTCGTCTGTCTTGCCACCTCCATCTGCTCCATAAACCAACGCTTCTGAACATCCCTTGGAGAAGCATCCCAATGATAATCCAAACCAATCTCTCCGATGGCTACAACCTTGGGATTTTCGGTAAGTTTCTTAAAATAAGCCATGTGCTCCCCGGTCAATGTAGAAGCATTGTCCGGATGAACACCAACCATGGCGTAAACAAAATCATGACTGTTTGCAAGCTGCAGCGTAGTCTCCACACTTTCCAGAGAAGCAGCCGCATTAATAATTGTTTCTATCCCCACTCTTTTTTGCTCTGCGAGGACCTCTTCACGGTCTGCATCAAAATCCTCATCATCAAAATGAGCGTGTGTATCGATAATCATATCCTTAACCTCAAATTTTTGTAAAATTTTTTCAAAAAAGTCTTGTCAACTCCAAAATATTATACTATAATAATGCTTGCGTCGCAATAAGACGCTTCATATATATGCGCCATTAGCTCAGTTGGTAGAGCAGTAGACTCTTAATCTATTTGTCCAGGGTTCGAGTCCCTGATGGCGCACTAGAGCACTGTTTTTAAGGCATGACCTTGAGGGTGGTGCTTTTTTTGTACACTTAAAGAACAATCAGGCGGAAGACCTGCTCACAGGTGTCGGCCAGATTCTTAGCTGCATTCTCCGAATTCATGGCTTCTTCTAAGGAAGAAACTCCTCTGACAATTGGGAAAAATGCATCAATTCCAGCCTCATTACATACAGAAGCACTGCGGTCCACACTGCCACCAAAGGCTATAACAGGTTTGCCCTGTTCCTTGGCAAGCTTTGCCACACCAATCGGCGCTTTTCCCATAACAGTCTGCCCATCTAAGCGGCCTTCGCCGGTAATGACCCAATCTGCGTCCTTCATTTTGTCCTTTAATCCGGTCTGATCTAAGACCAGCTTCACTCCTGATTCCAGCTTTCCATTTAAAAAAGTCTGAAAAGCAAAGCCCATTCCACCTGCAGCTCCTGAACCAAGCCTGGTGCCATCGCTGCCTGGATTGATTGTTTTGGCAATCCTGGCATAATTTCCCAGCCACTGGTCCATCTGCTGAATCATTGTGGCATCCGCGCCCTTTTGTGGTCCAAAAACTGCGCTGCAGCCATTTTCTCCACACAGAGGATTGATCACATCGCATGCAATCTGAAACGTGCACTCCTTTAACTCCGGTCGTACATTTTCTATTTCAATTCTATCTAACTTCTCAAGTCCTGCTGCCCCTCTTGGAATCTCCACTCCCTGCTTATCCAGGAAAGAAAATCCCAAGGCCTGAAGCATCCCCACTCCACCATCATTGGTCGCGCTTCCACCGATGCCGATGAGAAAATTCCTACATCCCTTATCAATGGCATCGTTGATTGCCTCACCAAAGCCGTAAGTAGTGGTATAAAGAGGATTTCGCTCCTCTTCTGAAATCAGCGTAATGCCCGAAGCACTTGCCATTTCCATGATTGCGGTGTGCTTGTCCTCGATGATTCCATAGGTACAGATAACTTCCTTCTCTCTCGGACCTTTAACTATTACCTGTTCCAAGCTTCCGCCCATTCCATAGGTAAGTGCCTCCGTGGTCCCTTCGCCACCATCTGCTAAAGGACAGACTTGTATATTGATGTCATTGCTTGTTTTGCCGTTTGTTTTGCTCTTAGAATTCGCTGCTTGAAAAGCACGTCGGATTCCCTCTGCTGCGGCATTTCCGGCCTCTATGGAGGAAAGACTTCCCTTAAAGGAATCCATGGCGATGAGTATGTTCATGTTGTTGTCCCTCTTATAAAAACTAGCTAATTGCATCGAGAAGTGCTTCGCAGCCTTCTAAAATGTCATCATAGGTCGTTCTGAAATCTCCTGTATACCAAGGATCAGAAATATCTCTCGGCCTGCTGCCGTAGTCTAATAATCTGTGGATCTTTCCCTCTGGGTCTGAGCCTAAGATTCTGAGCATGTTACGGACATTCATCTGCTCCATGGCTATTAAAAGATCGTATTTATCATAATCTGCTTTGGTAATCTGCACTGCGCGTTTACCTTCACAAGAGATACCATGCTTGGCAAGCTCTTCTTTGGCCGGCGGATAAACCGGATTGCCTACTCCGTTCCAGATTTCCTCGCTGCTGGTTGCGGCGGAGGCGATGTAGAACTGGGAGGTGAGACCCCGCTCAGAGATCAGTTATTTCATTATAAATTCTGCCATAGGACTTCTACAAATGTTGCCGTGGCAGATGAA
>CAZUCI010000025.1:0-24467 GCA_964619485.1 uncultured Lachnospiraceae bacterium
CTGGTATATCGAGATGGTAAAACCAAGATTATATAACAGTGACAATGCAGACAGCCAAAATGCAGCTCTTTATACCTTAAAGACCGTTCTGATTGATGTATTAAAGCTGTTACATCCATACATGCCTTTTATTACGGAAGAGATTTTCTGCACAATGCAGTCAGAGGAGGAATCTATCATGGTTTCCAAATGGCCTGTAGCAGATGCTTCCAGAAGCTTTGAAAGGGAAGAAAAGGAAATCGAAGTTTTGAAGGAAGCAATCCGTGGAATCCGCAATGTTCGTACCGGCATGAACGTTCCACCAAGCAAAAAGGCACAGGTTTATGTGGTAACAGAGAAACCTGAAATCGCTTCTGTCTTTGAAGAAGGAAAGCTGTTCTTTGCACCTCTTGCTTATGCATCAGAGGTTTTGGTTCAGAATGACAAAGCAGGAATTGATGACGATGCTGTCAGTGTTGTGATTGAAAATGCAAATATCTATATGCCTTTTGCAGAGCTTGTTGACATCAAACAGGAAATTGAGCGTCTTGAAAAAGAAGAGAAACGCTTAAATGGCGAAATTGCCCGAAGCAACGGCATGTTAAATAACGAGAAATTTATGAGCAAGGCTCCGGAAGCAAAGGTGGAAGAAGAGAGAAGCAAGCTGGCTAAATACACACAGATGCTGGCGCAGGTTAAGGAAAGACTGGATTCTTTGAAATAGACAAGTCAATATAATACTAATGAGAAAAAAGAAAAAAGGAAAAAGATTATGAGGAAAAAGCCTATGAAGAACAGAAGTCTGAAAAGAGTATGTAAAGCACTATCTGCCGCGGTTCTTACAATGGCACTTTGTATGGGAATGGTAAGTAATGTAGCAGCATCAGAGCTGACAAACGTGTCAGAAAACAATATAGGTGCTTCTGACAATGAGACATCAGAAACAAAGCAGGCAAAGACCGGAAAAAGCAGTGTATCGGCAAACGGGGAAATGGAAACCTTTGAATTCGATATCACTATGATTCCCTTAGCTCATGACGATTCGTTACAGACAGAAGGGTATTCAGAGGCAAAGCAGACAATATTGGATGGGATGCTTGCCCATGCACAGACAATTAACCTGGCCGGAATGGGAATCAGCTATGACCAGGCAGCCCAGATTATCAAAGAGCTTTTGTTAGAGCGTGGAGACCTCTATTATATATCCGGAATAGGAGGAGGAACGACCTCAGGCGGTCAGGTAATCAGTATCTGGCTTCGGTATGAGGAAAACTGGCCAGCTGTTGGCAATGCAATTAAAGAGGCGGTCGGTGAAGTAATAAAGCCGGGGATGAATGATCTGCAGAAGGCTTTGGCATTACATGACTGGCTGTGCAGAAACTGCAGCTACGACTATGCCGGAATGAATGGAGCACATCCAAATGCTTATACTGCATATGGCGCATTGGTAGAAAAGACGGCGGTCTGTCAGGGATATGCCTATGCATATTTTAAGCTGGCTCTTTATGCCGGTTTAAATGTGGCCTATGCAAGAGGGGGAGATCATGTCTGGAATGTAGTACAGATCAATGGCAGCTGGTATAACGTGGATTGTACCTGGGATGGTCAGCCGGACAGTGCCGAGGTTTTACATGACAACTTTATGAAAAGCAGATCGGCATTCAACAGCAATCACACCATTGCTTCCTCCGATTATGAATGTACCAGCACATTATATGATAACGGAGGCTATTGGTACAGAAGGGATAATTCCTTATATAATGCGCCCTTCTATTTTGAAAATGGTGCGGGAGCCTTTCATGTAGGTGCCAAAAACGGAAAAACCTGTCTGCTCTATTATAATGAAGCAACAGGAAGCGATTCGGTTGTACAGACCTTTGGAAGCAGTCTCTGGAGAGCTAATCAAGGTGGAAATTCCTGGGTTCAGGCACCAAATATGGGACAGATGGTTATCTACAATGATGCACTGTATATAAGTGACCCATACAATGTATACAAGGTTACCAACAGCGGAAAAACAGTGGAGAAGGTATATTCCTACAACGGAACCGATAAGGTGATTTATTCCTTAACGGTTGAAGGACAGCGAATCAGAGTGGATTTGAGCAAGGTAAGTTATCAAATTTTAGACCATGGTTATATTTCACTGCCGGAGAAGCAGACCTATGCACAGGATGTAACTGCCTTTGTAAAACGTCTCTATAATGTTTGTCTTTCCAGAGACTATGACTCTGATGGACTAAGTGACTGGACAGGCCGCCTTTCCAATCAGTCGGAGACCGCTTCACAGGTTGCCATGGGATTTTTCTTCAGTGAAGAATTTACCAACAAAAATTGCAGTAATGAACAGTTTGTTGATACACTTTACCGTACCATGTTTGGCAGAGAAGCAGATGAGGGTGGAAAAGCCGGCTGGTTAAATTTACTGGAAAATGGAATGAGCAGAATTTATGTTTATCATGGTTTTGCCGAGTCCACAGAATTCTCAAATCTTTGTAACAGCTACGGAGTAATCAGAGGAAGTGTTACATTGACAGCTTACAGAGACCAGAATCCCGGTGCAACAGGATTTATGGCGAGACTTTATACCAAGATGCTTGGCAGAGCCTATGATGATGGTGGAATTGAGTACTGGTGTCAGGAATATTTGTCAGGAAGCCAGTCTATTGAAGCCATTGTAAACAACGGATTTTTACACTCCCAGGAGCTGCAGAATATGAATCTGTCCAACGAAGAGTTCGTCACCAGAATGTATCGGACACTTTTAAACCGTGAACCGGACGCAGCAGGAAAGGCTGACTGGGTAGGAAGACTGAACCGTGGAGAAGAGAACCGGGACACACTGGTATATGGCTTTACACTTTCAAGAGAATTTGCTGAAATCAAAGCGTCCTACGGACTGTAATATATAATATCAAGAGGTTTCAGAAGCAGACCTTTATAGAATAAAAATCAGGAAACAGAATAGGAGGAGTTCTTATGGCAGTCGAACCACATAAAAGCAGAGATCAGGAATTGCAGGGCGGTGTGTCAAAGGACTTCTCTGTTTTTGCACCGGATAAAACAAAAACCTATGTGAGAGTAACAGAGGATAAAATGCAGGCATGGCTTTATCTGATGCCCAAAGAGGATGGAGAGAGCTATACCAAAGAAGAACTGATTGCATTGCTGAATGAAAATGGCGTTGTTGCCGGTCTGAATGTGGATAATCTCATAGCCATGTCCAGAAAAAAGGTGTATGAACGGGAAATAAAGGTAGCCGAGCGTGTAGAGCCCATGGAGGGAAAGAACGGCTACTACGAGTACTTCTTTGATGAGGAAAATATCAAGCGGAAGCCTGTTATCCGTCCTGACGGCAGTGTCGATTATCAGAGCATGAACCGTGTGCAGAAGATTAAGGAAGGCGAAGTGTTAGCCAGATATCATAAGGCGCAGGAGGCGATTGAGGGAAGCGATGTCATGGGAAATCCGATTCCGGTTATTCCCGCAAAGGACCTTCCGCCGCTCCAGGGCAGAGATATCAAGAGGGATGAGGAGGACCCCTCCCTTTTTGTTGCAGCCAAGGAGGGCAAGCTCGATTTCAGGGATGGTAAAATTGAAATAATCAGTGCCTATGAAATCAATGCAGATGTGGATATGCTCATTGGAAATGTGGAATTTTATGGAGATGTTGTAATCAGCGGAAATGTTGACGCCGGTGTCACAATAAAGGCCGGAAAGAATCTGACCATTGAGGGCAGTGTGGAGGCAGCCAGTCTTTATGCCGGTGGTGATATTATTCTGAAGCGTGGTATACAGGGAAACCATAAGGCATATATCGAGGCCAAAGGCGATGTTTTTGCAGATTTTATTGAACATAGCAGGGTAAGAGCCGGAGGAGATGTGACAGTAAACATCATTCTGAATTCCCAGGTTTATGCAGATGGAAAGGTAATTCTTCAGGGCAAAAAGGGAACGCTGATTGGTGGAAATGTGCATGGAAGCAAAGGAATCTGCTGTAAGGAGCTGGGAAATGATGTGGAGGTCAAGACCATTGCCCATGCAGGCTGCCCAGTGGAGCTGCTCAGTACTTTTCGCAAGGAGAAATACCAGGCGGAATTAATGCAGGGAGAAATCAGCAGCGCCTGCGAGGAGTTAAAGCTGATTGAGAAAAAGGTAAGGGAAACGGGCTCACTTCCCAAGAGCCTGGAGGTCCGTGTTGGTGCAATTAAAAAGCGTGTGGAGGAACTGAGTGAAAGCTTGAAGAAGAGCAAGGAGAAGCTTGCTGTTCAACAGAATTATATGCGTATGTGCAAGAACGCCACTGTCAGAGTGGAGGGACATATCTATGCGGGCAGTATTATCTGTGTAGATGAAGCAAAAATGCCGGTGGAAAAGAGTACAACGTATATGGAATACCGCAATATATCCGGAATGATTGCCGGAAGCGTCGTCGTGCGAAATTAGAGACTTAATGTAATGGAGATGTGGTCATGACCTATCAGGAGATAGAGGCTTACCTTTATCAGATACCCAAGTTTACAAGTAAAAATGATTTGGAGCATACGAGATTCTTTTTGGAACAGCTGGGAAATCCCGGGGTGAATATCCCCAGAATTCATGTGGCTGGAACCAATGGAAAAGGAAGCGTGTGTGCTTATCTCCAGAGCCTCTTTCGGGAGCGTGGAGTAAGAACAGGTGCTTTTATTTCCCCACATCTTGTCTCCGTTTTGGAACGTTTTCTGATTAATCAGGAGATGGTGTCAGAACCACTTTTTTCAGAGGCCTTTTCACAGGTGAAAGCGGCTGCGGATGAAGGAGAAAAGAGAGGCATTGCTCATCCCACCTTTTTTGAATTTCTGTTTCTCATGGGAATGTACATTTTTGACAAGGAGAAAGTAGAAATCCTCATTTTGGAAACCGGGCTGGGCGGAAGACTGGATGCAACCAATTCACTGGATGGAACAGACGTCTGTGTCATTACGGAAATTGGGCTGGATCATTGCCAGTATCTGGGAGATACAAGAGAGAAAATTGCAGGGGAAAAGGCAGGCATTATCAAGCAAAATGCCGCAACGGTTTACTGTGACAGGGCGGACAGTACCAGCGCTGTGATTGAAAAGGTCTGCAAAGATAGAATGTCTGATGGCATTCCGGTAGGAGAAAACGATTATAAAGTCGAAAAAGTAAAATATAAAAGCATTGATTTTTCCTACAAATCCCTATATTATAATAATATTAGTCTTACGGTGTCAACACCTGCGCTTTATCAGGTGGAAAATGCTTCCATTGCCCTGCGTGCGTTCGAGGCTTTTGAAGAAAGAAAGCAAATGACACCAATGTCAGAGAAAAAAATGAGAGACGCGGTTTCTCATACGTTCTGGGAAGGACGTATGGAAGAGGTTATGCCCGGAGTATTCTTTGATGGCGCACATAATGAAGATGGAATGAAAGCATTTCTGGAATCGGCAGCAGAGATTCCGGTAGAAGGGAAGCGAATTCTTTGCTTTTCTGCTGTTTCAGATAAGGCTTTTGCACAGATGATATCCATGCTTTCGGAAAGCCATCTTTTTTCACAGGTTGTTGCTGTGGAGATGGAGGAAGAACGGGGCATACATAGAGCACGGCTAGAGACACAATTTTCACAATATAATGACTGGCAGGTTCAATATGCCAAGGGTACAGAGGAAGGAATTTCCCTGTGCAGCAGGCTGAAGGGGGAAAAGGATCAGGTCTTTATTGTGGGTTCATTATATTTGATTGGCTTAGTGAAAGCCGTAATAAGGAGGAAATCTTCATGATCAATTTTGAGGAAGAATTAAAAAAGTTTCATCCGAGTCTGGAGATCGAAGAGGCAGCGGATGCTATTTATAATCAGGATTTGACCGATATGGCCGATGTGCTGGTGGATATGTTAAAGGAAGAAAAGAAGAACACGGAAGTAGAATAGGAGAAAAGTCATGAAATGCTTTCATTGCGGTTGTGACCTGTCGGAAAAGGATTTCTGTACGGCTTGTGGCACGGATGTTTCATTGTATAAAAAAATCATGCACATTTCCAATATGTTCTACAATGATGGATTGGATAAGGCAAATGTGCGGGATTTGTCTGGGGCGGTTGTCAGTCTGCGTCAGGCGTTGAAGTTTAATAAAAATCATGTGGAGGCCAGAAATCTTTTAGGCCTTGTATATTTTGAACTGGGAGAAACGGTAGCAGCTCTCGGAGAGTGGGTAATCAGTAAGAATATCCGCCCTAAGAAAAACATTGCGGATGATTATATCAATGATGTTCAGTCGAATCCAACAAGACTGGATACCATCAATCAGACTGTTAAAAAGTATAACCAGGCGCTGTCCTACTGCTACGCAGGTAGTAATGACCTTGCCATTATCCAGTTGAAAAAGGTGGTCTCTCTCAATCCGAGGTTTGTGAAGGCACATCAGCTTCTTGCCCTTTTATTTATTGCATCAGAAGAGTGGGAAAAGGCGGAGAGAGAGCTTTCCAAGGCCATAAAGGTTGATGCCAATAATACCATGACGCTTCGATATATAAAAGAGGTTCGTTTTATGCTCGAGGGTGATGAAACCGTTGCCCCTAAAAAGAAAAAGCCAGCTGTATCAGATGATGCGGTGACCTATCAGAGTGGAAATGAAACGATTATTCAGCCTTTGAATGTAAAAGAGCCAATTGTAGGTCCATCTACACTGCTGAATATCTGTATTGGTCTTTTCATTGGTCTGGCGGTGAGCTGGTTTTTGATTGTACCGGCAAGAGTCCAGTCAGCAGAAAAGGATTTAAATAATCAATTGAAGGTCATCAGCGAGAACTCCGATGAAAAGACCTCTCAAATTGCGGATTTAGAGCAGCGTGTCAATGCGCTGACAGATGAAAATACAGAGCTGCAGGAGCAGATCAGCTCCTATACAGGAGAGGGTGGAGCCCTTCAGTCAGTGGACGGTCTGTTAAAAACAGCCAGTGATTATATCAGTGATCCTTCTGATCTGGATGCAATTTCGGATGCACTGTACAGTATCGATAAGGAATTCGTCGAGGCAAATGCTTCGGAGGCCTATAAGGGCCTGTATACAGAAATGCTCAACCAGGTTGGCGCAGACATTGCCAAAAACTGCTTCGAGGAAGGCAACTCATCCAAGAATAAGGGAGATTATTCCGAGGCAGTGAAACAGCTGGAAAAGGCATGGTATTTTGATAATACAGATCCAAAGATTCTCTATACGTTAGCAGAGGCTTACCAGCAGTCGGAGGATATGGATAAGGCCAATGAGCTTTATAATCAGCTGGTTACCACATTCCCGGATTCCGAATATGCAGGCAGGGCGGAGCGTAATATTGCGGATGCTGCCACAGCAAACAATCCTCAGACAGAAGAGAATCTGACGGGAGAGGAGCAGTAGGAATATAAGCTTGGCAGAAAAAGAAGCTCAGCAGAAAAAGAAGCCTGGCAGGAAAAGAAGCTCAGCAGAAATAAAAGCCTGGCAGGAAAAGAAGAACAGTAGAAAGAAAAGAACAACAGGAAGAAAATGAATGTAAATTACAAAAGAGGACATAGCAAAAGCTATGTCCTTTTTCTATGTCGAAAAATGGAAGAAAAGGAGGAAAAAGAGTGAACAGCATGTTTATCGTGAAAAATGGTGATCTCCATATTCGTATGCCAAGGGAGATGGACCATCATCAGGCGGAGCAGATCAGAGAAGAGGCAGACAATGTAATTTTGCAGGGAAAGGTTAAGAATATTGTCTTTGATTTTTCCAAAACGACATTTATGGACAGCGCAGGAATAGGAGTTATGGTGGGACGATATAAGAAGATTTCCTGCTTTGGAGGAAAGGTAATCGCAGTGCATATGAATGAGCGAATCATGAAAATGATTCAACTATCTGGAATGAAGGGCATGATAGAAATTCATCAGGCTGGAGCCACAAAATAATTAGGAGGATGGAAATGGTGAAACAGGAGTGCATGGAAGTTGCAGAAACAGGAGAAAATTGGAAAACGGAGTGGAAAGAAAAGAAAAAACAGGCATTTAACCATATGGAGCTGTCTTTTTGTCCTTTGTCACAGAATGAAGGCTTTGCGAGAGTGGCAGTGGCTTCTTTTATGACACAGCTTGATCCTACACTGGAGGAGGTGGAGGATGTGAAAACTGCTGTGTCTGAGGCGGTGACAAATGCTGTCATCCACGGTTATGGTGGTGCAGACACAGATCAGCAGAAACAAAAACCGGTTGCTTTGGAAGCTTTTCTGGAAGAGAGAAGTCTTTATATTAAAATTACAGACTGGGGAGTTGGAATTTCTGATATTAAGCAGGCTATGGAGCCCTTATATACAAGTAAGCCGGAGCTGGAGCGCTCCGGAATGGGGTTTGCCTTTATGGAAGCGTTCATGGATCAGCTGTATGTGGAATCGAAACCAGGCATCGGGACCAGCGTTTACATGAGTAAGCAGATTGGCGGGCAGTAATCCATGGACCCTACGACGCAGTTGTTGTTACAGGCGAAGAAGGGCGATAAGGAAGCCAGAGATACATTAATAGAAGAAAATCTTGGGCTGGTTCATTTTATTGTAAAGCGCTTTAAGGGGCGTGGATATGAACCGGAGGATCTCTTTCAAATTGGCTGTATTGGATTGATGAAGGCAATTGACCAGTTTGACACATCCTATGAGGTGAAATTTTCCACCTATGCCGTTCCGTTGATTACAGGGGAATTGAAGCGTTTCCTGCGGGATGACGGAATGATTAAGGTCTCCAGATCCCTGAAGGAAAACGGATATAAAATCAGGCAGGCCAATGAACAGTTCTGCCATGAATTCGGAAGGGAAGCAACCATGGCGGAATTATCTGAAAGGACGGGGCTGACCAGGGAGGAAATTGCAATGGCATACGAGGCAAATATTGAAATTTCTTCAATATATCAGACGGTTTACCAGTCGGATGGAAATGAAATTTTTCTGGTAGATCAGGTGGTGGACGGTGATGGGACAGGCCGTATTTTTGGGGATGCATCGGATCGTGAAAAGGAAGAGATGATGAACCGCATGCTTCTAAAGCAGCTGCTGCAGTCATTGGATGATACGGAGAAGAAGATTGTCCGCATGCGCTTTTTTGAAGAAAAAACCCAGACAGATGTGGCGAAGGAGCTGCATATGAACCAGGTGCAGGTCTGCAGACAGGAAAAGAAAATTCTATTGAAGCTCAGAAAGGAGGCAATGGTATAGTCTGGGCTTTCTGAGCTGTTTTTTATTAAAGCCGGTGTAAAGGTACTTTGCTTGACAAATTTCGGGAATATGTTAAAGTTTAAGAGCTAAACTTTGTTTGACGGAAACTTGTTGGATGTAACAATAGTAAGGATAAAATATTATGATAGAGCTATTTTTAGACAGTGCACTGGATGCACTGATTGATTCGGTTAAAATACTTCCGTTTCTGTTTCTGACCTACCTGGCCATGGAATATATGGAACATCATATGGAAGAAAAAAGTAAGGATATGGTCCGCAAATCTGGGAAATTTGGTCCCTTCTTTGGAGCCCTGTTAGGAGCGTTTCCCCAGTGTGGATTTTCGGCTGCAGCGTCTAACCTTTATGCCGGAAGAATTATTACCCTCGGTACGCTGCTTGCCATTTACCTTTCCACCTCGGATGAGATGCTCCCGATTCTTATTTCAGAGCAGGCACCGGTAGTCGTGATAGTTAAAATCATTGCCATGAAGGTCGTAATTGGTATGACAGGCGGTTTTCTCATTGATTTTATTCATTCCAAGAATCAGAAAATCCGTGCTTACGCAGAGAAACCCACAGCAGATGAAACCTTCCATATCAATGAAATCTGCGAAAAAGAGCACTGCAAATGTAACGATGGTATTTTGAAATCGGCTGTAAAGCATACGCTGCATATTATACTTTTTCTGTTTCTGATTTCTCTGATTCTCAATTTGGTCATTGGGGCAGTTGGAGAGGAAAGCCTGTCTGGCTTTATTCTGAATCAGCCGATTGTGGGAGTTGCCCTGTCAGCCGTGATAGGACTGATTCCAAACTGTGCAGCCTCCGTAGTAATTACAAGCCTTTATCTGGAAGGCATGATGAGCTTTGGTGCAATGATGGCTGGACTTTTAGTCAGCGCAGGTGTGGGAATTCTTGTTTTGTGCCGTGTTAACAAGGATGTGAAGGACAACCTGAAGGTCATTGGACTTCTGTATTCCCTTGGACTGATTGCGGGGCTCTTGCTGGAATGGAGTAAAATTGCTGTCGTCTGGTAGGAATAGATGATAGGATCAACTTAAGAATAACGAGGTTCTTTTGCGGAGGAACCCCGTTATTTTTTTGTGTATAAACAAGCTTGAAAAAATTTTCCTTTCAGGCATAAAAAAACAAAAAAGGCAAATACTAGCCATAAGTGATTGGACAAGGAGGCAAAAATGCGTGAGGGAAATTGTCTATATCAGTTTGTGCAATAAAAAACAGCTTTCCAGTGCAAAGGTCCTGCTTTCAGATATTGCAGAGATTACCACTTCAGATGAAGCGACAAAGGAAAGGCTGAAACAGCTTGGCATTTTCTTCCAGAAAACAGGAAAACGGGAAATCCTCAGCAATTTGTATGTGATAGAGCAGATTAACAGGGCTTTTCCGCAGCTCTTGCTCATTCCAATCGGGGCTGAGGCAACGGTGGTGGAGTGGGTGGCCAAAACAGAAAAGAAGAAGAGGCTCAGGGAGTTTATGAAAACCCTTCTGGTCTGTCTGATCAGTTTTTTTGGAACCGGATTTACCATTATGGCATTTCATAACGATATTGGTATAGACAAGACCTTCGAGCAGATTGTCGGACTGGTTATGGGTGAGTCAAAGAGCGGTCTTCTGGTTTTGCAGATCGCGTATTCCATCGGTCTGGGAAGTGGTATTATACTGTTTTTTAATCACGTTGGTAAGCATAAGCTAACCAGAGACCCCACACCAATTGAGGTGTCCATGCGAAATTATGAGGATGATGTGAACAATACGCTTTGTGAGGATGCTCAGAGGCGAAACCAGATGAAGGAGGCGGAATGAGATCGTGAAAATTGTCTTTTTGTCTGTTTTGGGTGCATCGGCCGGGGCATTGGCCAGTGCCGGGGTATTCACGGTTCTCATCGCCACCGCTTTGATTCCGCGGTTTGCCGGAAAAACGGGTACAGCCGGAAGGGTTACCCTTTATGAGAATGCGGTTGTCCTTGGAACAGTATTGGGTGCGGTGTTTGGCATATTTCAGCCCTTGTATGCATACAGCCGGTTTTTCCTTGCATGGTGTGCCTATCCGGTGCTTGTGATGGCAGGCTTTTTCACCGGAATTTTTGTGGGCTGTTTAGCGATTTCCATAGCGGAGATGCTGGATTCCATTCCAATTTTCTTCCGGAGAATCCGCTTTAAGAAACGTGTCAGTATCGTTATTTTTTTTATTGCACTGGGAAAGCTTGCAGGTTCATTTATTTATTTTTGGAAAGGTTTGGGGTCAGAATGAGTAACGAAAATATACCTAATGTCAGTAACAAAACAGTAGAAAAAAAGCAGATGGATATGCAAAAGCACAAGGAATATGATGCGATGGTCAAGCAGATCACGCCAAAAAATAACCTGCCGCTCCAAATGCTGAAGGCATTTATTGTGGGCGGAATTATCTGCACAATCGGGCAGGGAATTCTGGAATATTGTAAAAGCCTTGGGCTCGATAAGGAGATGGCAGGCACCTGGTGCTCGGTCATTCTGATACTGGCCAGTGTCCTTTTGACGGCATTCAGTCTTTACCAGCCAATCGCCAGCTTTGGCGGTGCCGGCGCACTTGTCCCAATTACAGGATTTGCCAATTCCGTCTGTGCGCCTGCCATTGAATTTAAGACAGAGGGACAGGTCTATGGTGTTGGTGTGAAAATTTTCACCATTGCAGGACCGGTCATACTGTATGGTATTTTTACAAGCTGGCTGTTGGGACTGATTTACTGGATTGGGAAGCTGCTTGGCTGGTGTTAATGGACGAAACTGAGAAAAAGAAATTAGATAACAAAGAGTGTCCATGAAAAAGGATACAATTCGAGCACATGGTAAGTGTAATTTGTGTAGGACCTTGTCATAGGGATGTCGAGACAAGGTATTGCGTGGCTTGTGGAAGAAAAAACGTACGTAGAGAATGTAGAAGTCAAGATTCAGGGAAATAATCTTTGAATCCTGGTTTTTTCTCTTTTAATAAATAAAAAGTTGAGATATACTAGAGAAAACGACTTCTATGCTGGCAACAAGAAGTAAAGAGAATTAAACATTATCAGATAATCTCATTATTTAAACGATAAAAATATAGATAAATTAAACCGGCTCAGTAAAGATTAGCTCCATTATTTGATCAAGGAGTTTCACTTATGTTTTCTTCTTACGGGGATGAAAAACAAATAGAACAATTTGATGTGCTGCAAGATTTTACAGTGAATAATTATGTAGGCGCAAAATCCCTGGAATATAATTTAACCTTAATCCCAGAACATTATGATTTAATGATAGAGAGATTACAAGAGTCGGATCGTGAATATATTATGAATGGAATAGATCATATTTTATCAGCAAATCATATAGAAAAAATATGGACAATGATATGGAAAAGGTGGTGTCATTTTGAAGAGATATGCAGTAAAAAGAAAAAATAAAAATCAAGTTGTTTCAATTTTGAATTATAATGAGAAAAATAAAACTTATACAATAGACATACCGAAGAATGTACCAATTCGGGAATTGCCGTTTATGATGTCAATCTGCGCAAAAAAGGGAATGTACCATTTAAACGAAGAGCTAAGTCTGAAGTGGGTTGGAAGTCGTATTGTACCAAGTAGCAGACAAAATATAGGTCAGATTTTAAGGGAGAATGGTCTGACATCATATGACGAACAGACGTTACTTTTGATGAATAGGGGAGAATCCTGCCAAGATGACTATTATATCGCTGAGCTTAGACAAAGTATATAGGAAACTTAAAAGTGTGCCTTCGGGATTGATGAATCCGATTTAATGTACATAAAAAGATGCATACTGATTCTGCAATCCTTCCAAAGACTGATGGAGAAACTTCTTGTGGATATTTCATTTGTGGAAAACTATGTCAGAAGTGATGCATTTGAAAAATAATATCTGAAACGGTTATTGTCAATAGATGATAGCCGTTTTTTTATTGTAAGTACATACTTTTGGACAACTGATTTTGCAGGATGCTTTTAGAAGTGAAATTCTATAAAGATGCCCGGCAGTATGATTGATAATTATAAAAACGGTACAGAGGAAGATTTACGATTTACAAAAAGCAATATTGTGTTGTATGCTTTGATTATAAAGAATGAAATAAAAACAAAAATCATGGAGCAGCTGGGAACGTATGCAAAAAATATTCAGGAGATTGCCAGAAAGAAGTTTATGAGATGGAGGCAGGTATGAAAAAGGTAAAAAGCTTGTTATGGATAGGAATTTTATGGCTGGTTTTTGAAGCAACAGCAATCACGTTGTGGCTCACAAAACAAAATTCATTTTATTTGTTTAACTTTAGCTATATTGGAACGGCAATAGCGCTTGGATGCATTCTGTTCCAGCTTAAATTTAAGCATGCACGCAGAATTACCCAGCTTTTGGTTGGCACCTATATGCTGATTTATCTTGGATTGATTTGTAATGAAAATATGCAGATAGAGGGATTCTGGTATTACCTGTTTACAGGGGTATTTGAAGCTGCGACAATTCACTATGCGGTGGCAAAAATTTTCGGTCCGCTGGTCTTTGGAAGAGGATGGTGTGGATATGCCTGCTGGACAGCAATGGTGCTCGATTTTCTGCCGTATAAAATACCACAGCAGCCAAGGAAAAAGATTGGCTTTATCAGATATATTATGTTTGTATTATCTGTTGTTTTTGTTGGAGCTCTATTCCTTACAAGGGCAGGTAATATGGAGAAAATTATGTTCTGGGCATTTTTGATTGGAAATGCGCTGTATTATCTGATTGGAATTATTCTGGCATTTGTGTTTCAGGATAATCGTGCATTTTGCAAATACATATGTCCAATTACTATATTTTTAAAGCCCATGAGCTATTTCTCCATGCTGCGAATCAAGTGTGACAAAGAAAAATGTGTTTCCTGCGGAAAGTGTAAAAAAGTCTGTCCTATGGAGGTTGATGTGACAGATAATTCCCGTAAACGTAAAAATGGAACAGAGTGTATTTTATGTATGGAGTGTGTGAAAGCATGTCCGAAAAACGCATTGTGAAAAAACACTCGGGGAGGGTTATGTTAAAGAGAGCAGAATATAATGATTTAAACAAAATAGAAGATTATTATCGATATGTTGCCGAGCACACTGAAGGCATGGATCAATATGCCCGATGGAAATACGAATTACATCCAACTGACGAAATGATAGAAGGCTATATCAGAGGCGGTAGTATGTATTTTGCAGAAGAGGCCGGAGAGATTATTGCGGCAGCAGCGGTAACTTTTTTTCAGGATGAGTCTTATTATCCGGTGCAATGGAATGTGAAAGCAAAGGATGACGAGGTTGCAGTCATTCATCTTTTATGTATCAATCCAAAGAGACAGGGCTGTGGTCTTGCCAAAAATATGGTGAAGGAAATCGTTGATTTGGCGAAGGCGCAGCATCTTAAAGCTGTCCGCTTAGATGCCCTTTGCTGTAACACGCCTGCCCATAGATTGTATGAAGGCCTGGGTTTTACAAAATGTGGAATTCAGAATTGGTATGCAAGTAATGTTGGCTGCATCGATTTCTATTTATATGAGCTGGTATTGGACAGAGATGGTGGTGTGAAGGGAGATCTGGAAGAGGAGACTGCATTTTAGTGATGACATATTTCCCACTTATTTACAATATATTTTCTGCATATTTACAATATATTTCCCACTTATTTACAATATATTTCTCGCATTTTTACAATATATTTCCCGCTTATTTACAATATATTTCCTGCATATTTTCCAATAGGGCAAAATTTATTGTATACAAGATTTTGCATGTGTTTTTTAGTACTTTTAGAGCAGTTTCGCTGGTAGAAACTGAATTTAGGCCGCAAAATACATGCAATTTTGGAAGAAGATGTAAATTTGCATGTTCCGCCATCGCCAAAATACATGCAATTTTTCATGAATCAGAAATTTTGCATGATTAGGGAGCGCGCAGCAACGCTGAAATATGCTGAAATATGCCGAAAAAGCCTAAAAATAGAGCAATTTGGATAATAGTGTAGAGATAGACACATGCAATTTTGAAGAAAATCAAATTTTTGCATGTGTTTTCTATTTGTAAGCAACATGCCGCCGGCAAGCGCATAGAGAAATATCTGCAAGCAGCAATGCCGCCGGCGAGCGCATAGAGAAATATCTGCAAGCGCCCAGCAACATTGCTCGTCCCATACATAATTTTCCACACTGTCAAATCCGACCATAGAACCATGTCATTCTATATATAAAAAAGCGAGTATTTATATATTCAAGGCCAAAAAAGAATGGTACTATTTTTTCATAAAGCTGAGCAAGCAGAACTGAGTAAAGCTGAGTAAAACTGAATTACAACAACATGGTACAAAAAAGGAAAGAGGTTATGTGATGAAGAAATGGATTGGTTATGAGAAGGGCGTTAACTTTGGAGGCTGGTTTTCCCAGTGCGATAACACGGTAGAGTGTTATGAAAATTTTATTAAGGAAGAGGATTTTAAGGTAGTTGCAGGCTGGGGTGTTGATCATGTTCGTATCCCTGTTGACTATAATCTGCTGGAGGATGAGCAGGGAAATTACAAGGAGAGCGGATTTGAATATCTGGACCGGGCATTTAACTGGGCATTTGACAATGGTCTGAATGTGATTCTCGATCTGCACAAAACAGCAGGCTACTCCTTTGATCCAGGCGAAAAAGAAGCTGGTTTCTTCTATAATGAAGCATTAATTTTAAGATTTATTGCTCTGTGGAGACAGTTCTCAGAGAGATATGCGAAATATGGCGACAAAATTGCCTTTGAGCTTTTAAATGAGGTTGTAAATAAAGAGGATTCAGCTGCATGGAATGCCATTGCAAAGAGAACGATCGAGGAAGTTAGAAAAGCAGCCCCTACAACAAAAATCTTAGTTGGCAGTTATTGGAATAACAGTGCAGAATCTGTCAAGGATCTGGATGCACCATATGATGAGAATATTGTATTTAATTTCCACTGCTATGCACCACTTATTTTTACCCATCAGGGAGCATACTGGATTGAAAAAATGAATCCTGAATATCGTATTTCCTTCCCTATGACCTACGGACAGCTCCGCGAAGACTTTAAAACAAACATTGGACTGGCCGGTCAGGATGTCCCTGAAAAGCGCGGTGATGATGAAATCGTCGGGGAAGAGCTTTTTGAGGATTTATTCAAAGAGGCAATCGAGACAGCTGAGAAGTATGATGTAGCTCTTTACTGTGGTGAGTACGGGACGATTGATATTACCATGAATGAAGATATGGTGAAATGGTATCAGACGATCAATGCAGTATTTACACGCCACAACATCGGCAGAAGTGCATGGGTTTACCGCGGGCTGGATTTTGAACTGTGTGGGGAAAGAGTGGCACCGGTTTTGCCGGAAATTCTCAAATATTTATAGAAGAAACGCTCTTCTGTAAATAAAAATGTAAAATTTATGAAAAATTTTTTACTGGTTTCAGATTGACAGACAAAAATTAAGTGATATACTGATTTCGTAGTTATTAAGCAAAGGGGCAAAAAAATCTTGTCCCTTTTTTGTTTCGACTCTAAGGTCGGACAAAGCGAAACAGGAGGAAAAGAATTATGAAGAAACTTGTTAGCTTACTGCTTACAGGCGCAATGGTACTTTCATTAGTAGCCTGCGGAAACACAGCAGAAACAGCAACAACAGACGATGCTGCAGCAACAGAGACAACTGACGCAGCAGAGACAACAGAAGCAACAGATGACACAACAGCAGACGCTGCAGACGCTTCCGCAGCAGCTGATATCAAAATCGGTGTCATTTTGGTCGGTGATGAGAATGAGGGTTACACATACGCTCATATCAAAGGTATTCAGGATGCCTGCAAAACACTTGGTGTAGCAGATGATCAGGTAATCTGGAAATATTCTATCGCAGAGGACGCAACCTGTTATGATTCAGCAATGGATTTGGTAGATGCAGGATGCAACGTAATTTTCTCTAACAGCTATGGTCATCAGACCTATATGCAGCAGGCAGCTCAGGAGGTTCCTGATGTAACATTTGTTTCCATGACAGGTGATACAGCTTCTATCAGTGGTCTTCCAAATTTCTGTAATGCATTTACAAATGTATATGAATCCCGTTATGTATCCGGTGTTGTAGCTGGAATGAAAATTGCTGAATTAGATGCAGCAGGAGAAATCCCTGCAGCTGGTTATGATGCAGACGGAAATGTTAAAATGGGTTATGTAGGTGCTTACCCATACGCAGAGGTTGTTTCCGGTTACACCGCTTTCTACCTTGGCGCAAAGAGCGTATTTGAAAAAGTTTCCATGGAAGTTACTTATACAAACTCCTGGTTTGATATCACAGCAGAAGGTGAAGCTGCAAAAGCTTTAATGTCTGACGGCTGTGTTATTATTGGACAGCATGCAGACTCCACAGGTGCTCCTGCAGCAGTTCAGGCAGCATTTGAGAACGGAACAGTAGCTTACAGTGTTGGATACAATGTAGACATGCTCTCTGTTGCTCCAGATGCAGCACTTACAAGTGCTACCAATAACTGGGCTGTATATTACACCTATGCAATCGGTGCAATGATCAACGGTGAGAAAATTGATACAAACTGGGCAGAGGGATATGCAACAGACGCTGTAGCAATTACAGAGCTTGGTACCTCCTGTGCAGAAGGAACAGCAGAAAAGGTTGCTGAAGTGGAAGGTGCTTTAAAGGATGGCTCCTTACAGGTATTTGATACAAGCAAATTTACTGTAGATGGAAAGAATCTGGACGAGTACGTAATTGACCTGACAGGAAACTTCGAGACAACAGACGAAGGTGATGAGAATGCAATTTGGGATGGCTATTTCCATGAGTCCGAATTCAGATCTGCTCCTTCCTTTGATATCCGTATTGATGGAATTACAGAATTGAACTAATCTTAAAAAGATTTGCAAAATTAACTAAAAAAAATACAATTTTTTTGGAAAAGGAGGTCCTTTGGGACTTCCTTTTCTTTTCCTAATAAGATATGATATGTTAGGAAGAAAAAGAGACAAATGGCCTCGTGGCACGAAAGGAGAACAGCAATGGAGTCTGGAATTGCCGTAGAGTTAAAAAATATTACCAAGACCTTTGGTGAAGTTGTGGCAAACCACGATGTGAGCATGGATATTAAGAAGGGGGAGATTCTTTCTCTGCTGGGAGAAAACGGAAGCGGAAAAACAACCCTTATGAATATGCTTTCGGGTATCTATTATCCGGACAGCGGCAGCATCTATGTGAATGGGCAGCTTGCCAGCATCAAATCACCAAAAGCAGCTTTTGATTATGGAATCGGAATGATTCATCAGCATTTTAAACTGGTTGATTTGTTTACAGCGGCGGAGAATGTGGTATTGGGATTAGAGGAAAAGGGAAAGCTGGATCGAAAAGCGGTAGCAGAGAAAATCACAGCAATCTGCGATAAATATGGATTTGAATTAGATCCAAATCAGAAGGTCTACAATATGACGGTATCTCAGAAACAGACACTGGAAATTATCAAGGTTCTTTATCGTGGAGCAGATATCTTGATTTTAGATGAGCCAACAGCTGTTCTGACACCGCAGGAGACAGAGAAGCTTTTTGCAGTTATCCGTAATATGAGAGAAAATGGCAAGGCAATTGTTATTATCACCCATAAGCTTCACGAGGTTTTATCCGTATCAGACCGTGTCGCAGTCCTTCGTAAAGGAGAATATGTCGGTTGTATTAAAACAAGCGAGGCAACAGAGAATTCTCTGACTGAAATGATGGTTGGTAAAAAGGTGGAATTGAACATAGAGAGGCCAGAACCGGTCAATCCAAAGAAGCGTCTGGAGGTTCGTAATATCAGCTGCTTTAACAAAGATGGAATCCTTGCACTGGATGATGTTAGCTTCGATGTAAACAGTGGAGAGATTCTTGGTATAGCAGGCATTTCCGGCTGTGGGCAAAAGGAGCTGCTGGAAGCCATTGCAGGGCTCCAATATGTAGAAGAGGGCGGCAGTATTCTGTTTCATGATCCCAAGGCAGAAGAAATCCATGAGCTGGTAGGCGAGAACCCACGGAAAATCAAAGAGCAGGGTATTTCCCTATCCTTTGTTCCCGAGGATCGACTGGGCATGGGACTGGTTGGTTCCATGGGCATGGTAGGAAATATGATGCTGAAGGATTACAACAAGGGAAGCTCCTTCTTTTTAAATAAAAAAGAGTCCAAACAGATGGCGGAACAGATTAAGAAGCAATTAGAGGTTGTAACCCCCGATATCAGTACACCGGTTAAAACGTTGTCCGGTGGAAATGTTCAGAAGGTTCTGGTTGGACGTGAGATCGGTGCAAATCCTACTGTTTTGATGACAGCCTATGCTGTAAGGGGATTGGATATCAACACCTCCTATACCATTTACAAATTGTTAAATGAGCAGAAGAAAAAGGGTGTTGCGGTTATTTACGTTGGCGAAGATCTCGACGTATTACTGGAATTATCCGATCGTATCCTTGTACTTTGCGGCGGCAGGGTCAACGGTATTTTAGATGGAAGGACAGCGACCAAAGAGGAAGTTGGCCTTCGCATGACACAGATGAAAGAAGGTGTGACAAATGAGTAAGGAAAAGAATGCGGTACATGAGCCTTTTATGAGGATTGCAAGAAGAGGTTCCGTCTCCATGGCAAGATCCATAGTTGTTCGTCTTGTGGGGATTTTACTTGCTTTAGTTGTCAGCGCCCTGTTTATTTATTTTGTGACAGGATTAAATCCTATCGCAGTTTATTCGGCCATGTTTCAGGGTGCTTTTGGTGGTTCCAGTGCATCTGCCGTAGCAAGAAGAACCTGGATTACCATTCGAGATACCATGTTTTTGTTAACAGTCTCTGTTGCTTTGGCACCGGCCTTCAAGATGAAATTCTGGAATATTGGTGCGGAAGGCCAGGTTTTGATGGGCGGAATCGCAACTGCCGGCTGTATGATTTATTTTGGACAGGCTCTTCCAAACTGGTTATTATTAATCCTTATGTTTGTGACAAGCTGCATCGCCGGTGCAGTATGGGGATTGATTCCGGCTGTGTTCAAGGCTAAATGGAATACAAATGAGACTTTATTTACTTTGATGATGAACTATGTGGCAATGCAGCTGACCTCCTACTGTGTTGCTCTTTGGGAAAATCCCTATGGCTCCAACTCTGTCGGTATCATTAATCAGAATACCATGGCAGGCTGGTTCCCATCCATTGGTGGAAAAGCATATATGCTCAATGTTATCATTGCAGTTCTGTTTACTGTTGGCATGTTCTTTTATATGAAAAAGAGCAAGCAGGGGTATGAGATCAGCGTTGTTGGTGAATCAAAGGAAACAGCAAAGTATGCCGGTATCAGCACCAAAAAGGTTATTATCCGTACCATGTTGATCTCCGGTGCTATCTGTGGTGTTGCGGGATTTATGGGAGTGGCCGGTATCGACCATACGATATCCACAAATACCGTTGGAGGCCGTGGCTTTACCGCAATTATCGTTGCATGGCTTGCTAAGTTCAATACCTTTACCATGGTAGCAATTGCATTACTTTTAACCTTCTTGGACCGTGGCGCAGCAGAAATTGCATCACAGTTCTCCCTGAATGAATTTGCTTCGGATGTTATTTCCGGCATCATTTTATTCTTTATTCTGGGGAGCGAATTCTTCTGCAGCTACAGAGTGATTTTCAATCATAAGAATGAGAAGGAGGGCAAATAGGATGGATCAGTTAACTTCTTTAATTCAGGCAGCAGTTGTGTTTGGTACCGTTATTATGTTTGGCTGCCTTGGAGAAATATTTACAGAAAAAGCCGGTATTTTAAACCTTGGTGTCCCGGGAATCATGTATCTTGGCGGAATCAGCTCTCTGGCAGGTGCATTTTTCTATGAAAACAGTGTGGAGGACCCCAATAAGTTTATCTGCTTTTTGATTTCCTTCGGCTGTGCCTTTATTGCGTCGGCACTGGGAGGACTTCTGTTTGGCTTCCTGACGATTACCCTGCGTGCAAATCAGAACGTAACCGGTTTGACACTCACGATATTCGGTTCAGGTCTTGCAAACTTTTTTGGAGGCTCTCTGAATAAGCTGGCAGGTGGTGTTGGTCAGATTTCTGTCCCTGCTACCAGCTCTGTTTACCGCGCTTCTATTCCAGGCCTTTCCGGGCTGGGATATGTTGGAAAGATTTTCTTTTCCTATGGCTTTATGGTTTATATGATTATTATTCTTGCACTTCTGGCACAGCAATTTTTGTCTAAGAGCAGAAAGGGACTGAACCTTCGTGCAGTTGGAGAGAGCCCAAGCACAGCAGATGCGGCGGGTATCAATGTTACCTTATACAAATATCTTGCAGTCGGCATTGGCGCAGGGATTTCCGGTCTGGGTGGCCTGTTCTACGTTATGGATTACACCAAGGGAACCTGGGCAAACGATGGAAGTATTGAAAAGCTTGGATGGCTGGCAGTTGCGCTGGTTATCTTTACAACCTGGAAACCAAAGAATGCAATCTGGGGTGCTTATCTGTTCGGAATTCTGTATTGGATGTACTTCTATATTTCCGGCTTGACCAGAAGCTCACAGGAGCTGTTCAAAATGCTTCCGTATCTGGTAACCATCATTGTTCTGGTTATCACAAGCCTGCGAAAGAAGAGAGAGCAGCAGCCACCGGAGTCGTTAGGTACTGCTTACTTTAGAGAGGATCGTTAGTTTTTTCTATTCTGGAAAGAGGGGTATAGCTATGACAACAGAAAAGAGAACAAGACAGATCGATGCTGCCATGGGGCGTGAAAAGGCAGATTTGGTATTAAAGCATGCTGTGTTTGTCAATGTCTTTACCAAGGACCTTATGCGGGGAGACATTGCCATATGTGACGGAACCATAGTTGGGATTGGTGAGGACTATGAGGGAATAAAAGAACTTGACATGAAAGGAAAAATAGTCTGTCCGGGATTGATAGATGGACATATTCACCTGGAGAGTGCGGCAGTAACACCCTATGAATTTGCCCGGGCTGTTGTCCCTCATGGAACAACAAGCGTTGTGACAGATCCGCATGAAATTGCCAATGTAATGGGTGTGGATGGAATCAGATATATGCTGCAGGCCAGCGAGGGGCTGCCGCTTGATGTCTTTTTCATGCTGCCCTCCTGTGTTCCGGCCACTCCGTATGATGAGGGGGGAGCCTCTCTTCATGCAGAGGATATCGAGCCATTTTATCAGGAGAAACGTGTGCTGGGACTGGCGGAACTGATGAATTATGTGGGCTGTGTTCTGGTGGACCCGGATGTGATGCAGAAGACGGTTGATGCGCATAACAATCACAGGGTAATTGACGGACATGCTCCGTTTATTTCCGGGCATGAGCTCAATGCATATATTACGGCCGGAGTCTATTCAGACCATGAGTGCTCGGATATAGAGGATGCACAAAATAAAATTGCCAGAGGACAGTATATTATGATTCGTGAGGGAACAGCAGCACAGAATCTTGCGGCGCTATTACCTCTTTTATTTACCAGGGCAGCAGAACGCTGTCTTTTTGCAACGGATGATAAGCATCCAAGCGACCTCCTTGAAAAGGGTCATATTGATTATATTATTCAAAAAGCGGTTTCCATGGGTGTTGATCCGATAACAGCTGTCTGTGCGGGCAGCTTTCAGGCGGCACAGTATTTTGGCTTAAAGGACAAGGGCGCAATCGCACCGGGATATCAGGCAGATTTAGTTATTGTTGACAGTCTGGAGGATTTTCAGGTTGAGACTGTCATAAAACAGGGCGAGATTGTTTTTGATGAAGAACTGAAGCCATTTACCAGGCCTGTGATAGAGGAGACACTTCAAAAGAAAGCGTTTGATACCTTTCATGTAGATAAGGTAAAGGCCTCTGACTTTTATAGAGAGAAGGAGCTTCCACTGATTGGAATGGTGTCAGGCGAGATTGTTTCAAAGAATTGTGGAAAAGCCGCCGGCATTGATACCGCCATGGATATTTTAAAGATAGCTGTCGTGGAGAGACATCACAATACGGGACATATCGGTGTGGGACTTGTGCAGGGCTATGGCTTGAAAAGCGGCGCAGTTGCCACCAGTATTGCCCATGATTCACATAATATTATTGCAGTGGGTGCAACGGACGAGGAAATTGCCTGTGCCGTCAATGCATTGATTGATTTAAAGGGTGGCATTGTTGTGGTGGAGGATGGCAGAGTGCTGTCAGGGCTTCCGCTTTCCATTGCAGGGCTCATGAGTGATGAGACGCTGGAGGAGACAAATACATTGCTGAATGCCTCAAAGGACAGTGCTTACAGTCTTGGGGTAAACCATGACATTGACCCGTTTATGACACTTTCCTTTATGAGTCTTCCGGTTATACCTTCACTGCGGGTGCTTACCCAGGGGATTTTTGATGTGGACCAGTGGAAATATGTGGAGGATTAGGAATGGAAGGCAAATATATTCTGGCAATTGATCAGGGGACGACCAGCTCAAGAGCCATTATTTTTGATACCAAAGGAAAAATTGTTTCCAGCGCGCAGAAGGAATTTCCACAGTATTTTCCCCATCCGGGCTGGGTAGAGCAGGATGCCAATGAAATCTGGCTGAGTGTTTTGTCTGTATACATGGAAGTACTGGTACATTCCAGACTTGATGTAAAAGAGATTGCGGCAATTGGTATTACCAATCAGAGGGAAACAGCCATTGTCTGGGATAAAAAGACTGGAGAACCCATTTATCATGCCATTGTATGGCAGTCAAGACAGACAAACGAAATCTGTGACTGGCTGAGAGAACAGGACGCAGAGGCAATGATACGGGAAAAGACAGGTCTTCTGATTGATCCGTATTTCTCCGCAACGAAGGTGAAATGGATTTTAGATCATGTGGAGGGCGCAAGAGAAAAAGCGCAAAGGGGTGAGCTTCTCTTTGGCAATGTTGACAGCTGGCTTGTGTACAAGCTGACAGGCGGAAGAGTTCATGCAACAGATTACAGCAATGCCTCCAGAACTCTTTTGTACAACATTTATGACCTGTGCTGGGATAAAGAGCTTCTGAAGCTGTTTGATATTCCCATGTCCATGATGCCTGAGGTACGTCCGTCTTCCGGAAGCTTTGGTGTGACGGAAGGAAAATTTTTTGAGAGGTCTATTCCCATTATGGGAATTGCCGGTGACCAGCAGGCGGCGCTGTTTGGACAGACCTGTTTTACACCGGGCATGGCCAAAAACACCTACGGCACCGGCT
>CAZUCI010000025.1:24477-37065 GCA_964619485.1 uncultured Lachnospiraceae bacterium
TTTCGGCCAGCTGTGCCTTGACAAAGGTGATACGAAAAACACTTACGGTACCGGTTGTTTTATACTGATGAATACAGGGGAAAAGCCGGCAAAATCCAGGCACGGGATGTTAACCACCATTGCCTGGGGCATTGATGGGAAGGTTGAATATGCCCTGGAGGGCAGTGTATTTGTCGCAGGAAGTGCAATTCAGTGGCTGCGGGATGGCTTGAAGATGATAGACAGTGCACCTGAAAGTGAGACTGTTGCAGAACAGGTGGAGAGTAGTGAGGGAGTGTATATTGTACCTGCCTTTGTCGGACTTGGTGCACCCTATTGGAAGCCTGACACGAGAGGAGCAGTGTTTGGACTGACCAGAGGGACAACCAGAGCTCATTTTGTTCGGGCAACGCTGGAGGCTCTGGCCTATGAGAGCCGGGATATTATTGATGCCATGACCCTGGACAGCGGGATTGAGCTTCGAAAGCTGAAGGTGGATGGCGGTGCGGTCAGCAACAGCTTACTGATGCAGTTTCAGAGTGATATTCTGGGAGTCCCGGTGGAAAAGCCGATGGTGAGCGAGACAACTGCTCTGGGAGCTGCTTATCTGGCAGGTCTGGCTGCAGGTGTGTGGAAGAATAAAGAAGAGCTGACGGCAAACTATTTGATTGACCGTATGTATCAGCCGTCTATTCCGGAAGAAAAAAGAGAACGCCTTTATGATGGATGGAAGCGGGCTGTAAAGGCAGCCTGTGCCTTTGAATGTATATAATGCACTGTAAGTAAAGCAGAAATGGTATTATTGTTAACCAAAAATAAAACATGGTTGACAATCGTTAACCGCAGTGATACTATGGTTAACGATGAGGACGGCAGCAGAAGTGAAGGTCTGGCTGTATATCAGGTCCTCGACAAAGGAGATACCATGGAAAAGAAAAAATGGAAGGCAATTGATATTGCCTATGTTGGAATGTTCATTGCATTGATTACTGTTTGCTCCTGGATCAATGTCCCACTGGCGGTGCCGGTTACGTTACAGACCTTTGCAGTATTTGCGGCTGTTGCGATGCTGGGAATGGAACGAGGAACCGTTGCTGTTGTTTTATATGTGGTGCTTGGTGCAATTGGGCTGCCGGTTTTTGCAGGCTTTACCGGAGGACTTGGAGTAGTGCTTGGATCAACAGGCGGATATATTCTGGGATTCATTTTCACAGCACTTCTTTCAGGTTTTATCATGAAGAAATATGGGAAAAAGCTCTCAGTCATGATTGTGGCAATGATTCTTGGTCTGCTGGTGTGTTACCTGTTTGGAACAGGCTGGTTTATGTATGTCTACTCAAGGAACACAGGTGCCATTGGGCTGCTGACAACGCTGGGGTGGTGCGTATTCCCGTTTGTTATTCCGGATTTATGCAAAATTGCTCTGGCAATCGTTCTTGACAGGAGGTTATCAAGATTTATCAAATAATGAAGCTGAGACCCCACCACGGTTTATGTATCTATTTCTTTGAGGGAAAGGGGTACAGCCCGGATTTTGTGGCAAATATGAAAAGGGTGATAGAAAAGCTGCAAAAAAACCCGGAGCTTGAGCTGGTGTGTGAAAAAGATGCAGTGTGTGCTGCGTGCCCACATATGAAAGAGGGAATATGTGATTCCTTTGACAAGGTGGCGTGTTATGACCAAAGGGTTCTGTCCCTGCTGGGTATTTCCCAAAACCGGAAAATTTCATTCCGGGAATTTGAAAAACAGATTGAAGACAAAATTTTGAAAGCCGGAAGGCTTGAAGAGGTATGCACAGATTGTGCATGGAGAGAAATCTGTCACAATAGAAGCATTCCCATGTGACAGAGTGAAAATATAGAAAATAATAAAAAACGGGCATGAAAAATGATAAAAAGTTTTTAATGTCCGTTTTTTTATGTGTAAAAAGTACTAAGCTATGATATAATGAAAAAAGAATTCTTTTAGGAGTAGTTTCATGGATATCAGCAAGATTTGTTTTAACTGCATGAAAGGCGAGGTTGACGAGCAGGGTGTGTGTAATTACTGTGGAAAACAGTTTTCAGACATCAAGTTAAGTGAGCACTATTTACCGGTAGGAAGCTTTTTGCGTGAAAAGTATCTTATGGGAAGAGTACTTGGAGAAGGCGGCTTCGGCATAACCTATATCGGATATGATATCAATCTGGATATTCAGGTGGCAATCAAGGAGTTTTTTCCGAGAAATTATGCAGGAAGGGCACAGGGAGCTGAGACCATGGTCATCCCCAACGAAGGAGACGCAGAGAGCTTCTTTATCAAGCAGAGGGATAATTTCCTTGGTGAGGCAAAAAGGCTGGCAAAATTCCGTTCCACACCGGCGATTGTGTCTGTTCTGGATTTCTTTAAGGATAATGGAACGGCCTATCTTGTTATGAATTATATTGACGGGGTGACGCTGCGTAAGCTTCTGGATTATTCGGGAGGCCGGATAACAGTAGAGGAATGTCTTCAGATTTTGGAGCCGATTATGACTGCACTGAAGGAAATTCATGAAAATGGATTTATACATAGGGATATCAGTCCCGATAATATTATGGTATCCAACCTGAGTAACCGTGTGTATCTGATAGATTTTGGAACAGCGAGAGCAAACAGTGCGGACGAGGACAGAACCATTTCTGTATTCAAGAAGTCCGGCTATACGCCACCGGAACAGCTCAGGACAAAGGGAAAGCAGGGACCGTGGACCGATATTTATGCTTTGTGCGGAACCATTTACCGGTGTATTACCGGGGTGAAGCCTTTGGATGTTACAGACCGTCTTTTTGGTGAGGAACTCAAAAGGCCCAGTGAGTACGGCGTTCGTATTGCACCGGTGATAGAGGATGCAATTATGAAGGGCCTGGAAATCCATAATGAGGAACGCTTTCAGACGATGGAAGCACTTTATGATGCCATTTACAAAAGTGATGCCTGGAATATGGGCGCATATAACCGTGAGGAATATACGAAGGTCATTGAGGCTGTTCGTAATTACAGAATACATGGTCTTCCAAGACCTAAGCGGGACAATACCGTGATCAAGCATAAGGCTTCTGCGGAGGGCGTGGAAGCTGCTCCAATCAGACCGGTATATGAGGATGAACATGCTGAGGTGGTCCGCGTGGTGGAGGAATACAAAAAGAGTCCGGAATACCTCGCTGCAAGAGAGCGTTTTATCAAGGATGATCCGGAATACCTGAAAATAATAGAATATCAAAAGGTGACAGAGATTGTGCGGGAGTTTAAGAAAAATGACCAGCTGCATTCATCGGAGGGTGATATGATCGATGAAATCATCAACCATGACTGGATGAGAGAAAAAACCGCAGGCGAAGCGGCAGAGGAATAGTCATCAAAATTGTCATCGAAATAGTCATCGAAATTGTAATCAAAATAGAAATAACGAAACTGTTATGCAGAGAAGAAAGAAGCTGCATGGCAGTTTCTTTTTTTGTATAATTCTTTCTTTTACGGAGATAATGTGAAAAGGAAGGTGAATGCTATGAATGAAAAGAAAAATGCAATATTTGCGGTTGGCGAACAGAGCATCAAGCTGCCAATGCCTATTTACATTCGTTCCTCTGCGTCGATTGTAGGTCAGAAGGAGGGAAAGGGACCACTGGGAAGTCTCTTTGATATGATAGGAAATGATGAGACCTTTGGAGAAAACAGCTGGGAGGAATCAGAGAGTACACTGCAAAAGGAAGCGGTAACCCTGGCATTGGGAAAGGCCGGACTTTCAACTCAGGATTTGAGATATCTGCTGGCAGGGGATTTGCTGGGACAATCCATAGCAAGCTCCTTTGGTCTGCGTGATTTTGAGGTCCCGCTGTTTGGCCTGTATGGAGCCTGCTCTACCTGCGGGGAAACCTTAAGCCTTGGTGCTATGATTCTGGGTGGAGGCTTTGCCAGCCATGTGGTTTGTGTTACCTCCAGCCACTTTGCCAGCGCTGAGAAGGAATTCCGATTTCCAATGGAGTATGGAGGACAGCGTCCGCCATGTGCGACCAGAACTGTGACAGGAAGCGGAGCCTTTGTGCTGTCCACGGAGGCGGGAAGCAGGCCCAGAGCACTTATTTCAGGTGTTACCACCGGAAAAATAGTAGATTTGGGAGTGAAGGACAGCTTTAATATGGGATGCTCCATGGCACCGGCTGCAGCCGCTGTAATTGAAGCAAATCTCAAGGATTTTGGAAGAAAACCGGATGATTATGACAAGATTGTCACTGGAGACCTGGGACAGGTTGGAAAAGAAGCATTATTGGAGCTGCTTGGACAAAGGGGAATTGATATCTCAAAACAGCACATGGACTGCGGACTTGAGATTTTTGATGAGGAGCAGAAGGGAGCACTTGCCGGAGGAAGCGGCTGCGGATGTGCAGCCAGTGTTTTGTCAGCACTCTATTTAAAAAATCTGGAGGAGGGTATTTATCAAAAAATACTTTTTGTTCCAACAGGCGCACTGCTGAATAAAACCAGCTTTAACGAAGGCCAGACGGTTCCTGGAATTGCCCACGGGGTTGTTTTGGAGACCACTTCAAAATAGAGAAAAGCCATTTGGAAAAGTGGACATTTCAAAGAGACCGAAAGGTCTCTTTTTTCGTGACACTTTTTACATAATATGCTATAATTTGTCTTAGAGTTGAGTTTTTTGGAGGGATTACAAGTGGCTAAGAGAGAAAAGAAAAACAGAAGTGAAGCTTCTCGTATTAATTTGGCTGTATATCAATGCTATCTGGTAGAAGTGGCAGTTATTTTTTTGGTGTATCTTATGGAGGTTGTTAAGGGAAATCGTACCATAGGCTATTTCCTGGTGACCGCCTTAACCATAATCATTCCGGCATTGGTTACTCTTGTTTTTATAAAAAGAGATCCGGAATCCATACTGATACGATATGGGATTTTCCTTGGGTTTGGAATTATGTATGGATTTGTTCTCTTTACGACAAATACAGTACTTACCTTTACCTATGCCATTCCGCTGATGCTTGCCATGACCATGTATAACCGCATGCGTTTATCGGCAATTGTGAGCAGCCTTGTTGTTGTGATGAACATCACAGAGATTGCATATCGTGGAATCACCGGTGGACTTTCCGCGGCGGATATCACATCGGCGGAGATTCAGGTATTGATCATCGTTTTTGCCGGTGCATATTCCATTGTGGCAAACCGTGTCAGTGCGGCTTCCAACCAGGAAAAAATGAAAATTCTTGCGGAGGAAAAGGAACATACCACAAGGCTTTTGGCTGATATTACGGATTTGACCGGAAGTATAACCTCTCAGATTTTTGATGTAAACGAACAGATGGGAATGCTGGGTGCTTCTGAGGAGCGAACACTGAATGCCATGGAGGAGGTCAGCAAGGGAAGTACAGAAACTGCTGAATCGGTCCAGACACAGATGGTTCAGACAGAGGAAATTCAGAATCATATCGGGGATGTGGAAAGGGCAGCAGGAGAAATCACAGACAATGTATCTGAGACCAAGAATGCCATCAACGCTGGAAACACAAATCTTTCCATGATGCTTGACAAGGTCAGGGCATCGGAAATTTCCGGAAAAGAGGCGGCGGACGAGTTAAACAGTCTGCATGAATATACACAGCAGATGCATACAATTGTAGAATTAATCAACAATGTTGCGGATCAGACGTCTCTTTTATCACTTAATGCAAGCATAGAGGCAGCCAGAGCCGGAGAGGCAGGAAAAGGCTTTGCAGTTGTTGCAGGTGAGATTTCTTCACTGGCAAATCAGACACAGGAGGCAACAGAGAATATTGAAGCCCTGATTCAGAATATTGCATCCAGGCTGGAAAATGTTGTGACTGCTGTGGACGGGCTTGTGGATGCCAACCGCATTCAGGCAGAGAGCGCTAAAGCAACAGTGGAGAGCTTTGGACAGATTGAGGAGCAGACAGCTACGATAGAGAGTAACACCCGTGCTATGAATGAGGTTGTTCATAAGCTTGCCGGTGCGAACGCAGAAATTGTCGAGAGCATCCAAAATATTTCTGCCATTACCGAAGAGGTATCTGCTCACGCAAATGAAACCTACGAAAGCAGTGAAAACAATACGGCGATTGTAAATCAGGTTACGTCCATTGTTTCTGCTTTAAGCGATAAAGCACAGCAGCTGGCTTTAGAGAAGTAGACAGAAGGGGTACAACATGCAGGGAATCATATTTCTCTACTATCTGGCTGCGTTAATTGCAGCATTGATACTTTTAAATGCATACAAGAAAAATACGGCGATTGGCAGAAAAATCGGCAGGGTAATGCTTGCCACTTTTTTGCTGGTTGTCTTTTATTCGTTTAATATTATCGGACCGAACTACTTTTTAAAATCTGTTGCTCTGAGTTTGTCCTTTGTCACGATTGATGTGATGATTGTCCTTTTTTATGATTACGTGGTGGAATTTATCGGCTGGCAGGATCGTGTGCCAAAGCTGATTGGCTATACCTTTTCCACCTACGCTGTGGTGGATATTATTTTTATGCTGATTAATCCCTACAGAGAAATTGCACTGAACTACAGCAGCTTCTTTTTTACAGATGGATATCTTCTGACCTATGTTCCGAGACTGCCCTTTATCTGCCACAATATTTTTATTGCTCTGGTGGTGGCATTTGCCATTGCACTGCTGGTGCTCAAGTGCAGTGATACCCCTATTGTATACTGGAAGCGTTACTATATTCTGATTGCGGGTGTGTTTGGCGCCTTTGCCCTGAATCTGGTTAATTATTATATTATGGATATTCTGCCACTTGATCTGACGCCTGTATTTTTCTGTATGGTGGGTATTTTTATGTATTTTAATACCTTTCATTATTTACCCATGGCGACGCTGGGAATTACAAGGAAAATGATTGTAAGCTATCTGAGTGAACCCATTGTACTGTTTGATTATGAGGGTCGCCTTGCTGATTTCAGTGACAGCATTCAGAAGCTTATGCCGAAGGCTCACTTTGAGGTTTCAAGGCTGTCCTTAGAGCAGTTTGTGGAAGAGGGTGGACTTGGTGGATTCCGTGGACAGGAGAGAGACCAGGAGTTTGAGTGGACAGGAATCATACATGGAGAAACAAGAATTTTCCTGTGTAAATTCAAGTGTATGAAGGATAAGAGAGGAAAGGGAATTGGCAAAATTTTTGCCTTCCATGATATCACAGACAGCCGAAAGACCTATTTTGAGCTGGAGCGTTCCACTCTTTATGATTCAGTAACGGGCTTTTATAACAAAAACAGTTTTCATAATCAGATTCCCCAATGGAGCGATTCCAGATACTGGCCTGTTGCCCTTGGAGTATGTAACCTGAACGGACTGAGAAACATCAATGATAAAATGGGAACGGCGTACGGTGATCAGATCATGAAGCAGGTTGCCCATTTTATTCGAATTTATGTTGGTGAGGAAACCTTTGCAGCCAAGGTTGACAATGGGGATATGATTGTTGTCCTGGAAGAAAAGACCTATGAGGATGCAGCGGCAGTTTTTGAGAATATCAAGGAAGAGGTGGAACGCTTTTTTGGTGCAGGCAATCCGGTTCATATGGAATATGGCATTGCGGTTAAGGAACGGGAGGATGTAACCATCGACCGTATTCTTTCAGATGCGAGAGCAAGTATGCAGAATAAAAAGATGCTCCGGGATAATTCAGCGAGCAGCTCTCTGGTTGATTCACTCAGGCAGACTCTCAGTGAAAGCGACTACGAGACAGAGGAGCACGTTGAGAGAACGAGAGTCATGGCAGCCCGTCTGGGAAAAGCAATGAAATTATCCGATTCTGATATCGGAAAGCTTGAGCTTTTGGCAGTTCTGCATGATATAGGAAAGGTGGCAATCCCCCATCATGTTCTTGCGAAAAAGGGAAAGCTGAATGACGAAGAATTTAAGATTATGCAGCAGCATACAGTGAAGGGCTACCGAATTGCCAAATCTTCACCGGAGCTGGGAGATATTGCGGAGTGCATTTTGTCTCATCATGAAAAGTGGGATGGAACAGGATATCCAAACAGGCTGCGGGGAGAGGAAATTCCGCTGCTTGCCAGAATCATTTCTGCGGTAGATTCCCATGATGTTATGGTGCATAACAGACCATACCACCAGGCCATTCCGGAGCGGGATGCAATCAGGGAATTGAGAAGATGTGCAGGGACCCAGTTTGATCCCCATGTTGTTGAAGTATTTACCGGTATGCTGGAAAGGGAAGAATTGCCAAAGGAAAATGTTTCGGATTTATATAAAGAAAGAGAAACTATTGCACAGTAAGTGAAAATAATGAGAAACCATTGCATGGTAAGTAAAAGTAAAGAGGGATAGAAAATGCGGGAAATAGAATTTAAAATGGAGCGGGAAGGCTTGCTTAAGGTTGGAGACAGGATCACTGTTTCGGAGGGTGTACTTCCAAGCAGCTATTATTATACCATTGATCCATCACTGGCCATGTCACCCAATATTCCCTTTCGGGAAAGACTGAAGACAAAAGAGGGAACTGTTGTTGATATTATTGAAAACGAGAGAGGCTTTTACGTAACGGTAAACTTTATCGAAGAATAGCATAATGAAGTGCAATATTGAAGTGTAACAGGAAAAAGACATTACATACAGGCTGAAAAGTTGTATGATAGAAGAGAAAAATTAAAAAAGAGGAGAATGACTATGTTGAAGAAAATCAGTACAGATAAGGCACCGGCAGCAATCGGACCATATTCCCAGGGAATTATTGCAGGAGATTTTTTATTTGCATCCGGGCAGATTCCAATCATTCCTGAGACAGGAGCAATCGCAGAGGGTGCCATCGCAGTTCAGGCAGAACAGGTGATGAAAAATATTGGAGCGCTTCTTGCTGAGGCAGGCGTTTCCTATGACAAGGTGGTAAAGACCAGCTGCTTTTTGGCAGACATGAATGATTTTGCAGCGTTTAACGAAGTTTATGCAAAATATTTTACGGAAACACCACCAGCCAGAAGCTGTGTAGCAGTGAAAACACTTCCAAAGAATGTCCTTTGTGAAGTAGAGGTGACTGCATATTTAGGCTAGAGCATTACAGGAATAACAGATTATGACCGTATAATCTGTTATTTTTGTATAAAAAATCCAGCAAATACGCATACTACTACCATAATTACGGACTGCATATTTTTCTTTTAGCAGAATGCGGGAGAAGTTTTGGAAGATAATTTTTCGGGGGATGGATTTATCTCTTTATTTTAGGGCTATTTTGCGGATGCCGGCATTTAAGCTGCGTTTTTTGCAGCTTTATGTGCCGCTGCATTCGCAGGAAGCGAGAGCGTGCCAAAAATAAAGAGGTAAATCCATCCCCCCTTCAGATTTACTCAAAAAAATTGTCTCCCCAGTCCGTTGCCCAAAAAAGGAGAATGTTATATGAGCTATTTAAACGCGTTCTGGGTTGGTGGTGTGATATGTGCGCTGGCGCAGATTTTGATGGAAAAGACAAAAATGCTTCCAGGGAGAATTATGGTTTTGCTGGTATGTCTGGGTGCGGTAATCAGTTTCTTTGGGTGGTTTGAGCCATTTGCAGAATTTGCTGGTGCAGGAGCGAGTGTTCCATTGCTTGGCTTTGGACATACTCTGATGAAGGGAATAAAAGAAGCTGTGGATAAGGAGGGACTCATTGGATTGTTTATGGGTGGCTTTAAGGCCGGTGCAGCGGGGTGCTCTGCAGCACTGATTTTTTCTTATCTGGTATCTCTGGTGGCGAAGCCAAAGATTCGAAAGTAGCCCTTTTACAGCAGCTCAAAAGGAACACCCAGTGCAGTGAGGGAGGATACAAAATCTCCGTCCCATATGTTATCAATTGTTCTGTCTAAAATAAAGCTGTCATAAGCAGTTCCGGTGACGCATTTCAGACTGCCGGATTCAAAACGTATGTTGACGGCAAGTGCCTTGATCTGCTCCACATGGGCATTGGCAAGGGGATTACTCTTCATTCGCTCCATATACCGTTCACCGGCGTGCAGGACAAATTTAAAGGCCATGGGAGAGCGGCTTCCCTTCATAAGTGAAAAACAGATGGGACGCATCTGCTTCCAGGTAGAGAACGGCTGAATGGGAGCAGCTTCGTTTCCTTCGCTGTCCAGCCCCTCATAGAAGGCTTTAACAGTATGCCCGTCGATGAGAAATGTATTGAAGGTGGTAATGGAAGCCTCCTCTAAAAAGAAGCTGTCAAAGGCCTCGCTTGTAAGCAGCTTCTGCATAAATAATCGGATGTCTTTTATTTCTAATGTAATCATGGCTGTTCCTTTCTCAAGTAGAATCAGTGTATCATATTTGTAAGCAGGCTTTCAATATTTATGAAATAATAATGAAATAAAAAATATAACCTTTTCAATTGACCATATCTGTGTTATCATATGTAGTAATTAAAACTACATCCATGAAAAGAGATAATTATGGAAAAAGGAAAGGACAAAATATGTATAAAATTTTGGTAGATAGTTGTGGTGAATTTACAAAGGAAATGAAAAAAAATCCTGTTTTTGAGCATGCAGCTCTTCAGCTTCAGGTTGGAGAATGGCATCAGATGGATGATGAGACCTTTGACCAGGCTGAATTTCTTGCAAAGGTGGCGGCGACAGAGGCCTGCCCGAAATCTGCATGTCCATCTCCTTCCCAGTATATGAAGCAGTTTGAAGGCTGCGATGAGGTGTACATTGTCACCTTGTCTGCTAATCTGAGTGGAAGCTACAACAGCGCAAAAACGGCAGTTGACATGTGCTATGAAACAAATGATACCATTAAGATTCATATCTTTGACTCCTGTTCCGCGTCCATAGGAGAAACCCTGATTGCATTGAAAATTTATGAGCTTGCCCAAAGTGGAATTGGATTTGAACAGGTTGTTATACAGGCGGAGGAATACCGAAAAAGTCTGGATACTTATTTTGTTCTGGATAATCTGGATACCCTTCGTAAGAACGGAAGGTTATCATCCGTGAAGGCGCTGGTTGCATCGACTCTCAGCATCAAGCCTGTTATGGGGGCAACCAAGGATGGTGTGATTGTACAGCTTGGTCAGAAAATCGGCATGAAAAAGGCATTAACAAAGCTGGCAGAGCAGATTATTATAGAAAAGGCTGCTACACCGGGAAAACCGCTTATGATTTCTCATTGTAATGCCAAAGGCAGGGCAATTTATGTAAAGGATATTCTGGAAAAAACAGGATTGTTCAGTGAGATTACGATTTTGGATACAGCAGGAATCAGCAGCATGTACGCAAATGACGGTGGTGTGATTGTGGCTGTTTAGAATTCGGACTTTTTGAAATAATTAAATAAAGGGATACTGATCATGTCGCCATTTGACATGATATATTCTCTTTTAGATTTGGAAAGGACATGGTTTTCGTTGATGACCGTGTCTTTTTTTATGAGAGAAAACTCAGGATAATTATTGAGCCAGCGATAGAAATCGGATATTTCGCCAAGCATTGAGAGTGTAGAACCATCAAGGAGATGGATCTTGACAAGATGTCCGGCTGTGACCCCATACATAATATTGGCAACGGGAACATAGGCAGTTGTGTCTTCACATCTGATTTCGATGGTTGGAACATGGGATTTTTCAAAGGCGCAATGTACATCACAGATTAAGGAGTGAAGATCAGCAGGCTGAACCGGTTTGCGGATGGTCAGAATATCATCGGAAAAAGAAGAATCCAGAGCTGGTTCGTCACAGGATACACAGAGTGCTATCTTTCCGGGAACAGAGAGTGACAGAAGCTTTTCTGAGATTTTTTTTTGAAGAGACTTATCGACTGTGATGTCGATAAAGAAAAGTTCATATTTCATAGGAGCGCGAAGCAGGCTTTCCTCGTCACCAAAGGCCTCCACATAGAGTGTACCGGTCTTTTGACACACAGCATCATTGGCACGGCCCAGGAGCCGTTCCAGCTGCTTTCTGTCTGCTACATTGTCTGCAATTACCCCTATATACATACGATCCCCGCTTTGCTTTCAGTAAAAAAAGATGTGAAAAAATTTGTTTGAAATCTGCGCCTTATAAAAAAAGAAAATCAATAGGTGCATAATATAAGACAAAAAAGATGATAACCTGAATAATCAAAATCGCGGGCATCCCATAAAGGAAGTACCAGTGTCTTGTCTTATGATGAAAAAGGAACATCCCAAGAGTTGTCCCTAAAGAGCCGCCAAAAGCAGCAACCGTAAAAAGAGCGGCTTCCGGAATTCGGAAGGCTCTTTTACGGGCTTTCAGTTTGTCAATTCCCATTATGGCAAGGCCTAAAATGTTCATAAGTATAAAATAGACGATGATAGTGAGTAAGACGTTCATATGCTGCTTCCTTTGACTGATTTATATGAGGTGCCGTCTGTTCTGCCCGGCGGCCTTGTTTTAGTTTACTTGCCTTCAACTTCCATCATTTTCATTGCACGAACCTTGGAAGAAAGACCAAACAGGTTGATGAAGCCTTCTGCATCGTGATGATCATATAAATCACCGGTAGTGAAGGAGGCAATACTTTCGTTATATAATGAATATGGACTTGTGGTACCGGCTTTGATAATGTTTCCCTTGTAAAGCTTGAATTTTACTTCACCGGTT
>CAZUCI010000026.1:0-2584 GCA_964619485.1 uncultured Lachnospiraceae bacterium
TTTTTAAAATCTTCAAATTTAGCAATATCGCTGTCTGCTGCAACAACAAAGGTCTGAGTTGCATCATAATATCCATCAGAGAAAATCCAACCGGAATCAATACGTTCCTGTTTGATTGTTGCTCCGGCGATGATTCCATCAGCCTGACCAGCCTGAACAGCTGCTACTGCTGCGTCCCAGCCAAGAGACTGTAATTCATATTTGAATCCCTGATCCTCTGCGATTGCTGCAAGAATATCCACATCAATACCAACGAATTCATTATTCTCGTTTGTGTACTCAAAAGGTTTAAATACAGTATCAGTTGCTACTACCCATGTTTTGTCAGATTTTGGTGCTGCTGCCTCGTCTGTTGCTGCAGAATCCTCTGTAGTTTCCTCTGTTGCAGCGTCTGCTGCTGGCTCTTTGGCAGCTTCGGATCCGCATCCAGCTAACATTGCAGCTACTAAAGTTGTGCATAATAATAATGCTAATGACTTTTTCATAATAAGTCTCCTCCTATATAAAATTTGGATTAAAAAAGGGCGACAAAAGAAGCAATGGTAACATCTTTGTCTCCCGCCCAAATCCATGTGTAATATTATAGACAATAGGCCGGAGAATGTCAAGTTTTTCAAGCTTTAAGAGGACTTTATGAGGACTTATCAGAACTTTAAGTGATCCCTTAAGCGAACCTTCATTCAAATAATCAGGAGCGATAATCTCCATTAATTTTTACATAATCATAGGTCAGGTCACAGCCCCACGCAGTCGCTGAGGCATCTCCTTCATTTAAATTGACAATCACTTTAATTTCATCTGAGGAAAGAATTTTAGCTGCCTCTTCTTCCGAAAAACCAACACCAAATCCCCCCCGGCACAATGCGATTCTTCCATATTCGGATTCAAAATCAACATCCGCTTTGCTCACATCAAAGTCTGCACCCGAATATCCCATGGCACAGAGCACACGTCCCCAGTTTGCATCCTCTCCAAACACAGCGCATTTGAATAAAGGAGAATGGATGACACTCTTTGCCAACACAATTGCATTATCCTGATCCTTTGCCCCAACACATTCGCATACCAACAGCTTGGATGCACCCTCGCCATCCTTTGCAAGCAGCCTGGTCAGATTTACAAGAACAACGTAAAGCGCCTTTTTTATAATTTCATAAGCTGCGTCCTCTGCGGACACGATTTTATTTCCAGCCAGTCCATTTGCCATAAAGCAAACCATATCATTGGTGGAGGTATCTCCGTCAATACTCAAACAGTTATAGGTAATTTTTACAACATCTGAAAGGGCTTTCTGCAAAAGTGCAGTCTCCACAGCTGCATCTGTTGTTACAAAATTTAAGGTAGTCGCCATATTGGGATGAATCATGCCGCTTCCCTTGGCCATACCGCCCATGTGACAGGTCACACCATCCAGCTCAAATTCTACAGCAACCTCCTTGGCGAAGGTATCTGTCGTCATAATTGCATATTCCGCTCTTCCATTTCCATCTGTGGAAAGTCCGGCAACCAGCGGTTTAATATGGCTGGCAATCGGCTCAAGAGGCAGTGGATTTCCAATAACGCCTGTTGATGCAACAATGACCTCCTCCGGCTTAATGGAAAGCTCTTTTGCCAGCAGCTCACACATTTTTGCTGCTTTTTCTTCTCCATCCACGTTACAGGTATTTGCATTTTTGCTGTTGGCTATCATGGCTCTTGCCCTGCCACCGGAAAGCTCCAGATTCTTCTTTGTCACAAGAATTGGTGCGCCCTTCACTTTATTGGTCGTGTAAACACATGCCGTGTTACATACCGTCTCCGAGACAAACATTCCCAGATCAAATTTTTCCTTGTCCGGATTTAACCCGCAGTTTAATCCATTTGCCTTAAAGCCCTGAGCGGCACAAACGCCGCCATCTATAAATTTGTAGCCTTCCTCTGTAATCATACCCATTTCTTAAGTTTCTCCCTCGCTGTTTCTTTTTTATGATAATTCTTTTTTATTCTCTAATCAAAAATTTACTCCTGTGTCACTTTGTTTGTCAATGTTTTATCCATAAAAGAGCTGAGCCTCTCCATCACAAGTCTGGCTCTTTCCAGGTTTTCCATGGTTTCTCCCGGTTTTTCCATGGAGTGATTACATTCCTCCAAAATAAGCACTGCCTTTGAAGGATTCCTATGAACAGCAGCTGCCAATTCATGAGCGCTTAGATATGGGTCCGATGTTCCAGCCACAAAAACACAGTCAGACTTTTCGATATAGGCTACAGTTGCCGGAACCGGAGTCATTATAAACTGTTTTGGCCGAATCGAAAGCAGCTCTGCGACTCTTGCACCAATTGCTGTCCCGATGCTTTTACCCACAAACAATACCTCCTGATACTGCTCCCATTTTACAGCAGCCAGCTGTGGATAGATTCTTTCCAATGCTTTTTCCATCACAGGTTCAAGCTCTTCCTTTGTCCTTCCCTTAAAGCTGTGAATGTCTTCCCCATAGTCAAGTTTACATAACTCATATCCCTTTTCCAGGGCGAGCTTTTCAGAATAGTACAATAATGGCCTGTCATGCCTGTATCCGATTCCCGGAAAAAAGACGGCAAGCTTT
>CAZUCI010000026.1:2684-36860 GCA_964619485.1 uncultured Lachnospiraceae bacterium
CAATAATGGCCTGTCATGCCTGTATCCGATTCCCGGAAAAAAGACGGCAAGCTTTCTTATTGTTTCCTTGGTTAAAGAAGTACTCTTTTCCTTTGGTGAAAAAGTATTCCTGTCCTCTGGTGAAGAAGGATTCCTGTCCTCTGGTGAAAAGTTCTCGACGTTCCCTGTTGACGTATTTCCAATGTCTGTAATTTCCACAATCAGTGCTTTTTCATCCTTTACCACAAAGCGCACATTATAATTTCCATAGGTGATACCCCATATTCGCTCCGGGTCTTCAATAAATGCCGTGCGGGGATCCTGCTCAATCAGCTTCACAATCTCTTCCTTTTTTTCCGGAAGAAGCCGCTTTGAAATTTCTTCAGAAATTTTTTCTGAAAATTCCACAGATAGCTTATGAGAAAGCACATCTCCTCCAAACCCGGCCGACGCATCTGCAATTGCATCCACATAAGGCAGATAGGGTTTGATATCGTAAATTGGGGTTCCACTCAGCATATCAACGCCGCTTACATAAAGCACCGGTCCCTTTTCCTTTGAAAGCTCCACCCTTTCCAGCTTCACAACAGACAGCCCCATGGCATTTGGACGAAAAGAGGATCTGGTCGCAAAAACTCCCATACGCACTTTTCCACCAAGTCTCGGCGGTCTGACTGTTGCCGTCCAGTCTTTTCTATGATTCTTTGAAAAATCCCAAACCAGCCATAAATGGGAAAACTCCTCGATTCCCCGAAAAGCTTCCTCCTGCCGATATTCCGGCTCTAACACAATTTTCCCTCTTAGCTGGGGAACGAGGCCACTCTGTCTGGGAATCCCGAATTTCTCCGGAAAATCTGTCTCAATATGTCCGATTACCTTTAGTTCCATTATTCGCTCCGTTAACGCTGACAAAATCAGCCCTTTTTATTTCCCTTTATTTTTTTCATTTTCCTTATCTTTTTTCATTTTTCTAAAATTCGTTCTGCTTCAGCCACTCCCTGATGACAGACTCTGATTGTTCACTGATTCCGCCGTGTATCGATAACCCTTGTCTAAAAGATGCCTGTGGCGCTGCCTTTTCCAAATCCAGTTCACTGGTACCAAGTCCGCTTCCCGCATTTGAGCAGAATGGAGCTATCGTTTTCCCGGCCAGACACAGCTTCTCCAGGAACGAAAACACGACCATAGGTGCTGTTCCGCACCAGTTGGGATATCCCAGAATAACCGTATCATAATTATTTATTTCAGGTAATTCTCCCAACAGAGCCGGACGCGCTTTTGTGGTAAATTCCTGCTTTGCCTGCTCTACGCACTCCTTGTAGCTATACGGATATGGTATTTCTCTTTTTATTTCATATAAATCAGCGCCGGTAATTTTTTGAATATACTCTGCAATTGCAGCCGTATTTCCTTTTTCCAGATTCTTCATTTTCCCTTCAACGTAATTTTCCCCATCCTTGGAAAAATACGCTATCAACATTTTAGCCATATTTATTTCCTCATTTCCTCTTTCTTTTGCTCTTTCTTCATTTTTCTCTTATTTTTATAAAAATACATTTCCTCATCTGCTTCAGAAATCATACTCTGCAGACCACCATGTCCGCTCAAGCTGCTGTTTGACCTACAGCCATAGGAAACAGTCGGGAACCTTGGGTCGTGTTCTCTGATTTTCTCAATTCGCTCTGACATATACTGCAGTGCTTCGTTCAGCTTTTCTTCCTCCACCTTCTCACACAAAACACTGAACTCGTCTCCTCCGATTCGATAACAGCTTCCCTGCTTGTAGAAGGCCTTTTGAACCACAGCTGCAATCATCTTGAGACTATAATCTCCATATCCATGTCCAAAGCTGTCATTTACCAGCTTAAAATCATCCACATCAAGCATCACAACCACGGCCTCTTTCTGATCCGACAGAAATCGCACCTCAGCCTCATATGCCCTTCGATTAAAAACCCTTGTTAATGGATCCAGCTGTTCATCCAGCTCACACAGCTGTCCATAGCAAAGGACAAGCGCAATCGTCACACAATGCCATGCAGTATGTATCTGTGGAACAACCAGTTGAAATGTTGTTCCTGCCAGAATAAAACCGTAAAGCATAGTCAGCCTGGCCTGCACACGATACTGATGTCTTTTCGACATAATCAGAATTGCCTGAAGAAGCGCAAGCATACCCAGGAAATAAGTGACAACAAATATCCAAAAAAGGCTTCCCCTGCTATAGCTGTTATCCGCCTCAATATGGAAAACACCGATTGTAAACGGAGAGAGTGCACTTGCCATGAGATTAAACAGGCATGGAATCATCATGAGATACCGCTGCTTTTTATGTAAATCCATGCGAAGCGAAAATGCCAGATACATGGGAATAACCGGTGTTAATACAAATCCCAAAATATTGCAGGCAATATGAAGCGTCATCTGATTATAAACGCTCTTCTCAAAAAGAACTGTTCCCGCCTCAGCCACGATCACGACAATTGCTGTAAAAACGGTAACCAGATATAATCTTTTTCTTTTTTTCAGCAATCCCTGGTTGACTGCCACAAACACTGCCAAAATCAGCAGCGCCAGCAAATCCACAATACTTCCGCCGAGATAGTTTTCTACCATAATATTTTCCTCGTCAGGTAACCTTGATTTAAAATTCAAACTATATTCTTTATTTTAGCACTTTAAATATAGAAAATATAGTTTGAATTTCAAAGTCTTCTGTTCATAGTCTCAAAGCCTTCCGTTCAGGGTTTTAAAGTCTTCCTCCCAGAGTCTCAAAGCTTCCGTTCAGGATTTCAAATTCTTCCATTCTGTGCCGCACATTCCTATGACTTTTCAATATAGCATGCGATTTGTTCCATATCGAAAAATTTGCCCTTTCTGCTGGTTTACATAACGCTATTTTCTTACCATATTTCGATATAGGATATAAAAATTTCTATATCGAAGAAAAAAACGCAAAATCTCTCGATATAGAAAATATTCTTTTCTATATCGAAAAATGGTTTACATAAGCAAAATTACGTAAACTATTTTGCCCTTTTTCTTTCGATATAGCATAAAATGAAATCTATATCGAAAACCAGCTGCATCAGGAGCCAAAAAGCCAAATCAAGCGCAAAAAGGAGCTGCATCAGGAGCGGAAGAACGGCTATAGCATAATCAGCAGCTGAAAAGAACTGCGGCAAGGTGGTTTCCGTGGAATCCACCTTGCCGCAGCCCAAACCCATCGCAGGTTCGTTATAAGTCTATATTAATTCATTATAAATTTATTATTCATTCGTTGCAAGTCCATCATTAATTCATTAAACACACGCTAAATTTCTTCTTTTCCACCCGTTTTGGAACGAATGACCAAAAGAACGCCTGCTAAGATTGCAATTGAAATCGGAAGTGCCAGCCAGGAAACGGCAACAGCTCCAACCATATTAAAGACACCAATGACTGCATAGCCTACACAGCAGACTGCTGCAACTACTGCAACATAGGGAAGCTGTGTTGTTACATGATTTACATGGTCGCAATGTCCACCGGCCGAAGCCATAATGGTTGTATCAGAAATTGGTGAGCAGTGGTCTCCACATACAGCACCTGCCAGACATGCACCAATAGAGATAATCATCATCTGTCCGCTTGGGAATACACCAATTACAATTGGAATCAGGATACTGAAGGTTCCCCAGCTTGTACCTGTTGCAAATGCAAGTCCAGCTGCAACCAGGAAGATAATAACTGGTAAGAAGCCCTGGAAGGATGCCGCAGAACCCTCTACCAGATTTGCAACAAATACTTTTGCACCCAAAAGTCCGGTCATACCGGATAGGGTCCATGCAAAGGTTAAAATCAGGATTGGAGGTACCATAGCCTTGAAGCCCTCCGGGATACATTCCGTAAACTGCTTGAAGGTAAGCACTCTTCTTGCAAGGAAATAGACAAAAGAGAATACCAGTGTAATGAAGCCACCCATTACCAGACCCATAGATGCATCACAATCTGCAAATGCCTGTACAAAGCCTACTCCGTCAAAAATACCTCCGGTGTAAACCATTCCGAAAATGCAGCTGACAATCAGCACCAGAACCGGAAGAATCAAATCGATAACCTTTGCTCTCTCATTGACAGCCTCTTCATTTGATTCATCATAGGGTCTTCCCGGTGTTGTAAATAAATCACCCTTAATTGCATTCATTTCATGTTTTTTCATAGGACCAAAATCCATACGGAGAACTGTAACAAAAACAATCATGAATAATGTTAAAATCGCATACAGGTTAAATGGAATCGTCTGAAGGAAAACAGCAAATCCATTAATGCCGGAATCCTCCGGTACAGAAGAAGTAACTGCCGCTGCCCAGGAGCTGATTGGAGCAATGATACATACCGGTGCCGCTGTTGCATCAATCAGATAGGACAGCTTTGCTCTGGACACTTTATGTCTGTCTGTCACTGGTCTCATAACACTTCCGACTGTCAGGCAGTTAAAGTAGTCATCTACGAAAATCAGAACACCTAAAACCATAACGGACAGCTGTGCTCCAATTCTTGTTTTTACATGTTTGGATGCCCATTTACCGAAGGCTGCGGAACCGCCTGCATTATTTAGAAGTGCAACCATGATACCAAGCATAACCAGGAAAATCAGAATCCCCACATTCCAGCTGTCCGCCAGCTTGAATACCATTCCGCCATCCTCATTGAAAAATAACGTGTTAATCATTGTTTCCAAATTGAATTCAGAATACAGCAATGCGCCGGTTAAAATACCTGCAAACAGTGACATGTAAACCTCTTTTGTAATGAGTGCCAGAACAATCGCAATGATTGGCGGCAATAGTGAAAATACTGTTGAATAAAACATCTCTTTCTTCCCTCTCCTTATCCTTTGAATTTATTATACATTATAGGTAAGTCTTGTATATTCTTCAACTGTCGTTTGTCCATCCAGAACCAGATCTCTCATAACCATTTTCAGAGTCCGCATCTTTTTGACATCCTCCATATACTGATAAATGCTTTCAATCGGCTTGCTGTCCGTAATCATTTTTCGTACAACCGGATCAATTTCAATGACCTCATGAATTGCAATACGTCCCTTGTAGCCTGTATGGTTGCACATATGGCAGCCGGCACCCTTTTTGAGGAATCCCACTGGCTTCCCCTCCATCCCAAGAGCATGTATTTCATCACTGTCCGGCATATAGGCTTCACAGCAGTTTAGACAGATTTTTCTGGCAAGACGCTGTGCCACAACACCAACCAGAGAACCGGCAATCAGATAGTTTTCCACGCCCATGTCACGCAGACGAACAATGGTAGAAATTGCATCATTGGTATGTAAAGTCGAAAGTACCAGATGACCTGTTACCGCCGCTCTGGCAGAAATCATGGCCGTCTCATTATCACGGGTCTCACCAATCATGATAATATCCGGGTCCTGACGAAGCAGGGCTCTTAAACCGGTTCCGAAGGTAAGGCCGGCCACGTTATTTACCTGCATCTGATTTATCTTTGGAAGATTACGCTCAACAGGATCTTCGATTGTGGAAATATTGACCGGCTTCTGTGCAAAATACTCCAATGCCATGTAAAGAGTGGTTGTTTTACCACTTCCGGTAGGCCCTGTTATATAAATAATACCATTTGGATTCTGCATAATACGCATAAAAATCTCATAGTTCTCCGGATTCATTCCAAAGGTACCTGCCTGATCCATGGCCGTATTGGAATTCAGATAACGCATGACAATCTTCTCACCATATACAGTTGGGATAACAGATACACGGATATTCATTTCCACGCCCTCTAATACAGCCTTAAAATGTCCATCCTGAGGTACACGCTTTTCTGCGATATCCAAATGAGATAAAATCTTGGTCCTGGCAACCAGTGCCTGATGAATAGCAGGTGTTATTGTCAGATAATGCAGCAGCATACCATCCGTTCTCATACGAATGCTGGTCTCCTTTTCAAAGGGTTCAATATGAATATCAGAGACATTGGCATTATAGCCTTTTATTAAAAGAGAATTTAACAAACGTACAACCGGTACATCTGAATTTTCATCTCCTGCAAATTCATCCTGGAAGAACGGTGTGTCTCCGTCTGCATCAAATGCCTCATTTACATCCATGGCTGCCATCTTGGCATCAATTTCAGAATAGTAATAATCAATGGCATTCTTTATTTCACTCTGGAGAGCCAGCACAACGTCAACTGATGTACCTGCTGCCTGTTCCAGATCTGAAATCGCCTTGAAATCCAGAGGATCATTTAGCGCAACTGTAATGGTCGTTCCACTCATTGCCACAGCAATTGCAGAATATTTTACTGCGATGGTCTTTGGTATTTTCTCAACAGCTTCCTTCTGTACCTCATAGGATACCAGTTTAATTAAGGGATAATTTAAGCGCTTACTAAGAGCCTCCAGCTTCTGCTGCTCTGTAATATATCCCAGTTCGATCAAAAGGTCACCGACACGCTTCTTGGTCTGAGACTGCTTCTGAAAATCCAATACCTGATTTAACTGTTCCTGGGTGATATATCCATCTTCCTTTAAGATTTCACCAATTGGCATATTTTTTTGCATAGTCTCTCTCCTTGTGTAAGTTTACATAATCTATCAATGAAATTACAATTTCTTTCCATACTTCTTAAAAAACATTTTGATCTGATAGGAAGAATCAATGGTCATGGTGTAGGTTCTTTCTACCTCACCAACCTTAACCCTGTATGTTACAACTGTTCCCGCATCAACAGGAAAGGCATTGACCTCTTTACTTTTGTCCTCATGGTCACTCATATAAATGTGGGTAATATTTGCATTGGAGGTTCCAACAGGAAGATAATACCATTCATCCTCCTCATTATTATAAATCAGCTGTGTTCTCCTTGGATTACCCGCCAGAATATTGTCAAAATAGTAGGTGGTATAGACATAATAGATAATGTCCAGCTTTTCCGTATTATTTACATACATGTAGGGAACCATATAAAACGTCTGGGAAGTAATACTCTTTCCATTTAAAGATGGAATTCCCCAGTCAGCCAGCCGTTTGCTGTCCATGGTCAAAAGGCTTTGGTTTTTCAAATCTGTTCCTGATCCGGTATTCCAATCACCAAACCAGTCCTGGTAATCCTCCACATTATTGGGCATTGCACGAAACTGCCACATAATCTGTCCATGAGCATTGCAGACCGGTCCAACATTTGTTTTTTGTCTGACTCCGTTTCCGTTGATATCAATATACTTGTTAACTAGAGTTCCATTTTTATAAAAATCTTTGTCATCCTTGGTAAACTGCTTGAAAATATCTTCAAAAATCGTACAGATATCACGCTCTTTAAATTCACTAAACTGCTTTTTGGTAAAATACACATAGATATCCTTGTCCTGATTGGATACTGCTGTTTCCTGCTGCAGCTGTGTATGATTAATTTCTCCTGTGATATCCTTCTGTCTGTTGCTCAGATTGATGATATCCAAATCTCTGGTTCTTTTATATACAAGTGCTCCGTCCTGATCAAAAAATTTAAAGGAAATAGTGACCGTTCTCCTGGTATCACCGGTTTCCGTATCCGGTCTCACGGAATTGTTATATTGAATTGTCGCAACCAGTTTTCCACCATCATATTCAGATTTTCCATAAAAATCGCTGATTGTTTTGGTATGTACCATTCCACCATCTGCAGAATTCTTAAAACAGATATAATCCGTGTCATCTTCATCCCAGCCCTCAGGCGTAATCTCCTCATCCCTGATACAGATGGAGGTTGCGGTTGTGAGACTCGTTTTACAATAGTCCATGATTGAATCTGTCATCTGCTTAATATTTCTTTTGCCGCCAAAATAGGTCATATAGTTCATGGAGGAGAAAAAGATGTATCCCATGACAACCATAAGAATGGATACAATAACCAGAGCTGTCAAAAGCTCCACCAATGTCATACCCTTATTATTTAAAGGCTGAAACTGGCTTTTTTTTAATTTTGCCTGTCTCCGGTTCATCACGTTCTCACTCCTCTCTGTTTTTCTTATTCTGCGGGCCACAGTACTTCCCAGCCATTTCCCTCTGTACGGATAAAATTCAAAAGCTCCGTGCTGGAAGAGTAGGAAATTGACCGGCTCTCAACCGATTCCACCGGGTCTTCATGCAGATATATATATCCATCCTCTTCAAAATAACTGTAATTACCCACGCTGGAAATCTGATTTGTCGACAAATCAAAGCTGACATAATCATTAAAATTGTCTCCTTTGCCCTTCTTCGGGCAGCGAAGCCAGACACGCGCCGCCGGATCATAAATTAAAAAAGGTCTGTCTGTCCTTGCGACTCCGGTATCATTACATACGTAATATATAAAATCAACACTGCTTGCTGTTGAGCCAACCAGATAGGCCCTGATGGAAAGACTGTTCATAATTCCACCTGAGGCATCAAGATGATATTTCTTTTTAAAGGCATCACTGAGCGTCGGCCAGCCATCCTCCAGATTCTTTCTAATTTCATTCTGCCATTTTTGATTGTTCTGAGGCTTTTGTCCCTTAAAGGTTCCTGCATTAATCTGATCCACAATGTCCTGAATCGTCTTTGCAATTTCTGCTGCATCCTCCCTGGTTGGGTCATAGACAGAATCCGCTCCGGTTGCCACATAATCAGCTACCTCTGTAGAAATAGTAATAAAACTGGTATCAGAATAGGAATATGTCGTCTCTGTATTATTATCTCCGGGAAGCTTCAATGCACCATCGCTTCCGTTCAATTCATACCCCTTTGCTTTTGAGGACGCAGATACCTTGGAATTTTCCTGCCCCTCCATACTGTTTGCAACGGTCTCACCATTGTCTTTTATTCTGCTGCTCTCTGCAAACCAGTCTGATGCTGCCAAAACGCCCTGAATCAATATGGTCATAAGAATCGTCAGAATCACACATGCAGCCATGGTTTCCACCAGAGTCATGCCTCTTTGATCATGTTTCATAGCACTCACTATTTTGCCTCTCTCAAATACTGAACAACCCGCCAGCCGTCACTTCCCTCGCGAAAGCCGCCTGCAAGATCGTTCATCTCCTGATACTGATATACCAGATTGTCGCCAACCTCCAGTAAATCAACATCTATTGATCCGTAATACGTTGTATGCTCTCCCAAAATCAATTTTGAGCCATTATCCTTTGTCTTACTGAATACGTGAACATTCACAGAGGTATCCACACCACTCTCGTTCAAAATCAGTCTGGCTCCATCCTCCAGAATAAAAATCAGATTTGGAAAATAGCTGTCCGTTGTCACTTCATCTATCTTAACTTCCTTATCTGCAGGAATAATGAAATAGGTATCGCTGTAGCTCTGCAGATTCACTTCCTTCAAATTCAGATCATACGGAATCTGATAAAAATTGCTGGCCTTGACGCTGTTATCCCCGGTTCTGTCATCAATTTTCAGCGTACGGTTGCTGATTCTGGTCACATCCAGCATCTCAGGTGTCCCATAATCTCCAATATTAAGCTGATAAAGGGACGCTGTCTCTTCATAAATACTGCTTAACCGGTCACTTAGGGTCACATTCAACGTACAGGTGTTTCTTACAATGGGATTAAACTTTGTTCCTTCCATGGTAAGATAAAAACAGCCGTTATCCTCTGAATGTGTCAGAATATTGACAGGTCCGTTTTCCTTCACATTTGCCGGTCTCTTCTCCATATCATTGCCACTGACTAATGGTTTTTCCATATCATTGGCACTGATAATCTCTTCATAATCGTCCCAGGTTTTATATTGGAAATACTCCAGTGCTTCACCAATCTTCATAATTGGTGTATTGCTTCCCTCAGAATATCCTCCAGTCCTTGTTCCATCGATGACGACCGGTGCATTTTGCCAGTCATTGATAATCACATTCGTCGCTGAAACACTTCCCTTGACATGAACACCACCATTTAAGGTAAGGGTTCCTCCACAGCGAATATCACCATTTAAGGTTACATTTCCACTGATTGTAATGTCTCCCATGGAAAAGAGCGTCTGTTCAACAGTAATCATGGATGGCAGTCTTCCCGGGATTTCGTTTCCCGCCTCGTCATACGCTTTTGAAGCGTCTAACACAATATCACCCTTGAAATACTTCTTCAGATTCCAAAGCATTGATTCATCGGCATAGGCATTGGGGTCAGTCCCTGCTGCCACCTTTGCCATATCTGCCTGATATTCTGCAACCAGTGCCTGATACTCCGGAGACTCCTCACTTTCAATGGCATCTGCAAAGCGTTGATGGATTTTGGTATTGGCCTCAGCGTCAGAACCGGCTGCCCTGCAGTTTTCATCTCCAAAATTATAGGAACTGATGCGTCCATTAATATAAATACGATTGTTATCTAATTCTTCATTCTCCGAGGTTGGCAGTGTTGTGCTCTTAATTTCCACGTACGAACCGTTTACCAGTGCATCCGTTGAAGTATTTGTGCTGGATACGGACACGCCACCCTGCCTGTTTGAAAGAAATACCGGACCATCACAATAGATACCTCCGTTGGAGTTTCCTCTTTGCTGGGTTCCCTCCAGCTTTACATTGTCAAGCTTCAGACCCTGATCCGCATAAATTGTAGTACCTTCCAGATAGATTCCGCCATGGGTTCCGTTGCCCTTAAGCATACCGATATTTTTAGAAGGATCTACATTGGTTCCCTCCAAAATCAATTTTCCACTGGTGATGCTGTAACCAGGATTATTACTTGCATCCGGCTTTTGTAAGTCAATCTGTCCTTTCAGATGTACCGTTCCGGCCGTATAAAAAACATAATTATTCTTTTTTTCAGCCACATAATCATTGCTGCATATTTCAAAAATATTGTCAGGATTATCTAAAATAATATTTCCGTCTGTCTCTGTATTTTTTCCTGCCAGAATTCCACGCACAGCATATTCTGAATCCACCGTTGAAATCGCATTATGATTCACAATGTCCTGAAGGGTATAAAGCTTCGGAGTTTTATCTGTTTTATCAGATGTAAGCGGAATACTTTCCACAATAACATTGGAAACCGGCCACGTGCTTTCTTCTTTGGATGGGTCCTTAAGGCCTGTCAGCAGAATATTGCCCTTATTCATTTTGATGGCAGCTGTGCTGCCCTCTGTCTGTGTGATGGAGGCTGCACGAATCCCTTCATAAACTCCTGTCACATAGGAGCTTGCAATGTCAAAGGAACCGATGCCATTTCCCTGCTCCAAAACAGCAGTAAGACTCACCTGCTCCTCTCCATATGCAGCGGTCGATTTAACATAGAGCTTTCCTCCCGCGTAACGCACATTTGCCTTACAGCTTCCCATGTCCCCCAGTCCCTTGACCAGATAATCATAGCCGTCATCCTCATCTGAAGCCTTTGCCTTGGTTAAAATCTGATAACCGACAGGCTGTGAAGCAAGCGGACGGTCTGTTCTCTCCACCGCATCGCTGACTATATACTCAACCAGCATATCCGTAACAGATTTCGCCGTATAATATGCCTGCTGTTTATAATTGCTCTGCTGACTGTTTGTGATACTGGCCGCAGCCAGCGGAAGAATACAGGCAAGCATCACTGCAGCAACAACAAGCAGCATCAATGCCCAAATCAAGGCGGACCCACTATTCTTTTTACTTTTTCTGCTCTCCTGACTGTTCATCTTCACACCACTCTTTGTGCCGATTTTTCTTTATTGATTCTTCATATAGTAATTAACTGATACATAATAGGTGTAGCTTTCCTCGCCATCCATCTGGTAAACAACCTCACCGCTTTCGTTATAGACGGAAAAGCTGTTGATACTCATGCTTTTCTCGTTGGCGGCAGCGTCCAGAAAATCACAAAAATTTCCATAGGTTCCCTTCAGCTCCAATATCAGATTAGAAGTGGAAAATAACGGTCCCTGACTGCCATCCTCCGATGTGTCTGACACGCTCTCTTCCGTTTGGGCTGCCGATTCCTCTGCATAGCTGTCAATCGTGTCTCCCTCTTCTCCAACCAGAGTCATCCCAGCATTCTGATCTGTGCCATCTGCACCTTGATCTGCCGTCTCATCTGATATCTGGCCCGCAGTCTGCTCTGAGGTATTCTCACTGCCTTCTGCTTCTGTTAAGGTATCCTCACCTGATGCGCTCATTTCCTGATATGGGTCATAGGCAGATGTAATCGAGGTACTGTTCACTAATAAATTGCAGTCTGTTGCATATTTCAACACATCCTGCTCCATATAGGATGCAGAAACCGGCTCTCCAAGAGCAATGGAATTATTTCCACAATAATCCTGCAGCGACTTCACATCTTCCTCAAGAATGGTGGTATCCTTCACATCAAGCTCCTGAGTCTGTCTCTCAAATTTAGTGTCCTCATAGGTGGTTTTTGCAGCATTATATTTCTCAATCAGGGGCTTGATTAAAATAAAACCAACACCTCCAATTACAACAAGAATCATAATGTAAACCATAATTTTTTCTCTTTTTGAAAGCTTATTATTCATTATCGGCAGCCTCCATTTCGTTTAATGATGCCTGAATTGTAAAACCATATGCGTCTTCACTCTCCAGGGCATATCCATTATAAACAATAAAGGCAAAGCTTCTGGTGCTTTCCAGTCTCTGTGCAAATTTGGCCGGAATAGAATAATCCAGACCGTGTCCAGAAACAGTGACAACGCCCCCATCATAGCTGATATCTGTAATGGTAACATCCTCACCTCTGCAGGAAAGAACGGCTTCGATTGCTGCACGGTCAATTTCAGTCATGGAGTCCAACTGTTCATTGGTCTGATCTATGATGCTTTTCTCTCTGGTAAGTCTGGCAATTTCAGCAGTCAGCTCATCCGCCTTCTGCTTTTTCTCCGCTATCGCCGGGTCATTCATCAACGCCAGCTCCATAGCTGTTCCCTGCTCATAAACTCTCGTTCCCGTATAGAGATAGAAGACTGCAATAACAACACCTGCAAACAGAATGACAGGAGCTGCAATCATAATAATTTTTCCGGTCTTTTTGTTCTCCCGCTTCTTTTCTTTTCTTTTCCCAGCCGCTATAAAGTTGATTTCTTTTGTCTTTAAAGACTGCACAATCTCCACCTACTTTCTAAATAAATTACCTGTTGTATAAAAGAACTCCTGCGTAGAGAACTCTTTTCCCGTTGCGTTTGAAACAAATGGGTATTCCGGTAACAAAGTAGTCTCAATTGCTAACGCATTCTGAATATTATGACAAAATTCTCTCTCATTCTCATGTAAACCAACCAGATATATTTTTTCAACATCTGTGTCATTTCTCTGAGATTTGTTAAACTGAATAAAGGAGGACAACACACGAATCAGCTCTGTGATAATTCCAAGATTCTCCCTGATCGATACACGTGCCGAATTGGTATAGGCAAGCTTTCCCTTTACATAGAGGGAAGTGAACATGGTAAACCCGTCCATAATACCTAAAATATAGGTGTGCCCATTATCCGGCAGAATACGTCTGGTCATCTGAACCTGTGCACTGATGGAAATATCAAGACTGTTCACAGGAATGTGGCACTCCTGAAATATTGCCGTATATTTATCAAGCATCTGACGTTCCATGGCAACGCAGTTGAGCAGACCGGCTTTTTTGCCCTCCACCCTGTTCAACAGGACGCCGTAGTCATATACATATTCCTTTTTGGCATCAACGAATTCCTGCATTTCAGATTTGGTGATTTCAAGCAGCTTATCCTGAGGAAGAAAAGGAACCTCAACAAGCTTGGTAAATACCATGGACGCAGCCAGAAGTACTTCCACATTCCTGGGAATAACAGAGACCTCCGTCTTAAGCTTTTCCAGGTTCTCCTTCAGAACATTTTCATCCTGCATATTCTCTCCGCACTGCAGCGAAACCTCATCCAGCTCCACACGTCCGGCCTTGGTCACCTTCACGTTTTTTCCGCTCGCTTCGCCCAACACATATTCAATATATGTTTGCGAAATATAAACTGATAACTTCATGTTTTTCTCCTATCTGATATGAAAAATCCATTTTCCGGCTTATGCGGAAATATTCTGATAATACTGCATCATTGGCAGCATTACAGAAAGAACAACCGCACCGACAATCACTGCCATGATTACAATCATGACCGGCTCAGCAATGGTAATCAGCCGCTGCGTCGCCTGCTCTGCCTCATAATCAAAGGAATCGGCCAGGGTCTCAAGTATTTCATTGATTCTGCCTGACTCCTCACCAACATAGATACTGGCTATCAGCTTGGTATCCCATCCCCTCGTCTTATTCATGGCCTTGGAAAGAGGTACACCATTTTTAACATCCTGAATCATTTCTTCAAACTGTTCTTCCATATATGCATTTCCTATCAGTCCCTTACAAATCTGAAGAGACTGAATCATGGAAAGACCGCTGGAATACAGAGAACTCAGTCCCCTTGCAAAGCGGGCTGTATAAATGGTCTTAAAGATCGGTGCAAGAACAGGAATTTTCATTTTACACTTATCCATAAAATACCGAACCGGCTTAGTGCGAACCAGCAGCATAATGATACAGACAATAAGTGCCATCAGTATCAGTGTCAAAACAAAGTGCTCCTGTAAAAAGTTACTGAATGCCATAATGATTCTGGTCACTGTCGGGAGCTCCATGCCATCAAAGATTTTAAACAGCTGCGGCAGAATGACCGTAAAAATCACCATAATTACTACGACAACCAGACACAAAAGAAACATTGGGTACGCCATTGCACTCTTGATTTTTGACTGCAGTCTGTTATCCTTCTCATAATGTGTTGCCATCTTCATGGCAATTTCATCCATCTTACCGCTGCTCTCACCGGCCCGAACCATGTTGACCATCAGTACCGGAAAAACATTTCCCTGTCTCTCCATGGCGTCTGACAGCAAAATACCCTGCTGGACAGAGGTATATAATTTAATATATATATCCTTTAATTTTGCATCATCCGTACGCTGGGCAATGATACTCAGTGTTCTGGAAAGAGAAATACCTGCCGAAAGCATAGTCCCGAGCTGATTGGCAAAATCAGCAAGACTCTTTGATTTCATCGGTTTACTGGAAACACTGTCCTCCAGTTCCTTCATCTGGATTACATACATTCCATTGTCACGCAAAGTAGAGTAGACAAGCTTTTCGTCTACTGCCTCCATGCTTCCCGATGAAGTTTTTCCATTCAAATCCTTTGCCGTGTACTTGTAAAGTGGCATGATTTTCTATCTCTCCTTTAACAGCCAAAAATGATCCGCATGCTCAACGCAAGCGCTATAAATATAAGCAAACAAGGTGTTGGAGCCACAAATCGTTTTGTGATCCCCAACACCCTACATTGCTTTTTATTCTTTTATTTCCTATTGCACCAATAAAAATTATTTTATCTGAGCCGGTTTGCCTGGTTCAATTGTAATTGTCTTGCCGTTTACAGTATATACCATGGAAGTAACCTTGGAACCACTTAAGCTGTAAGAAACCTTTGCACCGCTTGTGAAGGAGCCTTCCATAATATTTGCAAGGCTGCCGCCTGAAATATCACCTGCATATTTTCCTGTGTCACTAAAGCTATTGTTCATTGCATACTCCTCTGTAACCTTGGACTGTAATGCAACATACGCACTTCTCGCCTCTGTAACATAAGCCTTGCCCTGAGCTTCCTTGACAAAACCAATCATGGATGGAACAAGTGCTGCCATTAAGATCGCCAGGATAACCAATACTACGATAATCTCAACCAATGTAAAACCTTTGTTGTCTGCCTTTTTCATTTTCTTCTTCAAATCGAATAACTTCTGCTTTTTACTGCCTCCTTGTAATTGTATCATACTTAAGTACTAATTATATCGGATCTGACGCTTTATAACTTTATACTCTTCTAGTAAAAATTTTTACACTTTTTGTCGACTTTTGACAATAGGAATTTCCACTTTTGCATAAATTTCCTAAAATTCCAGGTAATGCTTCGTTCTTCTGGTGGTCTGCTCCTTCTCAAGAGGGGCAGAAAGAATCTCTCTCACAAAGTCATATTCCAAAGCTCTCCTGTACTGGCTGCCGCTTCCCTCCTTGCAGACAGCGATAACCGGGATAATGGAGATTTCCCGAATCTGGGACACTTCCTCCCATACCATGCGGTCATTCTCCTCCTTGGCAGATACATCCACATAAATCAATCCTGTCATTCCGGCGCCCTTTAAAAGTGCACGGTTCAGCTGTGACACCTCATCTATCGTCACCAGTCTTACCTTATCCTCCAGTATTTCCTCGATGGTCGTACAAACGTTGCGGTTTGTGCTGATCAGAATCACAACCTTCCTGCGATCCACAGCAACCTCTCTCATTTCACGCCCAAATTCAGACATAATACCCTTTCCGTTGTTTTTGGAATACTGCAGTGCCTGATCTGCTCTCTGAAACAGGCTGTTATAATCCTTGACATTGCTGTCCGAAAATGCCAGACCTATGCTGGCTGATACTGTTCCAATTCCTGAAATGTCGTTTCCGGACTTAATCTTATGCAGAATTTCCTGCGCCTTGCTTCTGGCCATGGACATCGTGGGCAGATTCTCCATACAGATTACAAATTCATCCCCGCCTATTCTTCCAATCAAATCATTCTGCCTGCAGGAGGATTTAATCTGATTCGCTACATATTTTAAAATTTCATCTCCGTTTTGATGGCCTTCTCTGTCATTGACACGTTTAAAATTATCGATATCCACAGCCAGCAGTGCATTATATCCGTCTCCGCGGTTTTTCAGGCTGTTATCAATCATGGACTGAATTGTCATCTTATTATACAGTCCTGTCATCTGATCCATCTGAGCCCGAAGCTTATAGGCGTCCTTATCATCCTTAAGCATCTGGATTCTCTTTTGGGATTCCAGCACATTTTTCAGTCTCGCCCTGGCAACTCCGATGACAATCGGCTTTAAAATATAGTCATTGGCTCCCATTTCAAAAGACTTCACCTGGTCATCACTGTCCTCGCTGGCCGTTAAGACAATCACCGGAATGTCCTGAAACCAGTTTTCCTGTGCTCTTTTATGTAATACCTCAAATCCATTCATGACAGGCATCATCAAATCCAGCAGAATGACATCAATCGCACTTTTATATTCCTCCACCAGTTTAATACATTCATTTCCATCGGCAGCCTCAAGAATTGTATATTCATTTTGAAGAAGTTCTCTGAGCATATCTCTTTCAAAGTCTGCATCATCCACTACTAACAGCAGAGGTTTATCTTTTTTCCGGATTGTTTCTTCCATATTCCCAAGTTCCTCCCAATTTGATTTTTATATAAAAAACATATTGTTTTCATCATAGCACAAAAGGAAGAAAATTGGTACATTTATCCTATATACTTTTTTCTTTTTAGTTTTTTTAGTGAAAATTACATGGAAAACAGCTATTCTTCATCCTTTCCATGATAAAGAGAAGAGAGCTTCTGATTCATCCGTTCTGTTTCCCTTCCCTGCACCAGATATCCCACTGAGGTAATCAGCGCAAAGACTGCTGCGATACCAACTTCCATGCCCACAACCATTTTCCAGTTTCCAAAATCAAACCATTCAAACCACGCTCCGCAGAGCAGCACAATAGCATTGATGCTGCAAAAGCAGAGAATCATCCGGATTAACATTTCCTTTTTTGAAATACGGCTGGTCTCATCATCCCAGGGCAAAATGAAGCTTGCAATTGTGCACAGCGCCGACACCCCCAGAATCTGCCACAGAATTTCCACACCGATTTCTGCATCCTTTCCCCAGAAAAACATGATAAAGCAGGCTGCCACAACTGAAACTGCAGTCGTAACCTTAGTAAAAATACTGATTGCTCCGGCCAATCTTACATTCCAATCCATCTCGTGTCCTCCTATAATCCCAATCGTTCTTTCAGCAATGCAACATACTGTCTGGAGATGATAATTTTCTCTCCGTTCTGCAGGAGTGCCTCCAGCCTTCCGCTAAAGGCCGGGCTCAGTCTCTTAATCCGGTTCAGATTCAGAATAACTGATTTTCCCGTCCTGATAAAATTCCAGGAGGAAAGCTCCTCCTCCAGTTCATAAAGCTTGCTTTTCACCTCATACACTTCACTTTTGCAGTAGGCGAACACCTTTTGATCTACCGCTTCAAAATAAAAAATTTCTTCCGGCGCAATAAAGAAAATCTTCCCCTCCAGATAGGCATTCATCTTCCTGGAACGGTTTTTCATGCTGTTAATCAGGCGCAGCGTCTGTTCATCCAGATTTGCCGCCTTGATAATCAGTTCCTCTTCTTCTCCCTGTGCAGGCTCAATAATTGTAATTTTCATACTCCACCCTCATTATCAGCTTTTCCCGGGAATCGCTGTTCCATGATTTCTCATCGGTCACTTGCCCTGTGATATCTGTTCAAAATTAAAGCTGTTATCAATGCAATCATACCACATCCTGCCAAAAAAAGTACCTGAAATACAGAAGACGTGACCTGTTCGTTGTAAGAGATGGTGATTCCCATCCTCTCCTTATATACATCAATCACTTCCGCCGGGACCCCCGCAAACGTCTTTGCCAGAATATCCCTGCAGCAAACCTGACGCATCAGTGCACCTCCGTGAAGAACCGGAAGATATTTCAAAACAGTTGCCACTCCATCAGGCAGGGAGCCCATGGGAAGGTAAATTGCTCCGAGAAATCCGACCAGTGTTCCAAAAATGGTTGCAAGTCCCGACCAGGCATTCTGACTTTTGACAAAAAGCGCCAGCATATACATAACAACCGAAAAGACAAAGACGTTCAACAGGATATAGGCTGTCAGCTTTAAAACAGCTGCTGCTGTCAATATCTGTCCACCACTTATTATAATATAACCCATATATATGCCCAAAGTCAGAAGACAGAACATTGTCCCAATCAAAGTCGCTGCCAAAATGTAGGAAATCCCCACTGCACCTTTTTTCACCGGTGCCACATAAAAATCTGCCAGTCTGTTTCCCGCTGCGTCGCTTACCATTCCTCCAATCACCGTCAGTGTGACCGTGACTGCATTCACTACCAGAATTCCTGCCAGTGTCCAGTATTGATTCAGCTGGGTAGCATTGGCAAGATCTGTTGTCTCATTTCTCTCTCCACCGTACTGCTTTGCAAGCTCTACAGCCGCTTCTACATTGATATCGCCCAAAAATATCCCCATCAATGCCAGTACCACAAGCATGGACAGCAGTGAGAAAAAAACAGCACCTCTGTCTCTTAAAAACACCAGACAGTTTCTCTTTGTCAAATTCCAGATCTTATACATATTCCTTCTCCTCCGTAATCTCCAAAAACACATCATCCATCGTTCCCTGAATCACCTCAAATCCCCTGATGCACTCCTTTGCAGCCTGAAGAATTGGATAAGCGTCCATGGTAGAAGGCAGTGAAATCATTACGCTGTCCTCCTTTGTTTTATAAGCAGTCCCCTGCCAGTCAAGCATTCGCTCCACTGCTTCCCTGCCCTGCTCCTTTACAATCAGACGCAGTCTGTCCTTTGCGAACTTCTCCTTCAGTGCAAAGGGTGTATCGAGCTGAATCAGCTTTCCCTTATTCATAATACCAATATGTCCGGCCTTCGCAGCCTCCTCCATATAATGTGTTGTGAGAAAAACAGTCATCTTCATCTCCTTTTGAAGCGTACGGACCGCATCCCAGACACTCTGTCTGTTCGCCGGATCAAGGCCCGTTGTAGGTTCATCAAGGAAAAGCAGCTTCGGTGTATGCATGAGTGCTCTTGCTATCTCGCATCTTCTTTTCTGTCCCCCGGACAGCTTTCCGTAGGAACGGTTTAATACCGCACCCAAATCAAGAATTTCTGACAGCTCCATCATTTTTTCCCTGTTCCTTGCTCCTCTTCGTTCATAGAGTGCACTTCGCAGCATCAGATTTTCTTTGACCGTCAAAAGCGGGTCCAGACAATTGTTCTGATACACCACCCCAATTTCATGCTTTATTTTTTCATCCTCTTTTCCCAGCTCATATCCCGCAATGCTGGTCTTCCCGGATGTGGGCTTTAAGAGTGTGCAGAGCATATTTATTGTTGTGGATTTTCCTGCTCCGTTTACTCCCAGAAAGCCAAACAGCTCTCCCCCTTCTACCTCAAAGGAAATATCGTCCACAGCCCGCACCTCGCTGTAATACTTCTTTAAATTTTCCACCCTGATAATTGCTTCCATCTCTCTCCTCCTTTTCTGATGCTACTATATGTATTTTCAGAAGGGAGTGCAATCTCTTTCAGTCAAGTGGTATTTTCCAGGCCCTAAGCTGCAAAAAAAGAACGGTCAAATGACCGTTCCATAATTTTACCCTGTACTGCACGTGAAGCGTGCGTGACATTGCTGTCTATTCTCTTCCCAGCCTGGACTGACGCTTATTCTCATACATTTGATCATCCGCCCTCTTGCAAACCTGTGAGAAGTCCATTCCCGGTTCAAAGACCGCCATTCCAATTGAAATACTGTAGGGGGTCCTCTCCAAATATCTGTTCATTTTTTGAAGCATCACACCAGTCTCTTCCTCCGTCTTCTTTTTGGCGAGAATCATGAACTCATCTCCTCCGGTTCGGTATGCATAGAACCCGGCTGACTGCGCTGTATAAAAGGCCTGCGCCACGCTCATAATCGCCTGATCCCCTGCATCATGTCCCTCAGAGTCATTAATTTTCTTTAAATTATTAATGTCCACAGATACCACTGTCATAAACACATTGCTGTACTCCTTCGCATCCAGATAAAAATTGCGTCGGTTCAGCAGATTGGTCAGCGGATCTCTTTTATAAATCTGAACATGCAAAAAAAGATAATACGCGGAAAGACCGGCTGCAATGGTAGGATTCAAAAGGAACTTTACCTTGAGAATCTCCAGCGTAACCGCAAAGGTTGTCAGTACCACCACTGCGATAATGACCAGCAGTTCTCCCACTCCATTACGCCTGAACTCCTTAACGTTCCAAAAGAGCATCGCTATCAGATAAAAGCCACTGATTACAAAGGGAAGCACCCATAACATTCCCCTGTGGAACTGATTGTCCGAGTCAAAGTAGAACATCCATCCCGTCCATATGCTGGCAAAGGACACCGCCGCATTAAAAAGAAAAGGCAGTGACAAAAGATAAGTACGTTTTTCCCATCTGCGTACCACCAATGCAATGGCAAAAATAGTCAGCGGACGAAGCGCATAACCCAGGGCCGACGTCACTCTTCTGATGAAAAAGGGCGTTGTTCCCTGGGCAATATAATAATCAACACTGTCTGCAGCTGTCAAAATCAGAGTGGCTGCAATCGCAATGATAAACAATAATCTTATTTTTTTCTCATAGGATCGATCTACAATAAGAAAAATCAGCAGAAATACACATATGAGAACACAGGCATAATTCATCTGAAACAGATATTTAATCATGAAAGGATGTTTCCTTTATCGTTTTCTTTTATCATATCACAAATTTGCACAATGTTCTATATTACATTACTCAGCGGTAATTCAATGACAGTGTCCGCCGCAGTGGCTGCAGTCTCCCCCACACTGGATCGATTTTCCTGCCTTTTTTGATTTAATCATGCTTTTTATACTGAAAGATACAATTGTAATTACAATAAACAACGTAACGACTGTTCCCATTTTTCTTTCCTCCTTCTTGTCTTTATATTGTTAGTTTATTCTAACGTTCATTAGTTGTCAATAACTTTTTTATTTTTTATTTACACTTTTCTATTTGTCATTATTATCTATTAGTGCTATACTGATTTAACTAACAGGGCTTTGATGTCACTAACAAAAGTTTGTTAAAATCCTTGCCATCTACAGGATATCAATAGGGGGAAATCATCTATGACAATTAATGAATCTGTTGAAAATTATTTAGAGACAATCCTGATATTAAGCAGACAGCTGCCAGTCGTTCGTTCTGTCGATATTGCCAATGAGCTGGGCTTTAAAAAATCCAGTATCAGCATTGCAATGAAAAATTTAAGAGAGAACGACTATATCACTGTTACTGATGCCGGTTTTATCTATTTGACCGATGCCGGAAAGGAAATTGCCAATATGATCTATGAAAGACATGAATTTTTGTCCAAATGGCTGACCAAAATTGGCGTTTCTCCAGAAATTGCAGCAAAAGACGCCTGCAAAATCGAGCATGTAATCAGCAAAGAAAGCTTTGAGGCGATCAAAAAATACGTAATGTAACAATCACCCTTTCAACTCTCTGGTACAGGCTCTGTCACCAGGCCTATACCTGAAATTGTTTTACTGACAAATCCAGCTCTTCCATGGCAAGGTCATTGCGAATTGTCATCTTATATACACGATTCAGGCTTTCCTTCAATTCCTCTGTGAAAATAACAATCTCTCCCAAATCCTCTGTACTGTCACTGACACCGGCCTCAACTCCGTCAACACTCTCTTTTACCATACTCATATTTTCACGCAGCTCTTCTGCCAGCGTATTGAATCTGGTCATAAATTCATAAATATTTTCTGCATCACTTCGGTATTGTTCCCCTGTGTCCACAAAAGTGTTATAATCCTCGTTCACATCTCTGTTAATAAAATCCGTCAGCGTCATTGCTGCCTGGGCCAGCTCCTCCACAGCTTCAATGGTTACGGCACTCATGTTGGAAATCCGTTCCGCTGTCTCTTTGGTATCCTTTGCCATCTTGGATATCTCTCCGGCCACTACCGCAAATCCTTTTCCTGCTTCTCCTGCTCTGGCGGCTTCAATGGATGCATTGAGCGCAAGCAAATCACTCTGCTCTGATATGTCAATTATATTTTTTGATAAAAGACCTATTTCCTTGACTTCCTGAGATTTTTCTATCTTGTCCCGAAGGAGCGTGGACATTTTTTCTGCCATCTCTTCCGTGACCTGACGCATTCTAAGCGATTCATCCTCCAGCCCCCGGGCTCTCTTTTTTACATCCTCCGAAAATTCGATTCCGTCATTTGAAAATGCAGAAATATTGCCGGTAGCCTCATTGACCTGCTCAACCACCTCCCTGATCTGTTCCATGGAAGCCGTGGTTTCTTCCATCAACGCATTCATATTCTGAAGCCTTAAGGCAGTCTCATTCATCTGTTTATCTGATTTTGAAACCTGCTCCACCATGTCTGCGGATGACTCTGTTATGGTTTTGGCACTGCCCTTCAGCTCCACAATCAGTCTGCGGAACAATTCCAGAAATTCATTGATAAGTCCTGCAATCAATTCCGTTTCATCTCCGGATTTCATATCTATTTTTGCGGTCAAATTACCATCATTATGTACCACATCATCTACTTTTTTAACAATTCTGCGAATGTTTGAAGTGATTCTGCCAACGATAAACCAATTAGCCAAAAAGCTTACAAAAACGCCTGCTGCCACAATAAAGATAATCATTTCATAAATATTTTTCATATATTCATGAATATCCTCGGCATCACAATCAATTCCCACAATGGCAATCACATTACCCTGTTCGTCTACAATTGGTGCATAGCCGGACAGAAAGCTCCCCCATTCATCCGTATTGATTGCACGGTCGGCCGCAGCCTCTCCGTCAAAGGCAGTCTGCATCTCCTCACAGAAATCACATTCCTCGCCTATGGCAGCCGGTTCCTCCTCATCTGCATCAACCCAGAATTGAATATTTCCAGCTGCATCCTGCTTCAAAATATAAATATACTGCATGGTATCCGAAACCAGGAAATCCCGCATGGAATCCGTTAACTGCAGATAAACATCTGATTCCTCCATTCCGGTTTCCACCTGCTCCAGTACCGAAACATCTACCTTTTGGGCTGCAACAGTAGCCATATCTATTGCTTCCTTCATCAGCTGACTGGTAAAATTCTGTTTGACCTGTGCCCCAATGGCAGCACCCAGCAGACAGCACACCATGGTCGTAATAATCGAGATACCCCATAATAATTTTGCTCTGATAGACAGCTTGCGTATTTTCATTTGCATGTACCCTCCGTTTGTCAGATTTCCGATTGAAATGATTATTACATTCTATTTTAATATAACAGCGCCTACAACACAACGAAAAAAGACAGTAAAACCTTTCACCTTTCATAGTGAAACATCTCACTGTCTTTTAAAGCTCTACTTATCAATAATACAAATACGAATTATCGGACAAAATACTTTTCTCTGAAAAAATTATACTGGATTATTACTTGATAAATTTAGTCTTACCGACTCTTGCTTTTCTGTTTGTCTTTAGACTATGCTACACAAACGTTTGTTGCTCTTAATTTCTTGGAATCCTTAGGATCCTGCTCGATATCAAAAGTAACCTTCTGGCCTTCATTGAGGCTCTTGAAACCATCGGATACGATTGCTGAGTAATGTACGAAAACATCTGCTCCACCGTTATCGTTTGTGACAAATCCGTATCCTTTTTCTGAGTTAAACCATTTTACTGTACCTGTATTCATGTTAGGTACCTCCTATTAAAGTATTTGTATTACATAAAAAAACGATAGATCCTCCTCCGTAAAAAAGTACGAAAGAATATCTATCGGTCTATTTCATGTGGAATACTATTTAAAACTAACACACTTCCTCATAAAAGTCAAAGCTTTTTATGAAATCTTTTAAAATCTTTTAAAATTTTTTATATTTTTTTAGAAGTCTTCTCAAGTTTTCTTTCAAAAGTTCAAAAAGCTCTCTTTCAGAATTCCTTCTCATGCGCTTTAAAGAACTGATAATACGCAAGGACATTGCCAAGTCTTGTCCATTCCTTTACGTCTACCGGGTCCTCATCCAAATCATAAATTTTGGCTCCACTCATGGAAAGCAGAAAAGGTGAATGGGTTGCAATTATAAACTGACACTGAAAAAAGCGGGCACTGTCCTCCAAAAATTTTAATAACTCCTGTTGTTTTTCAGGGGACAGACTGTTCTCCGGCTCGTCTAATAGATATAGCCCATTTTCTTTGATCTTATCTGCAAAATAAAGAAAGGCGCTCTCTCCATTGGAATGCTCCCGCACATTATCCATGAGATTATCTCTGATAAATCTGGACTAGGTTTTGCTTCTTGCAGCACTCACCTTCTTCAAATGCTCGTAATCCTCCAGGGATTTCATTTGAAATTTTGTATACTTTGCATCCAGATACTCCTCAAACAATTCTTCCCTCTTTAAGTTAATTCCATCGTTCACCGCGCGCAGTGACAGCATAAAATCAAACACATCATCACTGGTGATAATCCTGCTTTCTTTTGTTAATTTTAAATTTAACTTATAGTCGCACATGGAAAGATAATCTTCAAAGAAATTTGATCTGTTGTAAGGCGTATCTCTCTCAAGCTGAAGCTTCTGTGCAATAACATTCAATGCCGTGGATTTACCGGAGCCGTTGCCACCGTAAAGAATGGTAACCGGTTCAAAGTCCAGCACGCGAAGCTGATGTTTTGAAAGAATCTGAAAGGGATAAACCGTATCGTAGCAGGTTCTTTTCTGTCCTAAAATAAAATCGTATTCTCTTTCTATATCTGGAAATCGGAACTGCGATAGATAAATCATTTTTTGCCCCTTTTTTGTAACATACGTTATCTTATATTTTACTACTGTTCAACCGTGTTTCAATGCTGTTTACAGGACCAGCTGGTAACTTCCATTTTAAATACTGCCACACGGTCAACTGCAGCCTCCACAAACTCCCAATCTCTTTTCTGAGTATAATGTTCCATTACAAGGCCAAGTCCATGCTTCTTTTCCTCTCTGTCCTCCAAAATTTCCACAGTGCCATTACCCATGATACTCTGATAAAAATAGGAATATGCACAAGCTACTGCTCCTTCCATAAGTTCATGTCTGCAATCCATCTCAAAGCCCGCTCTTTTCTGCGCTCTGATCAAATCAATCTTTTTGCCTTCCTTTGCTCCATGAAAAAACAGAAAAAGCCTTTCTCCTTTTATCTCATACCCAAAATTCATTGGAACAATATAGGCTCCCTGTTCATCCATCAGCCCGATGCGACAGCAGTCACATTCTTTTAACACCTGAAGCATTTCCTGAAAATCAGAAATTTCTCTTTCCGCTCTTCTCATAATCCTTTCATTCAGCCTCCCTGTTTATTTTTCCTCAAAAAACTCAATTTCTTCTCCCAGTGGTCCCCTGCAAAAAGCCATTCTTGCCTGAAAGGGGGGCTCTGATGGTATTTCAATATCCTTCGGTCCGACAAAGACCTCATATCCGGCCTCTTTCACTGCATCAACACATCTGTTTACATCTTTGGTTCCCAACGCAAAATGTCTGATTACACCCTGTTCCAGCTCAATTTCTCCGTTGGTAAACAGTTCTATCAAACCGCTGCCAGTATCAAACATGATTCCACCATCCCACTCTCTTGCAATTGGGAGGCCTAATATTTCATGATAAAAAGCAATACATGCATCCAGCTCCGGCTTATTCGTACATTTCATTGAAATATGGTGAATTCCGTTTACTATTTTTTCCACTGTTTTTTCTCCTTTACCCTAACAGCCACTTATGCTTTGCCACACTGTAAAGTGGAATAAATGGCAGTATAATAGGTGTCTTTTTCACATAGCTCTGGTAGTCCTTATTTTCTCCGTAGTTTCTATTTTGCCGAAGCTCCAGTCTTCTGGCTCCACCGAACATAATATAGACAATGCCAAGATATCCTATCAAAGTTGCCGCCCACTGCCATACGCCATTCAGAGCAGTGACTCCCTGGACAAAAACTCCCGTCCAAAAAAGTATTTCTCCCAGATAATTCGGACAGCGCACTATTTTGTAAACACCACTGTCGCAAAATCTGGAAGGATTTTTTCTCTTTGCACTGGATTTCTGTAAATCAGCAACTGACTCCAGTCCTATGCCAGCGAGCATAATTACAGTACCTATAACACCACATGTGCCAAATGCTTTTTCATTCTGGAGATGAAAAAACACCGGCGAAACCTGGCAGACATAAAGAAATGCACAGCTTATCCAGATACTCAGCTTTGCAATCATTTTCATATCTGTTCCATCTTTTATTTCCTTCTTCATGGTAGCGCGATAAGGGGCACTTTTTATCTCCCTTACAAGCAGATAGGTCCCCAGCCGCAGCCCATAAATAATGAACAGTGCACATGGAATCAGCATCCCCATACTCATAGTCCTATGAAACAGAATAAGCATCGCACTTCCAAGTGCCGCAATGGAATACCCATATCCCAAAGAAATGAAATAAACATATTTATAAAATCCAATGGAACTAATCAGAAGTGCTGTCAATAAAAGAATTCCAAACTGAACGGTAAAGCTTTCACTAAAACTCATTTTAATCCCCCTCTGCTTTAAAGCTGGCTTGCCAGCTCATATACTCTCTTCTTTGTTAATTCAGCTGCCTTGTCGTTTTCTATAAGCGGCTGAATGCTTCCGCCTTCATATTCAGCTCCTGCTTTCGAGATTTCATCCTCTTTATATTTGATCCACGATCTCTGTTCTTCTAAAAGTGTAGTCATACTGACTTCATCCCTGGTCGATTTCAGCTGCTGCCATATTTTATTCAATTCCTGATCCCACAGTTCATAAATCTCGCCGGATATCTCATTCATTTCGCTCTGTGTAAGGTTCTCCTTCTGCAGTTTTTCTGTCAGTTCTTTCTCCTGCTTCTCTATTTCTGCAAGCTCATCATGGATATCAATGTTGTCAGAGACAGTCCCAGCAGTACTTTCCTCACTGTCATAGCTGGAAAAGCCTTCTCCTGCTGCTTCATTATATAAGCCATAATACGGCAGCTCTGCTTCATTATCATAAATTGTCCATTGCCTGTATTCTTCCGGAAGCTCGTTAACCGGTGCCTCAGGCAGATAAATCAGAATACGGTCCGCATTTTCCAATCCATAGGGTTCGCTGTACACATATCGGATGCCATCCTTTATTTCCTCTGTATTTACTTTTTTATCTAAAGATATATTTTTTATCCTTGTGGCAAAGGTATACTCGTTTATCTGTGACGGTTTCTCAAACTGCCCGGTGAAATCACATAAATATTCGACTCCATTGGGATAATCTTCCCCCGTATCGCCCATATCGGAATCGTGATACTGTCCATCAAAGCTGCCATCCTCATGAATATGTAAAACTGTGCACCATGCACCCGCACCACTTCCAAACCAAAATTCCTTATTGGCTACATCAGCGAAGGTAAAGGCGGATACAGCTTTCTCCTGCTGTGATTGGTTCTCCTGTTCCGGCTGATTCTCCTGCTGTGATTGGTTCTCCTGTTCAGATTGGTTCTCCTGTTCCGGTTGATTCTCCTGCTGTAACTCCTTCATTTCGTCTGGCTGACTTTTTTCATTTTGGCTGAGCAAGTCACTCAGACCACAGCCCGACAGTGCAAACAGGCACACCATAAGAAATATCGAAATATTTGCTTTTACAGCTGCATTGATACCTTTCTTTCCGGCCTTTTTATGTGCTGTAATAATCGTATAACTATAGGCATTCACTGTAAAAATATTGTCTCCCTTTTCAACATACCAGTTTTTTCCCCTTCTCCGGATATCTGCCTCCGGGTCCATGATCTGCTCCTTGCACCACTGCACAGCATCCTCTGTCGTAAGTTTGAGATTTCTCTTTATCCTTTCCAGTCCCATGACAGTTGTATGTAGCTTTTCCATATTTTCTAACAATTCACAGTTTTCCTTCATTTTACACTCCTGCTTCTTATCTTATTCCTCTTTGTACTCTTTTGATTATGAAGTACAATGCTTTGTTTTTCAATATTAAATTTGTTCTTGCCAAACGCAAATTTATTCGATATACTGTCTTTAATTTCACAATAAAAGGAGGTCATTTTTACGAACCCTGTTAAAATCGAGGAAGAAATCCTCACTCTTTCCAGTGAAGCTGCTGCGCTTTACGCCCAGCTGGAACAGTTTCCCCCTGGCAAATTAGTTTCATCACACAACCAATCCGATCACCGCTTCTATCTCTCCGATGGACACAAATCCACTTATATTCCCTCCAAAAACAACAAATTAATAAAAGACCTGGCTTTAAAAAAATATTTCACTCTTAAATTGGACTATCTGCAAAAAGAGTGTCAGATACTCACTTCCTGTGTAAAACGTCTGAAAGCAAATAAAGACAAATCAAAAGCACTGCTAGACCAGTCATCACCACTCTTTTCACTGCTTTCTGACAACCCTCTTCTTTCTCCTCCCAATTGGCAGGAATGGATGAATACCCCCTTTGAAACCAATCCTTTTCACCCCGAGTCAAAAATTCATACCGGGATCTCCGGAAATACTCTGCGTTCCAAATCCGAATATATGATTGATGCTGCCCTCTTTTCTGCCCAAATTCCCTTTCGTTATGAGTGTCAGTTAATTCTAGGTGACAGTACTTTTTATCCTGACTTTACTATTCTCCATCCTGTAACCGGACAAATTATCTATTGGGAGCACTTTGGACTTATGGATCAGCCCTCCTATGCCGCCAAAACATTTCATAAGCTGAACCTGTACTCCAGTCATGATATCTTATTGAATTCAAATCTGATTGCCACCTTTGAAACAGCATCCCACCCACTTACCTATACACAAATTGAGCGCATCATTGAGGCATTTCTTAAAGCCTGATTCTCCCTGCATGACTTTTCGATGTGTGCATTTGATATGTTCTTTCGATATGTACTTTTTGATATTTACTTTCGATATTTACTTTTCGATATGTACTTTCCATATGTACTTTTCGATATTTACTTTTCAATATGGCAATCGATTATTTCTATATCGAAAATTTATTCCTCCTTTTCGGTTTACATAACACTATTTCAGGGCTGATTTTCGATATACAATTTTTATTTTTCTATATCGAGGAAATTTTTCAAAAAAGCTTCGATATAGAATTAGCTTTTTCCTATATTGAAATTTGGTTTGCATAATTTTAGTTATGTAACCTAAATTGCACTTTTTCTTTCGATATAGAAATAATTATTGTGTATATCGAAAAAACTACCATTGGAGGACTGTATCAAAAATTTAAATAGAAAAAATTCAAATAGAAGAATTCAAATAGAAGAATTCAAATAGTAACTCATGCATTTAAAACCATAAATATCAATCAAGATTCACACGCACCGCAGGCAGCAGGTAGTAGGTAGCAGACAACAGGCAGCAGACAGCAGGCAACAGGCAACAGGCAACAGGCAACAGGCAACACATTATATACAACTTAAGCATCCAATATCAGACCCTTACTATATAACAAAAAAACACCCATCAGTTCACGCGAACTGATGGGAATGCCAGAAAACAGTTTTTATTTCCAGTTTTCATTTCCGGTTTTTATTCCCGGTTTTAAGTTCTAGTTCTCATTCATCTTAGCAAGCTTTGCAGCCTGGTCGGCAGCAATCAGGCTGTCGATGATTTCCTGAATATCACCATTCATGATTTTTTCAAGCTTATAGAGTGTTAAATTGATTCTGTGATCCGTCACACGTCCCTGTGGGAAGTTGTAGGTGCGAATCTTTTCGGAACGGTCGCCTGTTCCAATCTGGCTTCGGCGCGCTTCTGCCTCTGCATCATGCGCTTTCTGGCACTCGATATCATACAGCTTGGAACGGAGCAGGGCAAATGCCTTGCCCTTATTCTGCAGCTGAGATTTTTCCGTCTGGGAATACACAACAATTCCAGTTGGATAATGAGTTAATCGAACAGCGGAATCTGTTGTGTTGACACACTGTCCACCATTACCGGAGGCACGCATAACATCGATACGAATATCCTTATCATCAATCTGAACATCCACTTCTTCTGCCTCAGGTATAACTGCTACAGTGATGGTAGAGGTATGAATACGTCCACCGGACTCTGTCTCCGGGACACGCTGTACACGATGAACGCCACTTTCATATTTCATAACAGAGTATGCACCCTGACCGGTAATCATAAAGGAAACATTCTTCATGCCACCGATGCCGATTTCCTCGCACTCCACTGTTTCAACCTTCCAGCGTCTGCTCTCTGCAAAATGTACATACATGCGGTAAATTTCAGCCGCAAATAAAGCCGCCTCATCACCACCGGCGCCGGCACGGATTTCAACGATAACATTGCGGTCATCATTAGGATCCTTTGGGAGAAGTAAGATTTTCAGCTTGTTTTCCAGTTTTTCCACGGAATCCTTGGCCTCGTTCAGCTCTTCCTTGAGCATCTCACGCATGTCTTCGTCAGATTCTTCCTCTAACATGGCAAGACTGTCTTCGATATCCTGCTTTCTCTTCTTATATTCCTGATATGCTTCTACGATTGGAGCAAGATTTGCCTGCTCTTTCATCAGTGCCTGAAATCTCTTTGGATCATTGGCCACATCAGGCTCATTTAAAAGTCCCATCAATTCTTCATAGCGACCAATCAGGTCTTCCAGCTTGTCAAACATGTTTTTCCTCCAAAAGGGTTCCGAAAACCACCCGGTCCAGACCCGCATAATCTTTTTTAACTTCTACATCAGTAAAACCGGCTTTTCTCATCAAGGAAGAAACCGCCTCTCCCTGATCATAGCCTATTTCAAAAAACAGCATTCCACCGCCAAAAAGATGCTCCCTGGATTTCTCCACAATTTTCCGATAAAAGAAAAGTCCATCCTCCATACCATCAAGTGCCATCCTTGGCTCATGCTCTGCAACCTCAGGCTCCAATCCGGCAATCACTTCAGAGGCAATATAAGGTGGATTACTCACTATCACATCAAATTTCTCCGATGAAAAATTTTCAAACAAATTACTCTGTACAAAATGAACTTCATCCGAAGCAGAACAAAAAACATTTTCACAGATTTTCATATCTTTTTGTGACAGAATGGCTTCTGCGTTCTTTACCGCAACCTCTAACGCTTTGTCTGAGAGGTCAGCGCCTACTCCTGCACAATGATTGGAATATTGCAAAAGTGAAATCAAAATGCAGCCGGAACCGGTACACATATCAAGAATATGCATGCCATCATGGATATGCTTCATCGCCTCTTCCACCAGAATTTCCGTATCCTGGCGCGGAATCAGCACATTTTGATTTACATAAAAATCTAATCCCATAAAGCATTGTGTTTCTGTTAAATGCTGCAATGGTATTCGTTTTGCACGCCTTTTCAAATAGTTTACATAACTATCATGCTTTTCTTCTGGCACTTCCAGGTCAGGATGCGCCAAAAGTGTATTTCGATCTGTTCCACAGACGAATTCCAGCAAAACCCTGGCATCCAGCCCGGCATCTGCTATTCCTGCCTGCTTCAGCGTTTCCACGCCTTCCTCATAAATCTGTCTATACTTCATCTTCGGACTCAAGCTCTTTTCCAATCTCCTCAGATTTTTCGAGGATTGCCGCAGCTTCATCTACGTCATAGCCAAAGGTCTCTTTGAAATAGGTTTTCCAGTCAAACACGGCTTCCACAGAGGCAATGGCAACTTCGATCATGTCATCATCGGGTTCTCTGGTAGTCAGCTTCTGCAAAAACATACCAGGTGCAGAAATAATTCTGACAAGTACATTTTCGCTCTTTCCTGCAAGACGAATGATTTCATAGGCAATACCTGCGATCACCGGAATCAGTAATATTCTAAGTCCAACGCGAAGCACGGGACTGTCCACTCTAATAAAGAAAAAAAGCACAACACTGACCAGCACTACAAACAATAAAAAGCTTGTTCCACAGCGGCGGTGCAGTCTGGAGGATTTTTTCACATTCTCCACGTTCAATTCTCTGCCGCGCTCAATGCAGTTGATGCATTTATGCTCTGCTCCGTGATACATGTAAACTCTGCGGATATCCTTCATGAGAGAAATGGCAACCACATATACCAGGAAAATCAGAATACGAATCAATCCCTCTAACAAAGCCAGAAGAGAATCGTTTCGAACATAGGTCTTCAGACAGTCTGCCAGAAAATACGGAAGCACCATAAAAACAGCTATGGCAATCACAAAGGAAAGCGCCACTGTTAAAAAGGAAAATACCGCTTCACTCTTTCCGTCAGAAATCTTATTTACTACTTTATCAGCCTTTGTCTCTTCCTTATCCTCATCTTCATAAAAGGAGGCAGAATAGTTCAGGCAGCGGGTTCCCAAAACAAGGGAATCCAGGAAATTGAAAATGCCTCTGATAAAGGGCAGCTTCAAAATCTTATGCTCACCTGCAATCGCCTTATATTCTTCTGTTTTAACTTCAATTTTTCCATCAGGCTTACGTACAGCTACCGCGTACTTTTCCTGATTTTTCATCATAACGCCCTCTAAAACCGCCTGTCCGCCGATTCCACAGTAACGTTTGCAATTTTTCTCTGCCATATAAAAACCTCTTTGCAAATTACGTATTAGTTGAAATATGTTTTACTTTGTTCGCGTAAAAAATAAGGTTGAGATATGAAATCTCAACCTTTTCAATCCAAAACTTATTTAACGCCATATTTCTTATTGAACTTATCAATACGTCCGTCAGCTCTGGCTGATTTCTGCTGGCCTGTGTAGAATGAATGGCATTTGGAACAGATTTCAACGTGAATGTCTTCTTTTGTTGAACCGGTTACGAATGTGTTTCCACAGTTGCAGGTTACAGTTGCCTGATAGTAATTTGGATGGATTCCTTCTTTCATGATTTTCACCTCTCTATGTTAAATATAAATCGTTTTTCACAAACAGCTTTTACAGTGTAGCACAGAATATTTGTGCATGCAACACTTTTTTTAAAAAACTTACAATTTGGGAACTTGCGATTTGGTCAATCCTGTCATTCTTTTCTAGAAAAACTTGATTTTTTGTACCATGTCAACAAATTCACGGTTACTCTTGGTTCGAACAAACATATCCAGAATTTTCTCAACTGCTTCCTCAGGCTTCATGCCATTTAAAGCCTTACGCATGACATTGATGGCAGACAGCTCTTCCGGTGTCAAAAGTAAATCTTCTCTTCTGGTGCCGGACTTTGGAATATCGATAGCAGGAAATACCCTTCTCTCGGAAAGCTTGCGGTCCAGTACCATTTCCATGTTACCGGTTCCCTTGAATTCCTCGTACACCACGTCATCCATCTTGGAGCCGGTCTCAACAAGTGCTGTTGCAAGGATGGTAAGACTTCCGCCCTCACGCATATTTCTTGCAGCACCAAAGAAACGCTTTGGCATATGGAGTGCAGCAGGGTCAAGACCACCGGACAGGGTACGTCCACTCGGTGGAACTGTCAGGTTA
>CAZUCI010000027.1:0-6627 GCA_964619485.1 uncultured Lachnospiraceae bacterium
CCTCCAGGCCGTGAGGCATACCCAGGTGACGTTTTCTACCTGCACTCTCGCCTGTTGGAGCGTGCTGCAAAGCTGAATGATGAGCTGGGCGCAGGTTCCCTGACCGCTCTGCCGATCATTGAGACCAAGGCGAATGACGTGGGTGCCTTCATCCCGACGAACGTCATTTCCATCACCGACGGCCAGGTCTTCCTGCAGTCCGACCTGTTCAACCAGGGCGTTCGTCCTGCAGTCGACGTGGGTATCTCTGTGTCCCGTGTCGGTGGTGCAGCACAGACAAAAGCTATGAAAAAAGCGGCTGGAAGCATCCGTATTGATCTGGCGCAGTACCGTGAGATGGAGGTATTTACTCAGTTCAGCTCTGATTTGGATGAGGGAACCAAAAAGCAGCTGGCACATGGAAAGTCTTTGATGGAGCTGTTAAAGCAGCCTCTTGGCAATCCCATGAGTATGAGCAGTCAGGTCATAACCTTAGTTGCAGCAAATAATCATATTTTCAGTGATTTGGCTGTGGATGAGGTAAAGAAGTTCCAAAAGGAGCTGCTTGAAAACTTCAAGACAGAGCACTCTGATTTGATTAGCCGAATTGAAAGTACAAGGAAGCTGGATGAGGATTTAACAGCAGCAATTGTAGAAGCAGCTGGCGAGTTTAAGAAAAGTAAGGAACCTGCTAAAGACGGGCAGGCAGAATAGTCAGAGAGCCTGAAAAGAAATGGTAAGAACAGTAAGTGAAATAAGTCAGCAAAACAAATGTTTTTACCTCAAAACTGACAGAAAATGGGAGGTGTGTCATGGCAAGTGCAAAAGAAATTCAAAACAGAATAAAAAGCATCCAGGACACCATGAAAATTACCCGTGCCATGTATATGATGTCTTCCATGAAGCTGAGAAAGGCCAAGGGACAGCTGGAAAATACGGAGGCTTTCTTTTATGGATTACAGGATCAGATTTCAGAAATCCTGTTTCATTTTCCAGACATGGAGCATCTTTATTTTGATAACCGTGTAAAGGATCAGCATGAAGAGGTCAAAAAGAAGGGCTTTATTGTATTGACTGGCGATAAGGGAATGGCTGGCGCCTATAATCACAACGTAATTAAGGAAGCACAGACGCTTTGCGATGAAGCAGAGGATTATCGTTTGTTTATTGTAGGAGAGCTGGGAAGGCAGTATTTTAATTCTCAGGGATATCCAGTGGAAAAGGATTTCCCTTTTTCGGCGACAAATCCGTCAGTACACAGAGCAAGGGTTATTTCAGAAATCATTATAGATTTATATAAAAAAGAAGAGCTTGATGAAGTTTATGTTGTTTATACCAGAATGGTCAACAGCATGAAGGAAGAGGTGGAGATCGGACAGCTGCTTCCACTGAAGACACATCAGTTTATTAAGCAGGAGCGGTTGGAGCTGGCAAGGCGAAGGAACAGCAAGTATTCTTCTAAAAATGACATGAATGTCGATGGTGAACCGGTGGAGCGAAATCTGGAAGAAGCAGAGGAAGCTGAGATGGTTCATGGAGATTCGGATTTTTTTATTTATCCATCACCCAGAAAGGTTTTAAAAAAGCTGGTCTACAATTATGTAACTGGTTTTATCTATGGAGCCCTGGTGGAAGCGTCGGCAAGTGAAGAAAATGCCAGAATGATGGCAATGCAGTCCGCAACTAATAACGCACAGGATATGCTTCATGAATTATCCATTGAATATAATCGTGTCAGACAGGCGGCCATTACGCAGGAAATCACCGAGGTAATTGGCGGGGCAAAGGCACTGAAGAAGAAAAAGAAAAAGCAGAACAATAAATAGGAAAAAACAGGCATATGCCTGAAGAAAAAGCTTGCGAGGTGAATCAGGAAGCTATGGAAAATAATATTGGAAAGATTGTGCAGGTTTCAGGACCTGTAGTAGACGTAGAATTTGAAAATGGTCATCTTCCATCTATTAAAGAGGCACTCTTCGTTATGAATGGAGAGAAAAAGTGCGTAATGGAGGTTTCCCAGCATATCGGGCACAGCACTGTTCGCTGTATCATGTTAGCAGCCAGCGAGGGCTTATGCCGTGATATGGAGGTCGTAGCGACGGGGGAAGGTATTAAGGTTCCCGTAGGCGAAAAGACGTTGGGAAGACTGTTTAATGTGCTGGGAGAAACTCTGGATGACGGAGCAGATTTGGCAGAAGAACCTCATTGGGTTATTCACAGAGAGCCGCCATCCTTCGAGGATCAGAGTCCTGTTGCAGAAATGCTGGAAACAGGAATCAAGGTTATTGACTTATTGGCACCCTATTCCAAGGGCGGTAAAATTGGTTTGTTTGGCGGCGCCGGTGTAGGAAAAACCGTTTTGATTCAGGAGCTGATTCATAATATCGCCACAGAGAGCGGCGGATATTCCATTTTTACAGGTGTTGGAGAGCGTTCCAGAGAGGGAAATGATCTGTGGACAGAAATGAAGGAGTCTGGGGTTTTAGATAAGACTGCCTTAGTGTTTGGTCAGATGAATGAACCACCAGGAGCCAGAATGCGTGTGGCAGAAACCGGACTTACCATGGCAGAATATTTCCGTGATGTAAAGAATCAGGATGTGCTTTTGTTTATTGATAACATTTTCCGTTATGTACAAGCAGGCTCAGAGGTCTCTGCACTTTTGGGACGTATGCCGTCAGCCGTTGGCTATCAGCCGACACTTGCAACAGATGTCGGTGAATTGCAGGAGCGTATTGCTTCTACCAAGAACGGTTCCGTAACTTCTGTTCAGGCAGTTTATGTGCCGGCAGATGATTTGACAGATCCGGCACCGGCAACCACCTTTGCTCATCTGGATGCAACAACGGTTCTTTCCAGAAAGATTGTAGAACAGGGTATTTATCCTGCAGTAGATCCTTTGGAGTCCACCTCCCGCATTCTGGAGGCAGATGTCGTTGGAGAGGAGCATTATAAGGTAGCCCGTGGGGTGCAGGAGATTTTGCAGAAATACAAGGAACTTCAGGATATCATTGCAATTCTTGGTATGGAAGAACTGTCAGATGCTGATAAAACCACTGTTTACAGAGCCAGAAAGGTACAGAGATTCCTGTCACAGCCGTTCCATGTAGCAGAGAACTTTACAGGAATACCAGGTGCCTTTGTCCCGGTAAAAGAGACAATTCGAGGCTTTAAAGCAATTTTGGATGGTGAGATGGATCAGTATCCTGAGGCAGCATTTTTCAACGTTGGAACGGTGGAGGATGTCAAGGAGAAGGCTGAGAAATTGTAGGAAAGCATCCGAGAAGATGCAGGAAAACATTCGAGAAAATATAGGAAAGTGGTCGAGAAACTGTAGGAAAGTGACAGGGAAATTCAAGGCGTGTTAGATAGGAGAATTGTCTATGAGCACATTTTCATTAAAAATTATAGCTTGCAATCGTGTCTTTTATGAAGGAGAGTGCGAATCCCTTATTTTCCCCACCTATGATGGGGAGATGGCAGTGCTGGCTCATCATGAACAGATGACGGCGACGGTTGAAATAGGAGAAATAAAATTCAAGAAGCCGGATGGACAGTGGCAGCTGGCGGTTGTCTCTGACGGTCTTATCACCGTTAATCACAACCAGGTGGAGATTATTGTCTATTCCGCTGAAAGGCCTGAGGAAATTGATGCTTTCCGCGCTGAGGAGGCTCTGGCAAGAGCCAGAGAACAGCTTCAGGAGAAGCAGAGCATCATGCAGTATCATATTTCGCAGGCATCCATGGCAAGAGCAATGACCAGACTGAGATCAGCAGGTAAATTTGAAATTAAGTAAGAATGAATGGAATAGGAAATAAAGTAAAATAAGCAATGGAATACACAATAAAGTAAACAATGAAATTTGGAATGAAATTTGGAATGAAATACGCAATGAAATATGGAATGAAATACACAATAAAGTAAGCAATGTGGAATAAAACTTGTAATAAGGCATGTAACTCGCTGGCATGGACAATTTTTTCTGTAATAGAGAAAAATTGTCCATGCCTTACAAAAAAGCACCCGTGAAGGGTGCTTTTTTGCGCCTTTACAGTGGCTCTTGGACAACAGAATCTTTCGGCAAAGCATATGTTGTCCACCTTTTTTCAATTTACTGGACAACACATGCAACATTGGCGCTGGTTGTTGTCCAAGTGGCGAAATCAAGCGCTAATTTTAGGTAGAATTTGGATGATCAAAAAATGTTTTGGACAATGTAGGCGCATTTTTACAGATTTATGTCCAAGGACTATTTAAATTTCTACAGAAAGTGGAAATAGCTGAAAAGTAGAAGAGAAACGACTGAAAAACAGCAAAAAAATAACCGAAAAACAGCGGTAAAATTCAAAAGGTTAAATTCGAAGGAAAAATTCAAAAGCTTAAATTCGAAGGTAAAATTCAAAAGCTTAATTTCAAAAGGTAAATTTCAAAGGAAAAATTTCAAAAACATCTTGACTTGAAGCTAACTCCAAGTTGTACAATGATTTTAACAATAATAAAAGTAAAGAAAAGAAGATGGGAGGTGCTCAAGGATGACAATCAAAGAGGTTGCTGAGAAATATGGAATCACACAGGATACGCTTCGATATTATGAGCGTGTGAAAATGATTCCGCCAGTCCATCGAACCAAGGGAGGAATCAGGGACTATCAGGAGGATGATCTACGATGGGTTGAGCTTGCTCTCTGCATGCGTAGTGCAGGTCTTCCTATTGAGGCGATGATCGATTATCTGAGGCTGTTTCAGGAGGGCGATGAAACGATCCCTGCCAGACTGGATCTTTTAAGAGGGCAGATGGATGTTTTAGTTGCACAGAAAGAGCAGATAGAAGCAACCATGGAGCGGCTTTCTTATAAGATTTCCAAATATGAGGAAGCTGTAAGGAACGGAAAATTCACATGGGATAAGTGAGAAAATGAAGAGAAATAGCAGTAGAAAGCAACATAGAATGAAATCAAAAGAAGAGAGAGGTAAAACATGGATTATTTAGGAAAAGAAATTAAAAAACTGGGATTTGGACTCATGAGGCTGCCAAGGAAGGGCGAGGCAATTGATATTGAGCAGACGAAAGAAATGGTAGATATGTTTTTGGAGTCAGGCTTTACCTATTTTGATACTGCCTGGGCTTATCCGGGTTCGGAGGATGCAATCAGACAGGCACTGGTGGAGCGCTATCCAAGAGAAAGCTATCAGCTTGCTACCAAAAATGCGGCGTGGATTCAATGTAAGACAAGAGAGGATGCAATAGCACAATTTGAAACTTCCTTGAAGCAGACAGGAGCAGGATATTTTGACTTTTATCTGCTGCATAATCTTGGGGAAGGCAGAACAAAGTTTTTTGAAGATTTTGATTTATGGACCTGGGCACAGGAAAAGAAAGCAGAAGGAAAGATAAAGCATGTCGGTTTTTCTTTCCATTCCACCCCAGAAGAACTGGAGGATATCCTGAATGCTCATCCAGAGGCTGAATTTGTTCAGCTGCAGATTAATTATGCAGATTGGGAGAATGCGGCAGTGCAGTCCAGGGCCTGCTATGAGGTGGCAAGAAAGCATGGAAAACCTGTAGTTATCATGGAACCGGTTAAAGGTGGAATGCTCGCAACACCACCTGAAAGTGTTGCTGAAATATTAAAGAAAGCGGAACCGGACTCTTCTGTGGCATCCTGGGCAGTCAGATTTGCGGCAAATCTGGATGGAGTTATCACAGTACTTTCCGGAATGAGTAATGTTGAACAGATGAAAGATAACCTGTCTTATATGAAGGATTTCAAGGGCCTCTCAAAAGAGCAGGAGAAAACCCTGAAAGACGCGCAGGAAGAGCTTACAAGAATCCCCCTTGTTCCGTGTACATCCTGTAATTACTGCGCCAAAGTGTGTCCGATGAATATTGGTATTTCCGGATCATTTACGGCAGTAAACTATTTCACTTTATATGGGGATAAGGAGGCTGCATGCGGTCAGGAAAACTGGTTAGTCGGTGGTCATGGCAAAAAACGCGCAGATGAATGCATTAAATGTGGAAAATGTGAAGGAGTCTGCCCTCAGCATATCAAAATCAGAGACGAACTGGATATGGTATGTGAAAAGCTGTTAAATTAAAAAATAAGAGCTGCACACTAATCAGCAGGAATGATTGATTAGTGTGCAGCTCTAACTTGTTAATAAGGTGCTGTTTGCGGTGCAGGCAGCACCTTGTGCTATGTCCTTACTGAGCAGTGTCCGCAGAATTATCCGAGACGGAACTGTTAATGGAATTTAGGAGAGCATCCATATCTACGTCATCTGCTGTGTTGTCTTCAATCGCCTTAGAGGTCAGCTGTGGAATGAAATAAATGCCGCAGCCAACACCGGCAATAATTACAAGGGCAAGAATGGGTCCGAGTATAGACCATAATTTTTGCTGACGTTTCTTTTTCTCTAAATTTTTCTTTCTGTTTTTCTTTTCTTCTTTATAGCTTTCAACTTTTTTCTGACTCATGATGAAAAGCTTCCTTTCTTAATAAATTAGCATATAATTTTGCTTTTTATATAAGTATTCTAGTAGCATTGCATGAGAAAATCAAATGAAAATTCTGTGTTCTTTTGTATTTTTGTATTTGTTTTTTGCTCTTTCTTGCTGGCAGAGTAAAAGAATAGTAGAATCATAAG
>CAZUCI010000027.1:6727-16334 GCA_964619485.1 uncultured Lachnospiraceae bacterium
AGTAGAATCATAAGAGAAGAGTATGGAAAGAGTATGAAACAAAAGAAGGTGGACGTGAATGGAATATCAGATTAATTATACAAGGAAAGAGTGGAAAACTGCACTGGAAAGATACCACTTTAATGAACAGGATGTCGAGCGCGTCATAGCTATTCTTGATGCCTTTAATGATAATTTTGGGGTGAAGATGTGGTATGAGACCAGAGACGGAGAAATGTATGGAAAAAAATCTGACAGTAACCAGAGAATAGAAAAAATAGCAATAGTTATTTTAACGATAGGAGAGCAATTTGACCGCATTTGTGAGCAATATGAGGAAGATGGTGAACTACTGTTGGCCTATGCTGCTGATTGTCTGGGGATGGAGGTGCTTCGAAAGGCATACGAAGAAGTGGGAAAAGTAATCTACAGCAATGAGAAGCTCTATCCGGGATATTTTCATTTTCTCGAGGGAGAGGAGCTGAAGCAGCTTCCAGACATCCTTGGTCGATTACAGATAACTGAAGTTCGATGCAATGAACAATACGTGATGATTCCACAGAAGAGCGTAGCTTTTTTTACTGAACTTTCCAGGAAAGAACAAAAAAACTGTCTGACACTGTGTGAACAATGTGCAAATAAGACCTGTGAGAACAGGTGCGAGGAGAGGGAAAAGAATATATGAAGCAGGGACTGATTCATTTATATCATGGAGATGGAAAGGGAAAGACAACGGCAGCAGTGGGACTTGCCTTAAGGATGCTGGGACGGGGAGAAAGGGTGCTCTTTGTCCAGTTTATGAAGGATGGAAAATCCGGTGAAATTCAGATGCTTGAAAGCCTTGCAAATGTGAAAACCATGCACGGAGAGGCAGCTGCGGGGTTTTACAGTCAAATGAGTGAGGAGAAAAAGGCTCTGTTTGCCCATAAACAGGAGGAATTATTAGAAAATGTACTTGAGGAGTTGGCAAAAGCTCATTATGGGTTATTGGTTTTAGATGAAATCACCTATGCATATGGCTGGAAATTGATTGACCAAAACAAATTAGAGCAGTTGTTATTAAATAAACCAAAGGATCTGGAAATTGTTATGACAGGACGTAATCCGGAAATACTGTTAAAGGAATTGTCTGATTATGTGACAGAGATGCAAATGGAAAAGCATCCATACCAAAAGGGAATAGCCGCGAGACCTGGTGTAGAATTTTAAAAATGACACAACTAACAAATACAGTATTTATGCGGGGTTCGACAAATTATAACAAATGGTTGCAATTTTTCCTGCATTTTTTACCGGCGGAAATTGTCAAAAATACGGATGCTATGAAATCATAGAAAATGAAACAAAAAAGTTCTGACATAGCTGTAGGAATCAAAAAATAACAATTGATATAGAATGACGTAATATTTCACTGGAGTACTGAGGTGAAAATTTTATAAAGATAATCAATATGATAAAATAGGAATATTTTCAAAAATTTTTTTGACCACTTCTTGTATTTCCGATTGTATTTGATATGATTAATTTGTCGGTATGTTTTCTATGGGAAAAGGGGAAGAGTATGATTAAACTTCAGATAAGCTGTCTGATTGTAACCCTGTTTATTGTGATGATATATTTTTCTGCAAAACGGGAGAGGACAAAGGCTCATATTATTTATTCTTTATCACTTATTTTATCCGTAATCTATTATGTGTTTGACATGATTACCGTTTATACGGTCAATCATCCAGATCAGGTGAGCTCGTTTTGGAATCAAGTGGCACACCGTATATTTATCAGCTGCCTGGTTTGTTGTTTGTATGTCATCTTTTTATATATTGTCACACTTATCTCTGAGACGGGAGTACAAAATCGTTTTCTGAAGTTTCCGCCATTACTTAATATTCTTCTGATTGCATTTCTTCCACTTAATATAAAAATAACACCGAAGGGAAATTATTCCTATGGACCGGCAGCCCTTATCACTTATCTTTCTGTGATTTACTATATGCTGTTATCCCTGATTCTTTTGGTGAGGTATTGGAAGAGCATTGATCGTAAAAAAAGGGAAGTGACACTTCTGGCACTGGGCTGTATGGGAGGAATTTCAGCTTATCAGGCAATTTTTCCATTGTCGTTGGTTTCAAGTCTTGGTATCATGCTCATTAATTTGTCCTTCTTTCTTACCGTTGAGGGACCTGATGTCCATCTGATTGAGCTGCTAAAAGAGGAGAAGAATCGAGCCAATCTGGCAAATCAGGCGAAAAGTACGTTCTTAGCCCAGATGTCTCATGAGATAAGAACACCGGTGAATGCCATTATCGGCATGGATGAAATGATTTTAAGGGAAAGCAGGGAGGCAGAGGTCAAATCCTATGCAATGGATATCAAAAATGCGGCACATGCTCTTCTTGGAATCATTAATGATATTCTCGATCTTTCAAAAATTGAAGCGGGAAAAATGGAAATTATGGAGACAGAATATGATCTTGGAGATTTAATCCATGATGTGGTGAATCTGATCAGTGGAAAAGCAAGGGATAAAAATCTTGATTTCCGTTTATTTGTGAATCAGAATCTTCCATCTAAGCTCTGGGGGGATGAGGGAAGAATCCGACAGATTCTGGTGAATCTTTTGAATAATGGAGTGAAATATACCCATTCCGGACATGTGACTCTCGATGTGGATGGCTACGTAGAGGATGACCAGGCCTTTTTACAGTTTAGTGTGTCGGACTCTGGAATCGGAATACGCAGGGAGGATATGGACAGGCTTTTTGAGGCCTTTGCACGGCTGGAGGAGAAGCAGAATCGTCAGATAGAGGGAACTGGTCTGGGATTGAATATTACCAATCTTCTTTTATTAAAAATGGGAAGCCGCCTGGAGGTTTCCAGCACCTACGGAAAGGGAACTGTTTTTTCCTTTGAGCTCAGGCAGAAAATAGTTGATGACACTCGTGTCGGAAAACTGGAGCAGAGAGTGAGAGGCAAATCCGGGCAGTATCAGTACGAGGCAAGCTTTACAGCACCCAGTGCGAAGGTACTCGTTGTGGATGATGATGCCATTAACAGAAAGGTTTTCAGTGGGCTGCTTAAGAAAACGGAAATTCAGATTTCAGAGGCTGTCAGCGGAAGAGAATGCTTAAAGCTTTGTAAGACGGAAAAGTATGATTTGATTTTTCTGGATCATCAAATGCCGGATTTGGATGGAATCGAAACCTTAAGGCTGCTGCAGACAGAGGAAAACCCAAATCGGTTAACGCCTGTGATTGCTCTTACGGCCAATGCTATTTCCGGTGCCAGGGAGAAATACCTTGAGACAGGTTTTCAGGGCTTTATATCCAAACCTATGGTTCCGGAGCGGCTGGAAAAAGTACTGCAGGAGCTTTTACCATTGGAGAAGCTTAATTTTGGAAAGAAGAGCAGTGCCCCTTCGGATATAGCAGAAAAAATTGCAAAAGAGCAGATTGAAAGAGAGCTGGGAGTAAAAAAACAGATAGAAAATCCTGTGACAGATAGGCAGCTTCCCAGAGGCGTTAACTGGAAATATGCACATCTTTTCATTGAAGAGGATGAGCTTTTGCTTAAAATGATTCGGGAATTTTTAAGCTCTATTGATGAACAGAAAAAAACGATGGCAGATTTATTTCAAAAGGTGGATAATACAGAGGAACGCAGACTGCTGCGTATCAGGGTACATGCGATGAAGAGTACCTCAGCCATGGTTGGATTTGCGGGTGTTTCTGAGATAGCCAGATTGTTGGAGTGCGCCCTGGAGCAGGGAAATATAGAAAAGATTCAAATTCTTTATCCATTGCTTATGGAGCAGCTGGAAGAGATTAGAGCATTAAATATGGAATAGCGTGTCCTTGATTTGGAGGACATAATTAATAATCAGCGAGTAAAATCTCATGTTAAATGAAACACAGGACAGATTACTGGAAGTTCTGGAAGAGGACTTGAGTAATGTAAATAATAGTGAGCTGGCAAACCTTTTAGGTCAGATGCATGGCGTTGATATTGCCCAGTGTCTGGAGGAAATGACAGATGAAGAAATTTCAGATGTCTTTGCCCATGAGGATGTGGAGCATAAGGCTGACATTTTAGAACAGGCAGATTCAGAGCAGCAGACACGTATACTGAAGCTGATTGACAACGATGTCATAATTGGTATCTTCTCTTACATGTCAAAGGATGATATTGCCGATGTTATGGGAGAGTTACCCATTGGAAAGAGAAAAAATCTGCTCAATCAGATGAAGCAGAGCGATAGTCAGGAAGTACAAACCCTGATGGGATATGAAGCTGATACCGCAGGAAGTATTATGACAACGGAGTATATTGCTTTGTCCGGCAGGCTTTCCATGGAGCAGGCACTTTTAAAAATAAAAGAGATAGCACCAAAAACAGAGGTTATAGAGCATATTTACATTATTAATACAGAGAAACAGCTGGATGGTGTTGTTGACTTACGAGATATTTTTTCTTCGCCAAAGGATATGATTCTGGAGGATATCGCAGAGCATAACGTAATCAGTGTTTTTCCGGAGGAGGATCAGGAGGAGGTCTCTCACTTGGTTTCCAAATACGATTTGCCGGCGATTCCGGTTGTAAATCACAAAAATGCGCTTTTGGGTATTATTACAGTAGATGATATCATCGATGTCCTGGTGGAAGAGCAGACCGAGGATATCCTGCATTTGGGTGGTGCCAGTACGGAGGAAAAGATTGGTGGCCCCATTGGTCTGTCCATACGCAGGCGTTTACCCTGGCTTGTGGTTAATCTTGTAACGGCATTTTTTGCAGCATTTACAATCAGTGCCTTTGAGAGTGTTATTGCCCAGGTGGCAGCACTGGCTTCAGCCATGACAATTATTTCCGGAATGGGCGGAAATGCGGGAACGCAGACGATGTCACTGACATTGCGTGGAATAACGCTTGGTAAGATTGATTTTAAGAGAAACTGGAAAATTGTGTTAAAGGAAATCGCACTTGGGTTGGTAGATGGTGCTGTAATCGGCCTGATAACAGGATTGATTTTGAGCTTCCGTTATGGAAGTCCGTATCTGGGAGTGATTGTTTTAATTGCAATGATGGGAAATCTGATTGTTGCGGGTATTTTTGGATTCCTGATTCCGATTATTTTGAAAGGAGTAGGTGCTGATCCTGCATTGGCATCCTCCATCTTTTTAACGACAGCAACAGATGTGCTGGGATTTTTTATTTTTCTGCAGCTTGCAAAGCTGTTCCTGCCACTGCTGGTATAGGTGTTAGGCCTTGAAACACACCGCAAATGAGGGAAACATATGAAAATCAAAGTAAAAGAAAAAACCTATGAAGAGGTTATGGAAATTGCAGAGCGACCGCCACTGAAGCCCAAAAGACCCAGTCGCTTTTTCCGCCAACTGATGCAGAGAGTTTCAGCACCGGAGCTGAAAAAAGTCGGTTTTACCTGTAATGAAATACATATGGAGCGGTTGGAGAAGGATGAACCGTGCCTGATTCTCATGAATCATTCCAGCTTTATAGATTTGAAGATTGCGGCTGTTTTGCTGAAGGACAGACCCTTTCATATTGTCTGCACCTCCGATGGCTTTATCGGTAAAAGTGGTCTGATGCAAAATTTGGGCTGTATTCCAACCAATAAGTTTATTACAGATCCGGTGCTGGTAAAAAGCATGGTGTATGCAACCAGAAATCTGCAGGATTCCATTTTGATGTATCCGGAGGCAAGCTACAGCTTTGACGGGACGGCAACTCCTTTGCCGGACAGCATTGGAAAATGTACTAAGCTTTTAAAAATACCAGTTGTTATGATTCAGACATATGGTGCGTTTTTAAGAGATCCGCTTTACAATGGACTGCAGCTGCGTGATGTGAGGGTTTCAGCTGATATGGAATATCTTCTTGGCAGGGAGGATATTCAAAAGATGAGCGCAGCGGAATTGACCGCACGGATAAAGGAGAAATTTTCGTTTGATAATTTTAGATGGCAGAAAGAACAAAAGGTGAAGGTAGAGGAACCCTTTCGGGCAGATTATCTGAACCGCGTGCTTTATCGCTGTCCCTGCTGTCAGACAGAAGGAAAGATGCTTGGGAGGGGAATTACGCTGACCTGTCAGGAGTGTCATAAATCCTATGAACTCACAGAATATGGGGAGTTGAAGGCAACAGAGGGGGAGACGGAGTTTACCAGTATTCCAGATTGGTATCAGTGGCAGAGACAGTCGGTGAAAGAGGAACTGGCACAGAATCTGTATCATTTAGAGGTTGATGTGGAAATCTATATCATGAGAGATATGGAAGCACTGTACCACGTTGGAAATGGCAGATTGGAGCATTCGACCGGTGGCTTTCATCTTTCCGGCTGTGGTGGAAAACTGGATTTTGCGATGCTTCCATCAAGCTCCTACAGCCTATATGCAGACTATTACTGGTACGAGCTGGGAGACATGATTTGCATTGGAGACAGCCATACCCTTTATTACTGCTTCCCACAGTGTGACCAGGATGTGGTGGCAAAAACAAGGCTTGCAACAGAGGAGCTTTATAAGATGGAAAAGGAAAAGAAAACTGCAAAATAATCGAAGGAGATTAGTGATGGAAAAAGAAAATACAGACATTGAAAATGAAGAAAATACAGATATTGAAAAAGAAGAAATAGGGGAAGAAAATACAGACATTGAAAATGAAGAAATAAAAGAAGAGTATATTACATTTGAGGTGGAGACCAGGGAAGGAACAGCTGTCGAACTGGCGGTTATCGATGAATTTGAGTTTGAGAAGAAAAATTATGTGGCAGCGGCATTGGTCAAAGGAGATGAGATCGATGATGAAAATCTCTATATCTATAAGCTAAAGATGAATGGAGACGATTTTTCTGTGGAGAAAATAGTTCCCCAGACAGAATATCAGAGAGTTGCCAGAGCCTATATGGAAATGTAGGGCAGCTTGAAACAATAAGAGGATTTCCTTTTTATTTTTATGCAATATGAAAAGTTAAATTGATTTCCATATATTTCCCACGCCAGAAATGGTGTGGGATTTTTTCGACTTGACATATATAGATTGCCGATATATATTATATATAGATGGTCGATACATAGAGAATCTATATATAGACAATACATACATAGACAATACATATATGGATCATCAAAATAAATGCATGAAAAATGTTGCATGGAGGAGGAAGGATTATGGCAATTGATAAGGCGTTGGTTTCAGGAAGCACAGCTATGCTGGTTTTAAAGCTGCTTGAGGAAAAGGATCTGTACGGATATGAGATGATCGAAGCTCTGCGTCAGCGCTCACAGAATGTGTTTGAGCTGAAGGCAGGGACACTCTATCCCCTGTTACATTCGCTGGAGGAAAAGGGGTTTCTTACCAGCTATGAGAGCGAAGTTTTGGGAAAGGTTCGCAAATATTATTCCATTACCAAAGCAGGTAAAAAGCATCTGACACAGAAAAAGGAGGAGTGGAAAGAATATACGCAGGCGGTTTCTGGTGTTCTTGCTTTTTCGGGGGAGGGGTTTTAATGGATAAGAAAGCGTATTTACAGGCGGTCGTGGACCAGATCCGCTATGATGGAGTAAAGGAAACGGTCGTAGAAGAACTGGAAAATCATCTGGAGGATCAGATAGAAGCATATGAAGCAGAGGGAATCGCTTTAGGTGAGGCAGAAAAAAAAGCAATTGAACAAATGGGAGATCCCATTGAGGTTGGTGTTGAGTTAGATAGAATTCATAGACCAGGAATGGAATGGAGGCTGCTTTTGCTGATTGGAGTTTTAAGTATGTTTGGGCTGCTTGTTCAGGCAGCTATTATGAAAACAACCAGCATGGACACTGTTGCTGACACGGCCATTAATCTAAAAAATCAGTTTTTCTTTATAGTTGTAGGCATCTGCGTGATGATGCTCTTTTGCTTTTGCGATTATACCAGGATTGGCAAATATGCAAAGGCAGGGGGAGCAGGCTTGATTCTTTTATTGCTTTGTTCACTGCTTCAGGGCATTACCATTAACGGACAGCGCGGATACCTGTCTTTAGGGCAGAATATTACGATTTCCATTGGACAGACTGCATATTTATTTGTACCTTTCTTTGGTGGAATTTTATATTCCTATAAGGATGAGGGGAAGAAAGGATTGCTCAAATCCTTTTTGTGGCTGATTATACCAGTATTTTTGGAATATAGATTGCCGAATTTGACAATTTCAAGTACGTTGATGCTTATTATGATGCTGCAGATTATTTTTGCAATAAAAAAGGGCTGGTTCCAGGCATCAAAGAAGGTAATAGGTGGAATAGTCTCTTTTATTATCGGAGTTCCTGTGCTGTTTACCATTTATATTTTTCTATTCGGAGCAGCGTATCAGAAAGCACGCCTGCTTGCGGTAGTATCTAAGGGTGGAGAGCAGAATTACCAGCTTCAGACAGGTCGAGCACTGCTGAACCAAAGCAGATTGCTGGGACAGGGCAGTGGACAGATTGAGGGGATGCTTCCCGATGTGTATAGGGATTATGTGCTGACATATATCTTTTATTATTATGGGATTCTTGCAGCATTGCTACTGCTTGCAGGTCTTGGATTTCTGCTTTTCAGATTGTTTAAAATCAGCTTTCAACAGAAAAATCAGCTGGGAATGATTATCGGATTGGGATGCAGTCTGGTTTATGCAGTTGAAATATGTGTGCATGTGCTTGTTAATCTGACGATTTTGCCGAGTATGGGAACCTTTCTCCCGCTGTTTTCCTTTGGAGGTGTCGGAACCTTTGTATCATTTGCTCTGCTTGGGATTATGTTGAGCATTTACCGATATAAAAATGTGGTTCCATGTAAAGTGAAGTTTGCACCGTTTCTATGAGGGCACGTTTGTCCTGCCGGCATATTATAAAACCTGCAAAAATCCGCTTTGGATGTCAGGATTGCGAATGTCCGATGTACGTCCAAAATGGATGACATAAGTAGTTTACATAATTGAAATTAGATGATTTGTTCATCGTTATTGGGCGCCAGGAGATATTTCATGCTTCTGGCGCCCAATATTTTTCTTCTTTTTTTCTTTAGGAATGAAATTGAAACGCGCTACGTCCAATAAGTTTACATAACACAAATTTACATGCTTGCTATTGGCTGGAGAAGGGGGAAAAGTGATAACAGCGATTTGATGGGGCGCATTTTCAATTTGTAAGAAATTTTTTCAGCATGAAAAATATAGTAAATTAAGGGAATGCTTATAAGAAAACGAATCAGGAGAGAGAATGAATATTTCAGAACGTGAATTTCTACGATTTATGAGCAGGTTTGATGAAAATGCGTTTCAGATTAGGATGGGTGGAAAAAAGTACCAGATTGGAACAGGAAGGCCTGGGTTTACAGTTGAAATGAACAGAATTCCAACATTGGCAGAACTTATGACAAGTACGTCACTTGCGTTGGGAGAGGCTTATATGAATGGTGATATCGAGATTGTCAGTATGAGCAAAACCGACGAGAGTGGGAAGCTTCTTTATCATGCTTTAAATCAGTTCCTGGGACAAATGTCAAAGTTCGCTACTGACCATGTGAAGCTGAAAAAACTGATTTTTACTTCAAAATCAAAGAACAATCAAAAGAAAGAGGTTTCGTCCCATTATGATAT
>CAZUCI010000027.1:16434-21301 GCA_964619485.1 uncultured Lachnospiraceae bacterium
TGATATCGGCTGTGGCTGGGGAAATCTGCTTATGCAGGCAGCAAAAAAGTATAAAGTTCACGGCGTGGGAATAACGCTGAGCGAAGAGCAGAAGCACTATCTGGAAGAGCAGATCAGGCAGCAGCATCTGGAAGAATATCTGGAGGTACAGCTGTTGGACTATAGAGATTTACCGAGACTTCAGAGAACATTTGACAGAGTTGTCAGTGTGGGAATGGTGGAGCATGTTGGACGTGGAAACTATGAAGAATTTATGGATTGTGCCAAGTCAATTTTGAAGGAGAAAGGATTGTTTTTGCTCCATTTCATCAGTGCAATGCGGGAATATCCGGGGGATCCATGGATTAAGAAATATATTTTTCCGGGAGGAGTAGTGCCAAGTCTCAGGGAAATGCTGCAGGTTGCCGGAGATTTGAATCTGTATACGCTGGATGTGGAAAGTCTGCGCAGACACTATAACAGAACGCTTTTATGCTGGAATGAAAATTTTCAGAATAACAGGGAAATAATCAGTGACATGTTTGATGACAGATTTGTCAGAATGTGGGAGCTGTACCTGTGTTCCTGTGCGGCAACCTTTCAGAATGGTGTGATTGATCTGCATCAGATTCTGCTTTCAAATGGGGTAAATAATGAACTGCCGATGGTGCGCTGGTATTAAGACGATTTTTTTAAAAGTGTATTCAAAGTACAAATTTATGTCCATAAAATGCAAACTTTAAGTAAAACGTGTTGCACTGGATGATATGTCTGAGTATGATGGAAATAAGAGGAATATAAGGTAGTTGAAAAAACAGAAGAGAAAGAGGAAATCGAAGCAGTATGCATGTTGAATATGGAGATTTTCATAAAATTATTAACAGAGAAAACTATCAATTTGGCGGAACTGTATTAAATGAAGCCTGTGCCGATGTCCTTTTTTCCGGAGAAAAAACTGAAGTCGACCGGTCTCAGTTGGACGCAATCAAAAGGGAAATAGCAAGGGATGAACCAAAGCATATTGGATTTGGGAAATTCTTTTTAGGTGTTGTATTGTTTATCCTGCCGATTCCACTTTATTTATTGAGTGTAAAAATTGGAGGATTTGATTCTGTTGTATTTTTTCACCGGTATTTTGGTAGCATTGTGGGAGTTTGCTATCTTATACTTGCAGTATACATTGCATATTGCACCATTATTGGAATCAAAAAATCCAGGCAATATATAGAAGAGCATATGGAAGAAATCAGAAAAAATGGAGTGACAGCGTTTCGGCATAAAATCGAGCATGTTTATTTCCTTGAAACGGAAAATCTATCAGATTTATGCGGATATATCTGCTATTCATTTGGTGGGATTTTTGTCAGTGACAGTCAGTGTGTTCGAAGCTGGTCGGGCAATAGAGCTGCAGAGAAAATTATTGCGGAAGAAGAAAAAAAGAGCTACTACGCAGATGAAAATCAGAATATTACAGTGGCAATTGTCAGAATGAAAAACAGAGACTATGCATATCTGGTTAGGAATTCTTAGCTTTAATCATGAGTTCTGTATCAGAGATGTAAAAATAACACTTGACAAGGTGAACGTTTGTTAACTATAATTGCGGTTAACGGATGTTCACCTTTATTTAGTCGTAGCTTTATTAGTCGTAGCTTTATTAGTTGCAGCTTTATTAATTGCAGCATTAATTATTTGCAGCAATAATTAATGGAAGCAACGGGTCATGGCGAGGTATGTGTAAAGAAGAAAACATTTTAGTAGAGAGGAATGACAGTATGAATTCATCGAAGAAAGAAGTAATGGAAAATGAACCGGATCAAAAGCCGGTTTCTACCAGAGAGAAAATTATTCAGTCCTCCCTGAAGCTCTTTGCGGCCAAAGGATATGACGGTGTTTCTGTCAGGGAAATCGCCAGAGCGGTTGGAGTGCGTGAGAGTGCCTTATATAGGCATTTTAAAAATAAAGATGATATTTTACAAAAGGTAATAGCGGAAATCCAGGAAAGAATCGCCCATGTATATGTACAAAACCAGGTACCGGAGAAAGTATCGGAGGATGTCGCAGACGGATATCGTAAGCTGACTACAGAGAACTTATGTGATATTTCATGGAACTTGTTTTTGCTATATACCAAAGATCCTATGGTTTCCAATTTCAGAAAGCTCTTGATGAGAGAACAGTTTGGAAATGAAAACATTGCGAAGCTTTACAATCAATTCTTTTTGGAGGGTGCGGCAGATAGGCAGGCGGAGACCTTTAAAGCCCTGGTGAGGGATGGCTTTTTTATAAAAGAGGATCCAAAGGTGATTGCACTTCAATTTTATGGCCCCATTTTATTATTGTTTCAAAGATACGATTGTGAGCCTGAGAAGGAATCGGAGATAAAGGAACTTTTCATACAGCATGTAAAAACCTTTGGAAAGAATTTTTCAAGCTCAAAAGGGGAAAGAGGATGAAAAGAAAAGTGAAAATTATTGTGTTAGTGATGCTTGCAATTTTAATATGCTTGGGTGTAATTAATTTTTTATCAACAAAAAAAGCGGCAGCAGAGCGCTTTGCCACTTATGAAGCGAAAGCAGATACCATTACCACTTCCTTTGGAAAAATGAGTTATATTGATGAAGGAGCTGGGGAGCCTATTATGAGTGTTCATGGCATTTGTGGAGGATATGATCAGGCCTATGATTCGCTGGCAGATAAAACGAAGCAGTATCGTGTCCTTGCACCCTCCCGTTTTGGTTATCCAGGTACCGATATGCCTCAAAATGCAACCATTGATATGCAGACGGATGCTTTTGTGGAGCTGTTAGATTACTTGGAAATTGAAAAAACTTATGTATTGGCTACTTCTGCAGGAGGAACATCGGCAATCAAGTTCGCATTGAATCATCCGGACCGAGTGAAAGGATTGATTCTGTACTGCTCGGGATATCCGCGTTTAGAAGCACCGGAAAAGGAAATATCCATGGCAGGACCGCCTTCCTTTTTATGCAATGATTTTGCCATGTGGGCAATTTCTCCATTATTCAAACCTCTTATGGGCATGGAGCAGTCTACACTGACAATGATTATGCCTTTTGCCGAAAAAAGAGATGGTATTGTTTTTGATGGAAAAGTTACCAATACAGACATGTACAACCATTATAAAGAATATGATTTGAGCCAGTTGAAAGTTCCTGTTTTGATGATTCATGCCAAGGATGATAAATTGGCAGATTATGAGGGTGTTGCTCCATGGGCCGAGAAAATACCAGATTGTACGTTTGTTCCATTGGAGGGGGGAGGACACCTGATGGAGGGAAATGAGGCAGTGATTTCTGTGGCATTGGATGAATTTGTTGAGAAAACGACGGGCTATTGAAGAAAAATGAGAATAGATGCTTCTCAAATATATGTATTGGACAATAGAGCGAGGAAAATGAGATCTGTTGTTCAAGGCTGTTTGTGAAACCCTTCAATATCCCCCTTAAAGCGGACTATAAAATTACGCTTGGACAATTGTATCGTTCTTAGCCGCAGGTGTTGTCCACACTTTTTCAAAAGCTTGGACAACTATTCTGAAGGGTAGGATATCTGTTATCCAAGCGCGAGAACAGGTGCTATAAAAACCAGCGAGTTCTATGAATTTTTGAGTTGCCGTGGACAACGATGCTTAAAATACGGGAAAATTGTCCAACGACGGAGAAAAGACGGAGAAAAGAGAAGTTCAGGGGTTATCAAAAAGGGTTATCAAAAGGGTCATCAAAAGAGTCATCAAAAGGGAAATCAAAAGGGTCAGCAAAAAAGTGGCATCAAATAAGGATTTTAGAAAGTTCTAACAAAGATTTTAGAATTCTATTAGCACTCACCTCTTGACAGTGCTAACAAATCGGTGTAAAACATGAATTAGAACTTAAGCAAAGAACTTAATTCATAGAAATCAAGGTAAAAAGCGGCATCAGGACTCCGTCAGCGTTGCTGACACCTCATGCCAAAGCTCATGCCAAATGAAAGGGGTGCTTATTATGAATATTTCAAAATTTACGCAAAAATCAGTGGAAGCAATCAATGGCTGCGAGAAGCTTGCCTATGAATATGGCAATCAGGAAATCGAACAGGAGCATCTGCTTGTATCCCTTCTGACATTAGAGGATAGTCTGATTTTAAAGCTTATTGAAAAGATGGAGATACAAAAAGAGCATTTTATGAACAAGGCCAAGGAAGCCTTGGAGAAAAGAGTCAAAGTATCCGGGGGACAGGTCTATATGGGCCAGGCCTTAAATAAAGTGCTGATTTCAGCAGAGGACGAGGCAAAGGCCATGGGAGATGAGTATGTTTCCGTGGAGCATTTGTTTTTATGTCTCTTGAAATATCCAAATCCGGCAATGAAGGAAATCATGAAGGAGTATGGTATTACCAGAGAACGCTTTTTACAGGCACTGTCAACGGTCAGGGGAAATCAGAAGGTTACCAGCGATAATCCGGAGGCTACCTATGATACATTGGCTAAATATGGCCAGGAGCTGGTGGAAAAGGCAAAGAACCAAAAACTTGATCCTGTCATCGGCAGAGACAGTGAAATCAGAAACGTGATTCGTATTCTTTCCAGAAAGACCAAAAATAACCCGGTGCTAATCGGTGAACCGGGTGTAGGTAAAACAGCAGTAGTCGAGGGACTTGCACAGCGTATTGTCCGTGGCGATGTGCCACAGAGTCTGAAGGATAAAAAGATTTTTGCCCTGGATATGGGCGCTCTTGTAGCAGGTGCAAAGTATCGTGGTGAGTTTGAAGAACGTCTGAAAGCAGTGCTTGAGGATGTCAAAAACAGCGATGGACAGATTATTCTGTTTATCGACGAGCTGCACACCATTGTTGGGGCAGGAAAGACAGATGGAGCAGTGGATGCCGG
>CAZUCI010000027.1:21333-36631 GCA_964619485.1 uncultured Lachnospiraceae bacterium
ATATTGAAAAGGATGCGGCTCTGGAACGAAGATTCCAGCCGGTTCATGTGGAAGAGCCAACAGTTGAGGATACGATTTCAATTCTTCGTGGACTGAAGGAGCGTTACGAGGTGTTCCATGGAGTGAAAATCATGGATAATGCATTGGTCAGTGCTGCAATTTTGTCCAACCGTTATATTACAGACCGTTTTCTTCCGGATAAAGCCATTGACCTGGTGGATGAAGCCTGTGCACTGATTAAAACAGAGCTTGATTCCATGCCAACAGAGCTGGATGAGATGAACCGTAAAATCATGCAGATGGAGATTGAAGAGGCGGCTCTGAAAAAGGAGGATGACCATATTTCCCAGGAAAGACTGGCTGATTTACAGAAAGAGCTGGCGGAGCTAAAGGACATTTTTTCAGGACAGAAGGCTACCTGGGAGAACGAGAAGAGCAGTGTAGAGAAGCTGCAGAAGCTTCGTGAGGATATTGAGGCATTAAATAATGAGATTCAGATTGCCCAGAGAGAGGGAAATCTGGAAAGAGCAGCAGAGCTTAGCTATGGCAAGCTTCCAGCTATGAAACAGCAGCTGGAAATAGAGGAACAGAGAGTCAAGGACAGCGACCGCAGCCTGGTTCATGAGAGTGTGGATGAGGACGAAATCGCCAAGATTATTTCCCGTTGGACAGGAATTCCTGTGGCTAAATTAACAGAGAGCGAAAGAAATAAAACATTACATCTGGATGATGAGCTCCATAAACGTGTTATTGGTCAGGAGGAAGCTGTGACAAAGGTGTCAGAAGCGATTATGAGGTCAAAAGCCGGTATCAAAGATCCATCCAAACCTATTGGTTCCTTCCTGTTTTTGGGACCGACTGGTGTAGGTAAAACGGAGCTGGCCAAAACTCTGGCGCAGGCACTTTTCGATGATGAGTCCAATATGGTTCGAATTGATATGAGTGAATATATGGAGAAATACTCTGTATCCAGACTGATTGGAGCGCCTCCGGGATATGTTGGTTATGAGGAGGGCGGTCAGCTGACTGAGGCAGTCAGAAGAAAACCATATTCAGTTGTGCTGTTTGATGAAATTGAAAAAGCGCATCCGGATGTGTTTAATGTACTGCTGCAGGTGCTGGATGATGGCCGTATTACAGACTCCCTTGGCAGAACGGTTGACTTTAAAAATACGATTTTGATTATGACCTCCAATATCGGAGCACAGTATCTGTTAGAGGGCATTGATGAGCAGGGTAATATCAGCAGTCAGGCAGAAAATCAGGTCCTGGAGGATTTACGTGCACATTTCAGACCGGAGTTTTTGAACCGTCTGGATGAGACAATCCTGTTTAAGCCGCTGACAAAGGGCAATATTGGTGGTATTATTCAGTTAATCATCGAAGATCTGAACAGGCGTCTGGCAGATAAGGAGCTGACCCTCTCCTGCAGTGAGCAGGCTGAAAAGTATATTGTGGAAAATGGTTACGATCCGGTTTATGGCGCAAGACCATTGAAACGATATATCCAGAAATATGTGGAGACAGCGGCAGCTAAATTGATTCTGGCAGACCAGGTAGTAAGCGGAGATGAAATTCAGATCGATGTTGAGAATGACACACTTGTCGCAAATGTGAAGAGGCGTTGAACTGTCAAATTTTCAGATGAGTGAAGAGAAATTGAACTGTCAAATTTCCCAATGAATGAACTAAACCAGGAGAATTTATGAAGGTAACTTATATTTATCACAGTAGTTTTTTAGTTGAGACGGAAAACGTCACCATATTATTTGATTATTTCAAGGGGAACATTCCTGCCATCAGGCAGGATATTCCCCTTCTTGTGTTTGCAAGCCATAAGCACCAGGATCATTTCAGCTTTGATATCTTTCAGTTTGCCAATCACCCTGCAGGAGTTACCTATCTATTAGGAAAGGATATCAAGCTTTCGGATACCTATCTGCAGAGGCATGGTGTGAATCCTTCTGTAAAAGAGCATATTTATCGTTTGCTGCCTCATGAGACACAGTTTTTTGCTCTAAACGAAGGAAAAGTGGAAGCCTCACGGGAAAATAAAATTTCACGGAAAAATAAAATTTCACAGGAAAATAAAAATTCAAGGGAAAATAGCATGGATGAAATTCGTATTGATGCACTTCGCTCCACAGACTGTGGAGATGCTTTTTTAATTACAGTAGGTGGAGAGCGGATTTATCATGCAGGAGATTTGAACTGGTGGCACTGGGAGGAAGAGGGCGCTGACAAAAAACAGGAGGAGCTGTTCAATCAGAATCAGGAGAGGCTTTATAAGGAAGAAATCACATTTTTGAAATCACTCCTTGGAGAAAACGATAAAATTGATGCGGCTTTTGTGGTTTTAGATCCAAGACTCGGAAAATTTTATCATTTTGGCATGGACGTATTTTTGCAGGAAATCCCTGTAAATAAAGTGTTTCCCATGCATATGTGGGAGGACTATGAGGTGATAGAGCGATATCTTTTGACAGAAAATGGAAGTCGTTTTAAAAAACACATTTTCTTCACAAATCGAACATAATTCTATAACAAATCTTCTGTATTCTTTAAAGCATAAAAGGAAAACAAATAGAAAAGAGGTTTTTATTATGTATGAAGAAAACAATTCCTATTACAACTACAACAACAGTACCGCTAATGATTATGGCACTGCTCCAAATACAAATGCCACAGAACCAAAGGCGGTAAAGCCGAAAAAGAAACATCCATTTCTGAGGAAAGCAGGAACCATGGTCGGAAGCGGAGTTGCTTTTGGACTGGCAGCAGCACTTGTTTTTATCGGGGTGGTAAAAGCAACAGGGCTGGACGAATCGCTGCAGGCAGGAGCAAATGCAAAAGCGGCAACACAGGAGGAAAGCACATCAGCGTCCACGGATAAAGCTTCCACGACAACAGATGGCACCGGTGAAATCGCTACAACCAAAATTACACAGACAACCAAGACACAGGCTGACGGAACCTATACCGTTTCACAGATTGCGCAGGGATGCATGTCCTCCATTGTATCCATTACCAATCAGGGTGTAGAGGAAGTAAGAACCATGTTTGGAACCCAGGCCTATGACGCAACAAGCGTAGGCTCCGGTATTATCATCGGACAGAATGATACCGAGTTATTGATTGCCACCAATAATCATGTGGTAAGCGGTTCTGAGGAATTATCCGTATGCTTTGGAGATGATGAGAACAAAGTCGTTTCTGCAAAGATAAAAGGAACGGACTCTGATAATGATCTGGCGATTGTGTCAGTAAACATGGATGATTTAAACGAAGATATTAAAGCTTCTATCAGTATTGCAAAATTAGGCGACTCCGATGCTTTGAATGTAGGAGATCAGGTGGTAGCCATCGGTAATGCACTTGGCTATGGACAGAGTGTCACAACCGGTATTGTCAGTGCAATGAATCGTGAAGTCACCATCGATGGAGAAACAGCCAAACTGATTCAGACAGATGCAGCCATTAACCCTGGTAACAGTGGTGGCGCATTATTGAATATGCAGGGAGAGCTCATTGGTATCAACTCCTCCAAATTTGCATCCACAACCGTAGAGGGTATGGGCTATGCAATTCCAATTGATACCGCACTCCCTATTTTACAGGAATTAATGACCCGTGAGACAAGAGATACAGTTGCAGCAGAAGAACAGGGCGCTTTGGGAATTTCCTGTCAGAGTGTTTCCAAGGATATTGCGCAGATGTATAATATCCCGGAGGGAGTTTATGTTGTTGCAACACCAAACGGAAGTGCGGCTGCAAATGCCGGCTTACAAAAGGGTGATATCATCACTAAATTTGATGGAATGTCCATCAGCAGTGTGGATGAGCTGAAGAGTACGCTTCAGTACTATAAAGAGGGCGAAAGCGTTGAGCTTACGATTCAGAGAGCAAACGATAATAACGGTTATGAAGAGAAAACGGTAACCATTACTCTGGAAAAGGCAAAGGCAGAGACTTCTTCTGAAAGTACACAGAGCTCTGAAAACAATAATTCCTCCAATCAATATTCCAATCCCTTCGGTGATTTATTTGAAGAGTTTCAGGGAAATCAGGGAGGAAACAGTGGAATGAGCTGGTAGGGCATCAGGTCTCCGTCTCCAGAGGCGGCAGCTTATGCCAAAGTGCTTCATGCCACGGAAAGGAGAAAAAATGATACCCAATGACCCAGTCATGCTTTTGAGCTTTATGAATTTAAAGCTGCGGGACTTTTATAAGAATCTGGATGATTTTTGTGATGACCAGGACGCAGACAAACAGGCAATCCTTGATAAATTAGCTGGAATCGGTTATGTTTATAGCGAAGAAAGAAACCAGTTCGTATAAAAGGGAATGCAGCATGAAAAGTGAAATACAAATTTTTGTTTACAATATGAAAGATGCATTACCAGGTAAGCTTTCCTCTCTTCCGGGGGAAAGCTTACTTACGTTATTTCAAAACAGTGATTTTATGCCTGATTTTGCATGTGGCGGAAAAGGAATCTGTGGGAAATGCGCGGTGCGCTTTAGAACGGGTGCACCATTGCCCAAAGCCGCTGACAGACGCTTTTTTGATGCGGCACAGCTTCGTGCCGGGTGGCGTCTCGCCTGTATGGCAAGCGTGGTCAGCGATTGCGAAATTGAAATTTTGCCACTTGAGGATAAAATGACAATCGTGTCAAGTGCATTTGCCGGGCAGGAAAAAAATAAGAATGAAGAGGATGTGAAAATCATTCCAGATGCTGCGGTTGAAACTGCTGTCGGAACAACCATTACTGCTGCAGCTGTTGGAACAACCATTGCGATTGTTGATATTGGGACCACTACACTTGCCATGGAGCTTAGAGAGGTAAGAACCGGAAAGGTTTTAGATCAGTTTCTTGCCGTGAATCCGCAACGCGTTTATGGTTCAGACGTTCTCTCCCGCATGGAGGCCTCCATGGACGGAAAAAGAGAAGAATTGAAAATGCTGATACAGCACAAAATGTCTGAGGGAATACGTGCTATGGAGAGTAAGTTGAATATTACACCAGAGCTTTTGGTGGTGGCGGGAAATACAACCATGAATCATCTCCTGCTTGGAAGGGATGTTTCAGGATTGGCAGTTGCGCCCTTTGTTCCGGAAACGCTGCAGGAAGAGGAAACACAGCTTGCAGGAATAAGGAGCGTTGTTATGCCGGCCATGTCAGCTTTTGTTGGCGGAGATATTGTGGCGGGTCTTTTGGCATTGACCAGCCATACAAATTATGTAAACCAAAATAAGACGTTTTTTCTTTTGGATCTGGGCACGAATGCGGAGATGGTACTTGTAAATAATGGCTGCGCCTATGCGGCGGCAGCGGCAGCAGGCCCCGCTTTTGATGGAGCGGCAGCCCAGGGCTTTTTTGGGGCAGATCTTGTCAGGGAAACGGCAGCACTTTTGGCAGGAGGAATGCTTGATGAAACAGGACTGATGGCGGAACCTTATTTTACAGAGGGAATTCAGGTTGGAGCAGAAGAATTTGGCACATGGAAGCTTACTCAGGAAAACGTTCGGGCACTTCAGCTGGCAAAGGCAGCTGTCTATACCGGTATGGAGACCCTGTTACAGAAGGCGGGTATTCCATGGGAGGAGGTTGACCAGATTTATCTGGCAGGCGGCTTCGGATATTTTCTGGATGTGGACTCTGCCGTTAAAATTGGAATGCTGCCGGGAAAAATGAAAGGGAAAATCATTTCCTGTGGAAATTTAGTACTTGATGGAGCTTTTCACTATGGAAAAAGACTTTTGAACGACTGCACAAGAGAACTCCCCTTTGAGGTCAGTCAGCTCAATCTTGCCTCTGAAGACTATTTCCGGGAAAATTATATGAGAAATATGAATCTGGAAGAGATTTAGAAGAAGGTTTAGAAGAAAGTTGGTTTAATCTTATTTTCAAAAAGTGTTTTATATATTAAAATAGCACTATAATCTTCAAAGGTACGACTTCTGGAAGAAGCCGCTACAAAGGAAAAAATTCGTGGGAGTGATTTTTATGAATCATTTGGAATTTTATAAGGGAGAGAGCTTTGATGCCTACACTTATTTTGGGGCGCATCCTGAGGATGACGGAGTTGTCTTTCGCGTGTATGCACCTGATGCAGCAGAGGTGAAGGTGATGGGAGAATTTTCTTCCTGGCAGGAATATGATATGTATGCCTGTGAAAATCCCGGTGTATTTCAGGCATTTGTCAAGGACGCGAAGGTTGGACAGATGTACAAATATGTTATTTATACCCGGAGAGGGGATAGAGTGGAGCACTGTGATCCCTATGGATTTGCCATGGAGCTGCGACCAAACTGGGCTTCTATTATTGTTGACCTGAATGGTTATCAGTTTCAGGATGAAAAGTGGATGGGAGAGAATCGTCAGAAAAATTACAATCTTCCAATGAACATTTATGAGATGCACCTGGGAAGCTTTCGGACAAAGAATGTGACACCGGAGGAGCAAAAGGCACATTATAATGCAGCGGCATTTTACCAGTATGATGAAATTGCCGAGGAGCTGATTACATATGTAAAGGAAAATGGGTTTGAGTATATTGAGTTTCTCCCATTGAGCGAGCATCCGGCAGATGCCTCCTGGGGATATCAGAATACCGGCTTTTTTGCCCCAACAGCCAGATATGGAACACCGGATCAGCTGAAGCATCTCATTGATCTCTGCCATCAGAATGACATTGGCGTCATACTGGATTTTGTTCCCGTTCATTTTGCCATGGATTCCTATGGACTTGGTCAGTTTGATGGAACAGCACTCTATGAATTTCCAAGCAGGGATGTGGCAGTCAGTGAGTGGGGAACCTACAACTTTAATCATGCAAAGGGAGAGGTAGCAAGCTTCCTTCAATCCTGCGCTTATTACTGGCTGAAGGAATTTCATGTGGATGGAATCCGTATGGATGCAATCAGCCGCGCAATATACTGGCAGGGGAATCCTGACAGAGGTGTCAACACCTGTGCAGTCAATTTTATCAGGAGAATGAACCAGGGGCTTCATAAGAGAGAACCGCAGTGTATTCTGATTGCGGAGGATTCCACTGATTTTATGAAGGTTACTGCTCCGGTGGAATATGACGGACTGGGATTTGATTATAAATGGGATATGGGCTTCATGAATGATACCCTGGAATTTTTCAAGCTGGAGCCGGTTCACAGGCCTGCTAATTATCATAAGCTGACGTTTTCCATGCAGTATTTTTACAGCGATCTGTTTCTGCTGCCATTGTCCCATGATGAAGTGGTTCATGGAAAGGCAACCATCATTCAGAAAATGTGGGGAATGTATGAGGATAAGTGCAGGCAGATTAAGGCATTCTATGCATATTTTTATACACATCCGGGTAAAAAACTGAATTTTATGGGCAATGAGATTGGCCAGTTTCGTGAGTGGGATGAGAAGAGGGAGCAGGATTGGGATTTATTGAAATTTCCATTTCATGATGCCTTTCATCATTATTATATGGAGTTATGTAAACTGTACAGAACACAGCCGGCGCTCTACGATGGAGAGTATAATCCCAATTGCTTTGAATGGCTGGAGGTTCATGCGGAGAGCTTTACCACCTATGTTTATGCAAGAAAGGCACAGGGGGAAACCATCATCACGGTTCTGAATCTGTCGGATCAGTTCTGGAAGGATTTTACCTTTGGAATATGGGAAAAGGTGGAGCTTGAGGAATTGCTCAACAGCGACTGGGAGTGCTATGGTGGTCTGACAAAGCCAACGGATGACAACTGTCATGTGGAGCAGAAGCCCTTCGGAGGAAAGATGGCGAGAGCTACCGTAGATCTTGCACCGTTCAGTGCCAGAATCTTTAAGGTTTACAAAAAGAAAACCACACGCAGAAAGGCTGCCCCAAAGAAATAGGCAGGCATTGTCATAAGCTGGGACAGCGGACATATAATTAAAACAAAGAAAAAGTAACAGAGGCATGCATGAAACAGAAAAGACAAGGGTCAATAATCGTGATAATGGGACTATTGACATTGGCGCTCCTGTTTTTGGTATGTCTCTTTTTAATGCAGGGTGAGAGAAGACGGGAATATACCATCAGTATGGATACTAAGCTGGGGCTCAGACCACAGATTACCACCGGAGAACGGGGAGATATGGCTGTTCGCAGGGTTGCAATTACCTTTGATGATGGCCCGCACCCGACCTGTACGCCGATGCTTTTGGAGGGGTTGAAGGAAAGAGGTGTGAAAGCATCTTTTTTTATTACAGGAGAAAATGCAGAGCGCTATCCGAAGCTGGTAAAACAGATTGCAAAGGAGGGGCATCTGATTGGAAATCATACCTATCATCACACCAATCTGCAAAATGCCAGCAAAAAAATGATAGAGGAGGAAGTCGTATCAGCCAATGAGGTTATCAAAAAAATAACCGGGGAGCCGCCACAGTTTATTCGCCCGCCCTTTGGCGCCTGTCAGGAGATCATAGAGGAACAGACAGGACTGCTCTGCGTATTGTGGACCATTGATCCTCTGGACTGGTGTACCATGGATGCGGACCGCGTTACGCAAAAGGTAGTGACGAATGCAAAAGAAAATGATATTATTTTATTGCATGATGAGTATGAGACAAGTGTGACAGCGGCGCTTCGTATTATAGATATTTTACAGGAGAAGGGCTTTGAATTTGTCACAGTAGATGAGATACTTCTGGATTAAGGAACAGGTAAAGCTATGGATATGAATTTATTTGATTATATGAGAGAAAATAAGATGGAGAAGGAATCACCCCTTGCGGCAAGGCTTCGCCCCACAACACTGGATGAAGTGGTTGGACAGCAGCATATTTTAGGGAAGGACAAGCTGTTGTACCGCGCCATCAAGGCAGATAAGCTGGGAAGTGTTATTTTTTACGGTCCTCCCGGGACCGGAAAGACAACTCTGGCAAAGGTAATTGCCAACACGACCAGTGCGGAATTTAAGCAGATTAATGCCACCGTGGCCGGCAAAAAGGACATGGAGGAGGTGGTTGCCAGGGCAAAGGACACCTTTGGTATGTATGGCAAAAAGACGATTTTATTTGTGGATGAGATTCATCGTTTCAATAAAGGACAGCAGGATTATCTGCTTCCCTTTGTGGAGGATGGAACGCTGGTGCTTATTGGTGCAACCACGGAAAATCCCTATTTTGAAGTAAACGGTGCATTGATTTCCCGCTCTGCCATTTTTGAACTGAAGCCTTTGGAAAAAGATGACATTAAGGTGTTAATCGAGAGAGCGGTTTATGATACCAAGAAGGGCATGGGTGCATATGACGCGGTGATTGATGCGGATGCAGAGGAGTTCCTGGCAGACGTTTCCGGAGGAGATGCAAGACATGCATTAAATGCAGTGGAGCTGGGAATTTTAACAACGGAGCGAAGTGAGGACGGCAAGATTCATCTGACCCTTGAGGTCGCCAGCGAATGTATACAGAAAAAGGTAATCCGCTACGATAAATCCGGTGATAATCATTATGATACCATTTCGGCCTTTATCAAAAGTATGCGTGGCTCAGACCCGGATGCGGCACTGTACTATCTGGCGCGAATGATGTATGCCGGAGAGAGCGTAACCTTCATAGCCAGACGTATTATGATTTGTGCGGCAGAGGATGTGGGCATGGCTGATCCCAATGCATTGAACGTGGCTGTCAGCGCATCCATGGCGGTGGAGCGTATTGGAATGCCTGAATCCAGCATTATCCTGGCTGAGGCAGTGGCGTATGTGGCAAGCGCACCAAAGAGTAACGCGTCCTGCGTTGCAATTGAGGAGGCTTCCGCAGAGGTGGCACGAAGTGGAAATCTTGCGATACCGACGCATTTACAGGATGCACACTACAAGGGTGCGGCAAAATTAGGACATGGAGTTGGCTATATGTATGCACATAATTATGACAAGCATTATGTCAAGCAGCAGTATCTGCCATATGAGCTCAATGGAAAGGAATTTTTACATTTGGGTGATAATGGCTATGAAAAACGAATCAAGGAACATATGAAATGGCTGAAGGAAGAGAAACAGGATGAAAAGCTGGAAAATCAATCAGAAAAAGAATGAACAAATTTATCTGAAAAAAACGCAGGAAACAAATAACAAAGGAAAGCTGCAAAAAAATAAAAAAGGAGAACCCCACCAGCGTATGATTTTGATTTCGCTGGATGCAGTAGGCGCAAAGGATATTCCCTATTTAAAGACCCTGCCAAATTTTGGGAAGCTTTGGGAGCGGGCGGCAAAATGTGAGCACGTGCAAAGTGTCTATCCCTCTGTGACCTACCCGGCGCACACGTCTATTATCACTGGTAAAAAGCCGGTAAATCATGGAGTAATCAACAATATTCTCATGCAGCCAAAGCGGCCTGATCCGGATTGGATGTGGCAGAGGAGCTATGTGAAGGGAACAACACTCTATGACGAGGTGCAGAAGAAGGGCTGGAAGACAGCCTCCCTGCTTTGGCCGGTTACTGCAAAAAGTAAAGTCAATTACAATTTCCCAGAGGTCTTTGCAAACCGCCCCTGGCAGCATCAGATTACGGTATCCGCAGCCAACGGAACGGCCTGGTATGAAATTATGCTCTATCAGAAATTTGGTAAAATAGTCAACGGAATTCATCAGCCGGAGCTGGATAACTTTGTCCATGCCAGTGCACTTTATACAATGAACCGCTATAACCCGGATCTTATGATGATCCACTTTACAGATGTTGATACGAACCGCCATATTTATGGCGTGGAAAATGATAAAATAACAGATGCACTCAAAAGAAACGATAAAAGACTGGGCGAACTGATGAGTATGCTGGAAATCACCGGTGATATGAAAAAAACGACTGTTGTTGTTCTTGGAGACCATTACCAGATGGATACAGCGAGAGTCGTGTACTGGAATTACTTTTTTAAGCAGCATGGATTCCTGAAAGCTGACGGAGATGTCATCACTGATTATACATTTGTTTCCAACAACTGCGATGGAAGTGCGTATATCTATGAAAATCCAGCTAAACCCGCAACAAAAGCGGAACGGAAAAAACTGACAGAGCTGCTCTTTGCGTGTAAGGATAATCCGCTATATGGAATTGATCGTATTTTCACAGGGGAAGAAGCAGGAAAATTAGGAGCTGATAGCACCTGTATTTATATGATAGAAGCAAAAGCACCTGTTTTTTATCTGGACTTCTGCCACACACTTACAGAATCTGTGGAAGAGATGAAAAAAGGGAAAATGAGAGGTACCCATGGATATCTGCCAGACAAGCCTGACTATGAAACCTTCTTTATGGCTCTGGGATATGGAGTAAAGGAAGGGACTGTTATTGAATCCATGAATCTGTATGATGAGGGACCAACACTGGCAAAAATAGCAGGTGTTACCTTACCGGATGCAGATGGAGAATGTAAGACAGAAATGCTGCTTGATCTGTAGGCTGGAAATAAAGACAGAAGAATCAGAAGATAAACGTCTGGAGAAAAATCGGGAGATAAGCTCCTGAAGAAGAATTAGGAAATCAGCTCCTTCATCAGGAGGGCATAGATTTCCTGATTTTTTTGCTGCCAGTTGTCGCAGAGATTGGCGGCGGTGGATGCATCTGGAACACTGAGCTTTAAATCAACCAGCAGCTCACCGCGCTCTTTGGCAGTTAAATGTGCTTCAAAGCTTCCACTGGTGGTCTTGTAATACTGAGATGCCACAGACACTTCATTTCGCAGAGAATTGGAGTTGGCCTTTAAATATACACGGATATCCTCCTTGATGGCATCGGAAATATTATTTTCAAAAAAAGCAAGGGTGGAGTGACCTTCATCGGTAATAAAAAGCTGGGTGCGGTTATGGACAGTTTTGGAGGAAATCATTCCGCTTTCTTCCAGCTCGCCAAAGGCCTGCTGCAGATTCATATAGCCTGTATACTCTTTTTCCAGAATAAAGGTGTCAATCTGTGCCTTGGTCATTGGAAAGTTCACACGGTCCAGCAGATAAAGAATAATCAGTTTATATAAAGTCATAGGTTCCTGTGTCATTTTTGTCCTCATTTCTGTTGTTACATCTATAATCACGCCCCTGATAGGAGCCGGTTTCTTTACAATACCTGTGAAAGCTGTTTAAAACATCCCGTTTATTCAGACTGAAGGTTGGGGCAATTAACAATTCCTTTGGACCATCACCTGTAATTCTGTGAACGACAATTTCCGGACGCAGATGACAGATGCAGGAAGCAAGATCTGAGAGGTAATGCTCCTTATCGTAGACCTGAAACAATCCCTTTTCATAATCGACCGCCAAATCAGTATTTTTTAAAACATGAAGAAGCTGGAGCTTGACGCCAAAAGGCTTTAAACAGTTTATATAATTTATGGTCTGGAGGAGTTCAGGCAGCTGTTCACCGGGAAGACCAAGAATCATATGGATAATTACGGGAATATGCATGGATTTTAATTTCTGAAAAGCGTTGGTAAAAACAGGAAGTGTATAGCCTCTTCTGATGTAAAGCGCTGTCTCTTCCCGTACAGTCTGCAGTCCCAATTCCATCCAGATCAATTTATCGGGAAATTCCAGTTGAAGCATGGAGAAGACCTGCAGTATTTCATCAGACAGACAATCAGGTCTGGTGGCAATGGAGATGCCTGTAATCAGTGGATGGGAGAGCGCAGTGTGATACAGCCTATACAGATAATCCGGTTCTCCGTAGGTATTGGTGTAGGCTTGAAAATAGGCGATAAATTTATCGCCTGTTTTTTTGCCATGAAACAGGTTCCTTCCTGCCTGAATTTTAGCATCCATTTGGGAAAGAAGCAGCTGTTGTTTTTCTTCCTTTGTATTAAGCTGCATTGGAATGGCAAAATCACCACTTCCACCGGCACTGCAGAAGATACAGCCTCCTGTTCCCAGGGTACCATCGCGGTTGGGGCAGGTGAAACCGCCGTCCAATGCTATTTTATAAATTTTTTCTCCAAAGACTTCTTTTAAATAAGAATCCAGGGAGTAATATGGTTTTCCATTCCAGTTCATAAAAGCCTATTTAATGTGAGATTTCACTGCGTTTGCAACAACTTCGGCAACCTGAGGATCAAAGGCTTCAGGCATGATGTTTTCGTCACTTAATTTATCATCAGGAACAAGGCCTGCGATTGCAAGTGCCGCAGCCAATTTCATCTCTTCTGTAATCTGTGTTGCACGGCCTTCTAAAGCACCCTTGAAGATTCCAGGGAAAGCAACGACGTTGTTGACCTGGTTAGGGAAATCACTTCTTCCGGTACCAACAACCCTTGCGCCGGCAGCTCTGGCTACATCAGGCATAATCTCAGGAACCGGGTTAGCCATTGCAAAGAGGATGGAATCCTTATTCATAGAAGAAACCATTTCAGGAGTAACGATATTTGGGGCGGATACACCAACAAAAATATCAGCACCCTTTAATGCATCTGCAAGGGAACCGGTCTCATTGTTTGGATTGGTTATTTCAGTCATTTTCTGCTGCATCCAGTTTAAGCCTTCTGTAGCTTTACTTACGATACCAACCTTGTCGCACATAATGACATTTTTGAATCCATAGGTAAGTAAAAGCTTGGTGATAGCAACACCGGCGCTTCCTGCACCGTTTACAACAACCTTACAGTCTTCCTTCTGTTTGCCGACAACCTTTAAGCCGTTGATGATTCCGGCAAGAACAACGATAGCGGTTCCGTGCTGATCATCGTGGAAAACAGGAATGTTTAAGGTCGCCTTTAAGCGCTCTTCGATTTCGAAACAACGTGGAGCACTGATATCTTCAAGATTGATTCCGCCATAGGCTGGAGCCAGGTAGGTAACGGCTTTGATGATTTCTTCTGTATCCTGCGTATCTAAACAGATTGGAACTGCGTTCACGCCGCCGAACTCCTTAAATAAAACAGCTTTTCCTTCCATGACAGGCATCGCTGCTAACGGTCCGATATTTCCAAGGCCCAATACAGCACTTCCGTCTGAAACGACAGCAACTGTGTTTGCTTTCATTGTATATTTGTAGGCAGCTTCAGGATTTCCAGCAATTACTTTACAGGGCTCTGCAACACCGGGAGTATAGGCAAGCGCAAGGTCTTCTCTTGATTTCACAGGTGTTTTGGAAACAACTTCAAGTTTTCCGTTCCATTTTTCGTGTAATTCTAAAGCTTTTTCATTTACAGTCATGATGCGTCCTCTTTTCTTATCGTTCTAATATTTATATTTATTTACTGGCCGTCAGTATAAAGACAGCATTGATATACCAACGGTGTTTTGTCACAAATAATCATATAGTAAAGAGAACTTTTTGGCAAGAAGCAGATGTATATGAAAAAACACTTTACGATTAAAAAATCCTGTTGTATACTTAACATGCAATTCGAACAATTCATAAACACTGGATTTTCTGAAAGTGTATTCCCTAAGAGAACAATATTATAGCAGGAACATGAATGCTTGTATATTTTGAAATGATTAAATTAATAGGAGATTTTATATGAGAGAAAAGTACGAATCCCTGGCACTGACTGATTTGCGTGAAATCGCAAAGAGCAGAGGAATCAAGGGCACTTCAACCATGAAAAAAGCTGATTTGGTGGAAGCTATGTTGGACGAGGATGAAAAGAGCAAAATCAGCCCGGAAAAGCTGAGTGACAATCTTGACAGTGGGGAGACTGCACAGGGAATTCTTGAGGTGATGCAGGACGGATACGGATTTATCCGCTGTGCCAATTATCTGCCCGGTGAAAACGATGTTTATGTTGCACCGAGCCAGATTCGCAAATTTGGTTTAAAGACCGGTGATATTGTTGAGGGTAACACCAGAGTGAAATCACCCACCGAGAAGTTTTCCGCATTATTATATGTAAAGAAAATTAATGGATACCATCCTTCAGAAGCAGCAAAGAGATGGAATTTTGAAGATATGACCCCAATTTTTCCGGACGAGAGACTGAAGCTGGAGACCTCCGGCGCGTCTGTAGCCATGAGAATCATGGATCTTATGAGTCCGGTGGGCAAGGGACAGCGTGGTATGATTGTTTCTCCGCCTAAGGCAGGAAAAACAACTTTATTAAAAGAAGTAGCCAAATCAGTAAAGGCAAACAGCCCGGATATGCATCTCATTATTTTGTTGATTGATGAGAGACCGGAAGAGGTCACAGATATCAGAGAGGCCATTGAAGGACCAAACGTTGAGGTTATCTATTCCACCTTTGACGAACTTCCGGAGCATCATAAAAGAGTTTCCGAGATGGTCATTGAGAGGGCAAAGCGTCTGGTAGAGCACAAGAAGGATGTTATGATTCTGCTGGATT
>CAZUCI010000028.1:0-1915 GCA_964619485.1 uncultured Lachnospiraceae bacterium
ACAAGACCAATCGTTGAAGGTGCTATTGCAAGATGTCGTGAAGCAAGAGAGTTCATCATGGATACCTGTATGAAGCCTGCTATTGCTGAGCCACGTAAGGAAGTTGGAAAATACGCTCCAAAGATTATCCAGATCAAGATCAATCCGGAGAAGATTGGCGATGTTGTTGGACAGCGTGGAAAAACAATTAATGCAATCATCGAGCAGACTGGTGTTAAGATTGACATCACGGATGATGGTGCAGTAAGTGTTTGTGGTACAGATCAGGAAATGATGGACAAAGCAATTGAAATGATTAAAATCATCACAACTGATTTTGAGGAAGGCCAGATTTTCAAGGGTAAAGTAATCAGTATCAAGGAATTTGGTGCGTTTATTGAATTTGCTCCTGGAAAAGAGGGTATGGTTCACATCAGTAAGATTGCAAAAGAGAGAATTAACAAGGTGGAAGATGTTCTTTCATTGGGAGATATGGTTACAGTCGTTTGTCTTGGAAAAGATAAGATGGGTAGAATCAGCTTCTCCATGAAGGATGTAAAACAGGATTAATCCTGACTTCATACCTTATAAGAAATGTCCTGCATGTAAAACGTGCAGGACATTCTATTATATAAAAAAGGTACAGCTCTTGTGTGGGGGCTGTACCTTTTTTATTGGGGTGCCTGTGATTACAGGCAAAACAATATTATACGGTTTCGTGGAAGGTTCTGCTGATGACATCTGCCTGCTGTTCCGGTGTAAGCTTAATGAAGTTTACAGCGTAGCCGGATACACGGATAGTCAGCTGAGGGTATTTTTCCGGATGCTTCTGAGCATCCATTAAAACATCACGGTTTAAAACATTGACATTTAAATGATGTCCTCCCTTTGTAGCGTATCCGTCCAATAAATTTACTAAATTATCAATCTGCTGTGCATTTTCCATTTTATTTCCCTCCTGGTTTATTATATTTTTGAAAATCAATAATAGTAACTATTACTATAATTAAATAGTAGCATATATTTAAAAAATGTAAAGAACAATCTTTTAATGGAGTGTTCTTTTTTTAGTACAAGGTGTCATATTGCTTAAAGTTTTTCATATACTTTTTAAAAGGATGAGGACTATGAATCAGGTTAAGAGTATAAGAAAAATATTCCCGGAAAAGTATCACAGTATACTTCAACAGCTGGAAAAATTTTATGAAAGGCTTCAGGAAATCAGAATACGTGTAAATGCACCGGTTTCCTTTCGAGTTTGTGGAAAGGAGGTATATCCGGATTGGACGGGCTTTTTACATAACAGGGCAGAGGAGGGAATTATTCTGAACAAAAGTCAGGTGGGGGAGATTTTTAACCATATCTGTGATTATTCACCCTATGCATTTGATGAACAGCTGAAGAATGGTTTTATAACAGTGGAGGGGGGACACAGAATTGGAACCTTTGGACAGGCTGTTGTTTCAGATGGAAAAATTACCATGATGAAACAAATTTATTTTTTACATATCAGGATTGCACATGAGGTTATGGGTGCAGCAGAAGAAATATATCCTTATCTTTTTGAGCAGCATCGATTATGCAACACTCTGATTTTTTCCCTGCCCGGTGTGGGTAAGACAACCCTGCTAAGGGATGTGGCAAGAAGAATTTCAGAGGGAGGCAGAGAAAGCCGGGGATTGCAGGTGTGCATGATTGACGAGAGGAGTGAGCTGGCGGGAAATTGCCTTGGAATACCACAAAATCATGTGGGAATCAGGACGGATGTGCTCGAGGGCTGTCCGAAGGCAGCTGGAATGCAGATGGCAATCCGCAGTATGGGGCCGGAGGTCCTTGTGATTGATGAGCTCGGTGCAAAGGAGGATTATGAGGCGGTGATAGATTCTGTTAATGCGGGAATCAATCTTGTCGCGACAATACATGGGGATGATCTCAG
>CAZUCI010000028.1:1925-18740 GCA_964619485.1 uncultured Lachnospiraceae bacterium
ATAAAAGCGTGTTTCAAAGGTTTATTCAGCTTAAGCGAGGACAGAATCAGTGTCCCTTTTATATTATGCTTGATCAGGATGGAAAAGAATTAAAGAGGGGGATGGTTCCATGATTTTCAAAATGCTTGGAGCATTACTTTTATTTGCAGGAAGTGGTGGAATGGGATTCTATATGGTGACAAAATATGAGGAAAATCTTTCTTTTCTGAAGGAACTGGCTCTCCTTACAGAATATCTGATGGAGCAGATTGAAAGAGAGTGTGCTTCTCTACCGGAGGCTATTTGCAGAGTTTCCTGCAGAATGGATGGAGAAATCGGGGAAATGCTTGAAAATAACGCAAAAAAGCTCCAGGAAAATGATGGAAAAGCGTTATTTGACATATGGAAACAGGAAATCGGAAAGCGGCCTGAATGGGAGGAAAGACCTGGGGCAAAGGAGCTTTCGGCTCTTTTCGAGCAAACCGGATTTTATGATACCAAAACACAAAAAAACAGATTTATGGAGCAGCTTCAGTTCTTTAAAACGGAGATTGAGAAGATGGAAAAGGAAAAAAAGGATAAGTGCCGGTTATTTCAGTCATTGGGAGTAATGACCGGACTGTTTATTGTAATTTTACTATGGTAAGGAGAGCTGGATGAACGTAGGTATTCTAATTAAAATCGCTGCAGTGGGAATATTGGTAACCATTTTAAGTCAGCTGCTAAACAAAAACGGAAAAGAGGAATACGCTTATCTTTTGGGTCTTGGAGCTTTAATTCTGGTTCTGGGATGGATTCTCCCGTATCTGCTTGACCTGTTTCAAACGATTGAAACGATGTTTCGCTTTTAGGTGTAATAAATGAATATTATTAAAATCGGAATTTTAGGAGTTTTAATTGCAGTGATGGCATCCTTTCTGAAGGAGAAAAGGCCTTCTATGGCACTGCTCCTTGTAGTGGCAGGTGGAATATTTTTTTTGACTCTGTGTATGGATTCCATGAGGACAGTGCTTGTTTTTTTGGGGGAGTGCAGGGAAAAGCTGGGAGAGGGAGGAACCTATCTGGAGCTGTTGTTCAAAATAACCGGAATTGCATATGTGTCTCAATTTTGTGGGGGGATGTGTGCGGATGCAGGATATGCAACTCTGGGAAAGCAGATTGAAATTGCAGGAAAATTTTGTATTCTTTTGGAAGGGATTCCTATTTTTTTATTACTGTTAAACACGGTGGAAGGATTTTTTGTATGACAGAGAAGCTTTTGGAAGAAATGGATTTTTCAGAGTGGAATCAGACTCTGAATCAGCTGTTTGGAAGTCATTCCATTGATGTGGACCAAATGATTTCCAATTTGCTCTGTGGAGATTTAAAGGCCTTCTGGAGTCTGGTTAAAGAAGGCATAGAAGGTGCTTTTACACAGAATCTGGTGCTTGGCAGAAATGTTTTCCTTGCAATTTTATTTCTTGGAATTATGGCGGCGGTTCTTAATCTGGTCTCCAACATGATTGAGAACAGACAGGCAGTTCTTTTCTCGGAATATTTTATTTTTCTGCTTGTCACCATGGTGTTTTTGAAAAGCTTTGAGACCTCCAGCCTGCTGGCTCAGAAAACCCTGGAAAGCATTGGGGATTTTGTAAAGGTGCTAATGCCCTCCTTCTGTATTGCCATGGGAATTGGAAGTGGAACAATTACTGCCGTGGCCTATTATGAATTACAGTTTTTTCTGCTGTGGATGCTGGAGCGGGTAATGCTTTGTCTTTTCTTTCCCATCCTGAAAATTTATGTCATGCTTTCTGTTTTTAATGAGCTTTCTGATGGAAACCGGATGGAAGGGATTATCTCCATGATTAAAAAGGTGTTGCTGTGGGTCACAAGGGTCAGTCTGTTTGTATCCCTGGGTGGAAGTCTGATCCAGGCAGCTATTTTGCCCAGTGTGGATCAAATAAACAATCTGTTTGTGCAGAAGACGATATCATTGATTCCCGGAATTGGAAATTTTGCAGAAACCTTTTCGCAGCTCTTCCTCAGTGGCGGTGTCCTGCTAAAAAACAGCATTGGTGTGGTTGGCATTCTGATTTTACTTTTGATTGTATTGAAGCCTGTGGTGGGAACCCTGCTGGTGGGCTGTGGAATGAAGGCTGCAACGGCCATTGTACAGCTGGCAGGAGGAAAAAAGCTTTGTCAGCATATGTGGAAAATGGCAGATGCATTTTTTCTCCTGGTGAGAGTTCAGTTGTTTGGATGTGGCATTTTTATGCTGTCAATACTCATTGCAAATATAGCTTTTTATAAAAGGTAAAGGGTGGAAGCTTTGAACAGTTATTTGGAAAAGATTTGTTTTTTCTTTTTTATCTGAGATTTTCTCGGGCACTTTTGGCCGGGGGAATCCTATGAAAAATATTACAGAATGATTTTTGGTATTCTTGGAATCTGTGTTTTACTTTCACCGATTTTTAAAATCAGTATTTTTCAGGAGAAGAAGGAGGCTTTGATACAGCATCAGTTTGAGGAGCTGCTTGATGATCTGGAGAAGGACGTTTGGGAGACCAGGGAGGAGCAGACATTTTTGAAGGAAAAGGAGAGACTGGAACAGCAGTTTTTTGACCACCTTGAAAATGATGATTTAGATGAATGGAAAGGAAAGTATGGATATGGGGATTTCGACGGTGAAGAAGCTGGGAACACAGTTCGGTAAAATAGAAAGGGACAGACTGATGATTTTGATCGTTGGCGGCATATTGTTACTGGTGGTCTCGATCCCTGTCAACGGTAAAAAGGAAAGCTCCACGGTAAAGAGCAGATCGGTGCAGACGGTTGGAGAATCGCAGCCGGCAAAGACAGCTTCGGAAGCAGACAGCTATAAGGAACAGCTGGAGGTTCAACTGGAGGAAATTTTGTCAAAAATTGAGGGAGCGGGAAAGACGGAGGTCTTTGTTTCCCTGTTGGACCGTGGCTATAAACAGGTGGAAAAGGATTCTGTTTATGAAAAAAGCAGCCGTGAGCAGGAGGAGCAGGTGACAGAAAGTGAAATGCGTAATGAGGAAATCTGTGTTTATACATCCAACGAGCAGGGAGAGGAGATTCCCTATATCTGCAGAGAGCAGCTGCCCCAGGTTGGCGGAGTCCTGATTGTTGCCCAGGGAGGGGAAAAGCCCGGTGTACAAAAACAGATGAAAGAGGCAATTATGGCATTATTTGGACTGGAGGAACATAAAATAACAATAGTAAAGATGAAAGGTGATATTTCATGAAACAAAAAGTAGATGTGAAGAAACTTTGGAAGAGAAATCAAATTATGATTACAGCCCTTGCTCTGATGATCGCAATTGCGGGCTATCTGAATTTCACAGGAAAACAGATTGATGAAGAAGAGTTATTCACGACATCTGCTCAGTTTGAAGAGGCAGATGCAAATCTGGTGGAGGAAAATGTTACGGCATCAGCGGATTTGAATGCCGGCGTTGCAGGAGAGGCACTGATGGAGGATGCGGGAGTGATCGATGAAAGTGCTGCCGATGGAGCAATAGATGAAAGTGCAGCAGATTTGTATGATATTTCTCTGGAGGATGTGGAAAACTATACAGAGATTCCAAGTCTGGATGATGACGTGGCACTGTATGAGGATCAGCCCATTGATGAGGAGATGGCTGAGACCATGTCCGAGGAGAGTGTGACAGATTTGTCAGCGGAAACAGCAGATGCTGCAGATGCAGCAGAAAATTCGACGGAGGTGCCTGGGGAAGCAGTGTTTACCAATACCATGGCTGTCACAACGTTAGCAGAGGCTAACCTCGTGAAGGAGCAGACAAGAGCACAGAATAAGGCTGCACTTCTGGAGATTATTAATAATTCCAATCTGTCTGAGGCAGCCAAGCAGGAGGCGGTGGAAAGCATGATTTCTCTTACCGATATTGCACAGAAGGAATGTGATACACTGGTTATGCTGGAGGCAAAGGGCTTTCCTGACGCAGTGGTCAGCATCAATGGAGAATACGTGGATGTCTGCATTGGTATGAGTGAGCTGACACAGGCTCAAATTGCTCAAATTGAAGACATTGTGAAAAGAAAAACTGGTGTCAGTGCAGAAAATATCGTAATTTCACCAGTGGGAAAATAAATGATAGTGAAATGAGAAAAACCATGCTATAATTGTCCCGGGAGATGATAGCAATGAAAAGAGTATTTTTAGTAGTATTAGACAGCTTTGGAATTGGAGAAATGCCGGACGCAGCCGCATACCATGATCAGGGAACAAGTACCATTGGCTCCTGCGCGACCAGTCCTTATTTTTCACTTCCAAATTTGAAAGAAATGGGATTATTTAATATTGATGGAGTTACAGTGGGAGAAAAGACAGAACATCCATCGGCAGCGATAGCCAGGATGACAGAGGCATCCAAAGGAAAGGATACCACAATCGGACACTGGGAGATTGCCGGAGTCCGTTCAGATCGACCCCTTCCCACTTATCCGGATGGATTTCCCAAGGATGTACTGGATGAGTTTACAAAAAGAACAGGAAGAGGTGTTTTATGCAATAAACCATATTCTGGAACCGAGGTAATAAAGGAATATGGAAAAGAGCATATGGAGACCGGTAAATTAATTGTTTACACTTCTGCTGACAGTGTGTTTCAGATTGCTGCACATGAAGATGTTGTGCCCGTTGAGACCCTGTATGAATATTGTCATATTGCAAGGGAAATACTGACAGGGGAGCACGGTGTCGGACGTGTTATTGCAAGACCGTTTACAGGCACAGAGGGGAACTTTACCAGAACGCCGAGACGTCATGACTATTCTCTGCTTCCACCCAGGGATACCATGTTAGATTATATTTCCAGAGCAGGGGAGGATGTATGGGCTGTCGGCAAAATCAATGATATTTTTGCAGGAAGCGGTATTACAAAATATACCTATTCCCAGGGCAATGCAGATGGCATCGAAAAAATGCTTTCCTACATGAAAGAAGATTTTCATGGACTTTGCTTTGTAAATCTGGTAGATTTTGATATGTTGTATGGTCACAGAAACGACATTGACGGCTACGCAAAGGCTCTGGCATATTTTGATGAAAAGCTTCCTGAAATCTGCGCCTGTCTGAAAGAGGATGATGTACTGATGATTACAGCAGACCATGGCTGTGATCCGGGATATACCTGTTCTACGGATCATTCCAGGGAATATACACCATTTATCATGTATGGAGAAAAAATCGCTCCACAAAATTATGGAACCAGAAAGACCTTCGCTGATATTGCAGCAACAGTTTTGCAGCTGCTCCATGTCGATGCAAAAACAGACGGCGAGAGTCTGCTTTAAGAAATATCATGTGCTGCAAAACGGCAGCACAACATTTTTAAACTATTATTTGGAGGAAAAGAAATTGAGTAACTACGGACAAGAAATCAACAGACGGAGGACATTTGCCATTATTTCCCATCCGGATGCAGGAAAGACAACCCTGACAGAGAAATTTTTATTGTACGGAGGTGCCATTAATCTTGCCGGAAGTGTAAAAGGAAAGGCAACAGCACGTCATGCAGTTTCTGACTGGATGGAGATTGAAAAGGAAAGAGGTATTTCTGTCACATCCTCCGTATTGCAGTTTGAGTATGACAATTTCTGTATTAATATTCTGGATACCCCGGGACATCAGGATTTCTCGGAGGATACATACCGTACCCTCATGGCTGCAGATTCTGCAGTTATGGTCATTGATGCGTCAAAGGGAGTCGAGGCACAGACCAGAAAGCTGTTTAAGGTCTGCGTAATGAGACATATTCCTATTTTTACCTTTATTAACAAGATGGACCGGGATGCCAACGACACCTTTGAACTTTTAGATGAAATTGAAAAAGAGCTTGGGATTGCAACCTGCCCCATAAACTGGCCAATCGGTTCCGGAAAAAACTTTCGTGGAGTCTATGACCGTGACAGCAGAACGGTTGTGACGTATTCTGATACAGAAAAGGGTACCAAAGAAGGAGAGAATGAGGTCATCAATGTGGAAGACAGAGATGCGCTGCTAAACCATATTGGTAAAGAAGCAGAGGACAAGCTGTTAGATGAAATTGAACTGTTGGATGGAGCCAGTGCAGAGTATGATCTTGATATGATTCAGAGTGGTGATCTGACTCCGGTTTTCTTTGGGTCAGCACTTACAAACTTTGGTGTTGAAATTTTCTTACAGCATTTTTTGAAAATGACAACGACGCCACTGCCAAGAACAGCAGATATCGGACTGATTGACCCTGTGGAGCATGATTTTTCGGCTTTTGTTTTTAAGATTCAGGCTAATATGAACAAGGCACATCGGGATCGTATTGCATTTATGAGAATCTGCTCCGGCCGTTTTGACGCGGGCAAGGAAGTAAGGCATGTACAGGGGAATAAGGTGATGAGGCTTTCCCAGCCCCAGCAGCTTATGGCCAACGACCGCAAAATTTTAGATGAAGCTTATGCCGGCGATATTATCGGTGTGTTTGATCCGGGTATTTTTTCCATTGGAGATACCATCTGCAGTCCTTCTGAGAATTTCCGCTATGCTGGAATTCCTACCTTTGCACCGGAGCATTTTGCAAGAGTGCGCCAGATAGATACCATGAAGAGAAAGCAGTTTGTAAAGGGTATTACCCAGATTGCCCAGGAAGGTGCCATTCAGATTTTCCAGGAGTTCAACACAGGAATGGAAGAGATTATTGTGGGTGTCGTAGGTGTGCTTCAGTTTGATGTTTTAAAGTACAGACTGGAGAATGAATACAATGTTGACATTCGTTTAGAGCCACTGCCTTATGAATATATCCGCTGGATATTAAATAAGGAGTTGGATTTGAATTCTATTTCCGGTACCTCTGATATGAAAAAGATTAGGGATTTAAAAGGAAATCCGCTTTTATTGTTTACACATGAGTGGAGTATCGGAATGACACTGGACCGCAACAAAGGATTAGAGTTAGCTGAATTTGGCAATAATGATTAATCTGAGGATAGTATGAAAAAAAGAATCTTTATTTTACTGTTCAGTCTGGTTGGATTATGCATTTTGTGGAATCTTTACTCCCTGAAAAAGGAGGAACAGGACACAGAGCGTTTTGCTGCCTCACCGGTATCAGTTGAAACAAAGGAAAGTAACGATACACCCGATGAAGAAACGGCAAAGACCGGGCAGCCCGTGGAAAAAATGCAGGACACGGAAGCTGTACAGGAGACAGAAGCTGTACAGGATTTGGAAACAGATGGGGAGGCATTACCATACTACCATTATGAACACCTGGAAGCGGAAGAACAGACTGTTTATGATGAAGTGTATACAGCGATTACAGGCAGAACTGAAACCGTTGTTTCCACTGCATCTGAAGAGGTGCTGGATAAAATTTACAACTGCGTGCTGAATGATCATCCGGAGATATTTTACACACAGAGCTACACCTGTACCAGGCACATGAGAAACGATAAGCTTGTTAAATTGTTCTTTGAAGCCAATTACGTTTATGATCTGGAGGAATGTAATGAAAGGATGGCAGCCATTGAGACAGCAGCCGGGGAAATGCTTTCCGGGACGCAGGGACAGGACGATTTTTCGACGATTAAGTACCTGTATGATTCTCTGGTCAACACAACGGAATACCAGCTTGACTCGGTGGATAACCAGAATATCTGCTCAGTGTTTCTGACCCACAGATCTGTCTGCCAGGGTTATGCCAAAGCGATGCAGTACCTTTTAAACAAAGCCGGTATAGAGACCGCCTTTGTGACGGGAACTGTTGAGCAGGGGACCCATGCCTGGAACCTGGTGAAGGCGGACCAGTCCTGGTACTATCTTGACCCGACCTGGGGAGATGTGGATTATCAGTCAGCTTCCGGTATGGAGGATGGCATTGACAAGGAAGTGCTTCCGGTCAATTATGATTACTTTTTAATCACATCAGATAAGCTTTTGGAGACACATACACCCAATAAGCTTGTGGCATTGCCAAACTGTATCGCAACAGAGGATAATTATTATATTCATCAGGGACTTTTTCTGACAGGGCTTGATACGCAGATATTGAAAGAGATTTTTGACAATGCCTATGAAATGAATACAGGCTGTGTGACCTTTCAATGTGCCAACGAGGCTGTTTTCGGTATGGTGAGAAGCTATCTGATAGATGAACAGCACATTTTTGATTATATAAAGGCCAACAATAAGATTTCCTACTATGACAATGAGGATGCAGATACCATGTGTTTTTGGTTATAGCAGCTTTTGCAGGATTCATCTTTGCAAATTACGGTTTTTTTGATATAATGAACTCGTTATTAACGTATTAGAAGGGAGATATACAAAATGGAAAGAGAAATTGAACGTGACACATATATGTTAAAGGAAAATGATAAATTTGGTTCTGTTTCAATTGCTGATGATGTGGTTGCCATGATCGCTTCTCTGGCAGCAACAGAGGTAGATGGTGTTGGTGCCATGGTCGGAACAATTACCAATGAGCTTATGAGCAAGGTTGGGGTGAAGAAGCTGACCAAGGGTGTTAAGGTGGAAGTGTCAGAAAAGAATGTCAATGTTGACCTGGCAATTACCATCGACTACGGATTTAATATTCCTGAGACCTGTCAGAATGTTCAGGCCAAAGTAAAAAATGCCATTGAGAATATGACAGGACTTGAAGTGAGCGTTGTGAATATCCGTATCGCCGGAATCAACATGAAATAATATTCCTGACAAAATAAAAGGACAAATAGAATGAGCAGAAGAGAACTGAGAGAGCAGATATTTAAGCTGCTGTTCCGTATTGAATTTAATAGCAGGGAAGAGATGTCAGAGCAGGTAGCGCGTTATCTTGAGGAAGAGGTTTCGGCGGACGAAGCCGACAAAGCTGAAATCACAGATAAATACCAGAAGATTCTGAACAAAAAGGAAGAGCTGGATGGTATGATTAATGAGAAGGCAACCGGATGGACAACTGACAGAATGGGAAAGGTCGATTTGACAATTCTTCGACTTGCTCTTTTTGAGATGATTTTTGATGAAAAGGTGCCTGTTTCAGTTGCAATTAATGAGGCGGTGGAATTAGCCAAAAAATTTGGACAGAATGAATCGGCATCATTTGTCAACGGAGTACTGGCTAAATTTGCACTGTAGGGTAAAAAGATGCAGAATATTTATTCCGTTTCCTGGGTAAATGCATATATTCGAAACATGATTTCGCAGGATTTCATGTTACAGTCTTTATACGTAAAGGGTGAAGCGAGCAATGTGAAATATCATTCCTCGGGTCACCTTTATTTTACATTGAAGGATAAAACAGGTGCCATTGCCTGCGTTATGTTTGCCGGAAACAGGAATGGACTCGCCTTTCAACTGGAAAATGGCATGCAGATTGTAGCCGGGGGCAACGTTGATGTATATGAAAGGGACGGAAAGTATCAGTTCTATGCAAAGGAAATCAAGCTGGAGGGAAAAGGAAATCTCTACGAAAAGTTTGAACAGCTGAAAAAAGACCTGGAAGAAATGGGAATGTTTGATCCGGTATACAAACAGAAAATCCCTAAGTATATACATAAACTGGGCGTTGTGACGGCACCGACGGGTGCAGCTGTGCGCGATATTATTCAAATCGCGAAGAGAAGGAACAAAGGTGTGGAAATCATCCTGTATCCGGCTATTGTACAGGGGGATATGGCAAAGGCAAGCATTGTTCAGGGAATAAAAGAGCTTGAAAATCTGGACGTTGACGTGATTATTGTTGGTCGCGGAGGCGGAAGCATAGAGGATTTGTGGGCATTTAACGAGGAAAGTGTTGCGAGAGCTATTTTTGACTGCTCTGTTCCTGTTATTTCTGCAGTCGGCCACGAAACGGATGTGACCATTGCCGATTTTGTGGCAGATTTGAGAGCACCAACGCCCTCGGCTGCTGCTGAGCTTGCTGTCTGGGATCTGGAAGGCGCAGCTGAGAAGCTGGAGCATTACGCGGAGCTTCTGTATCAGAGAATCCTCAGGAAAATAAAGAACAGCAAGTTGCTTGTGGCTAACTACAGGCAGCGGCTGCTTTTAAAATCTCCAGATGGAAGGCTGAAGGAGCAGCGGATGCGGCTTCTGGCACTGGAACAGAGTCTGGAGGAATGTATGGACCAGATTCTTATGCAGAGGAAGCACCAGCTGGCAATTCTGGCGGAGCGGCTGGATGGCTTATCCCCATTAAAGAAGCTCAGTCAGGGGTATGCATTTGCAGAAGGCCCTGACGGAACAAGTCTGACAGACGTGCATAAGCTTCATATAGGGGACGCTATCAGAGTTTATATTAAAAACGGTAAAATTCTGGCACAGGTAACGGAAACAGAAAGTTTGGAGAATCAATATGGCAAAGAAGCTGACAATGGAAGAGACCTTTGAAAAACTGGACCAGATCATTGAAAATCTGGAATCGGAGTCCATTTCTCTGGAGGACTCCATGAAGGAGTATGAGGCAGGTATGAAATATATTCGTTCCTGCAATGAGGCACTTACAAAGGCTGAAAGCAGAGTGATGGTTATCAGAGAGAATGGAGAGCTGGATGAATTTTAAAGAGCAGGGAGATTATAAAATACAGGAAGTAGAGAAAATTGTTTTCTCTTATCTTCCGGAGGTTTCTGGGCCGCAGGCAAAGGTGATTGATGCCATGCATTACAGTGTGACCGGTGGAGGGAAAAGACTTCGCCCACTGTTTATGAGAGAAGCCTTTCATTTATTTGGTGGGAGTGACGAGGAAAAGGTTGCTCCGTTTATGGCGGCACTTGAATTTATTCATAATTATTCACTGATTCATGATGATCTTCCGGCAATGGACAATGATGAATTCAGAAGAGGCAGAAGGACGACGCATGTGGTGTATGGTGAGGATCTGGCAATTCTGGCTGGCGATGCACTGCTCAATTACGCCTATGAGGTTGCGATTCGTACCCTGGCAAATTATCCAAGGGATTTCGGGGTAATGAGAGCCCTGAATATTCTTGCTGACAAGGCCGGAATCTTTGGAATGGTCGGGGGACAATGTGTGGACGTGATGAACGAGAACGAACACCGTCCCATGAATATGGAAGAGCTTTTGTTTATTCATGAAAATAAAACTGCTGCGTTAATTGAGTGTGCGCTGATGTGCGGTGCAGCACTCGCAGGAGCAGAGGAGGAAAACATTCTTAAAATGGAGAAGGCCGGCTCTGCAATTGGACTCGCCTTCCAGATTCAGGATGACATTCTTGATATCACCAGCACCACAGAGGAGCTTGGAAAACCGGTGGGGTCAGATGCAAAGAATCATAAGAATACGTATCCTGCACTTCGTGGGATGGAATCCTCAAAGAAAGAGGTGAAGCATCTTTCAGAGTCTGCAATCACCATGATTCAGTCTGTAAACGGAGACAGTGAATTTCTTGTACAGCTGGTAGATTCACTTATCAATCGACGCAGTTAGGCTGCATAACCAAAGAGGTATGAAAGCATGTTTTTGGAAAAAATCAAAAGTGAGAACGATATAAAAAAGATTGCGCCAAAGGATTATGATGCACTTGCCGCCGAAATCAGAAAATTTCTGGTGGAATCCATCAGTGAGACAGGTGGTCATTTGGGCTCCAATCTCGGAGCAGTTGAGCTTACCATGGCGCTTCACCTTTCCCTGGATCTTCCTGATGATAAGATTGTGTGGGATGTGGGACATCAATCCTACACCCATAAAATTTTGACGGGGAGAAGAGAGGGGTTTGCTTCTCTTCGTAAATTTAAAGGAATGAGTGGCTTCCCAAAGAGAAAAGAAAGTGACTGTGATGCCTTTGATACAGGGCACAGCTCCACCTCCATTTCAGCCGGGCTGGGACTGGCGAAAGCCCGTGACCTGCAGGGCAGAGATAATACAATTATTTCTGTGATCGGCGATGGTTCTCTGACCGGTGGAATGGCCTATGAGGCGTTAAACAATGCAGCAAGGCTGGAAACCAATTTTATTGTAATACTGAATGATAACAACATGTCCATCTCTGAAAATATTGGCGGTGTTTCCAAATATCTGAATAAGATTCGAACAGATGCAAAATATCTGGATTTGAAGGACAGCATTTATTATGGTTTATTGGACATGCCGAAATATGGCCAGAAGGTGGTCAAAAAAATACAGAACGTTAAAAATGGTATTAAGCAGCTGTTTATTCCGGGTATGTATTTTGAAGATATAGGAATTAAGTATCTGGGGCCTGTGGATGGACATAATATTCAGGCTATGAAAAATGTAATTGAGGAAGCAAAGCATGTGAATTCAGCAGTGTTGATTCATGTGATTACCCAAAAGGGAAAGGGCTATGAGCCTGCCATGAAGCATCCGGCAAGATTCCATGGTGCTGAGCCCTTTGAAATTGAAACCGGGCTTCCAAAGAAACAGAAGGAAAAAGCAAACTATACCGATGTGTTTGCCACCGTTATGAATAAGATGGCTGAAAGGGATGAAAAGCTGGTTGCAATTACAGCCGCCATGCCGGACGGAACCGGATTAAAGCGATTTAAAAACAGGTATCCTGAGCGCTTCTTTGATGTGGGAATTGCCGAGGAGCATGCAGTGACCTTTGCAGCCGGAATGGCAGCCGGAGGATTAAAGCCTGTGGTTGCAATCTATTCCTCGTTTTTACAGAGAGCCTACGACCAGATTTTACATGATGTCTGCATTCAGAATCTCCATGTCGTTTTTGCAATTGACAGAGCCGGACTGGTTGGCAGTGATGGGGAAACACACCAGGGTATTTTTGACTTATCCTTCCTTTCCTCCATTCCCAATATGCATATTATGGCTCCAAAAAACAAATGGGAGCTGGCAGATATGCTGGAATATGCCATTGATTTTGACGGACCCATTGCACTTCGTTATCCAAGAGGAGCGGCATATGATGGCCTGGAAGAGAAGCGGGCACCTGTTGTTTTTGGGAAGGGGGAGGTCCTCTGTCAGGGAAGCAGGATTGCACTTCTGGCTGTTGGCAGCATGGTTCAGACTGCAGTAAAGGTCCGTGATACCTTAAGGGAGAATGGACTGGATGCAACCGTTGTGAACGCCCGTTTTGTAAAGCCAATTGATATCGGTTTGATTGATTCCCTATGCCAGAGACATTCCCTCTTTGTCACCATGGAGGAGAATGTTTACAACGGTGGTTTTGGAGAAAAGGTGGTCACCTATCTGGCTGAAAATCATAAGGATAAAAATGTTCTTCCAATGGCTATCCCTGATGAATATGTGGAGCATGGCAATTTGGAATTATTAAAAGAAGAAATCGGAATAGATGCAAAAAGTATCAGCGAAAAAATACTTGCGATGTGGAGCAGAAAGTAAAAGATGAAAGAACGATTAGACGTTTTGTTGGTTAAAAAGGGGCTTGCAGCCTCCAGAGAAAAGGCCAAAGCAATCATTATGTCCGGCATTGTCTATGTTGACGGGCAGAAGGAGGATAAGGCCGGGGCAGTTTTTGAGGAATCTCTTTCCATTGAAGTACGTGGAAATACCCTTCCGTTTGTAAGTCGCGGAGGATTGAAGCTGCAAAAGGCTTTTGAGGTGTTCCCCATAGAAACAGAGGGGCTGGTTTGTCTGGACATAGGAGCATCCACAGGTGGTTTTACAGACTGTATGCTGCAAAAGGGAGCCAAAAAGGTGTACGCTGTTGATGTAGGCCACGGACAGCTGGATTGGAAGCTCCGCAATGATGAGCGTGTTGTATGTATGGAAAAAACAAATTTCCGTTATGTAACCAGTGAGCAGATACCTGAAACCATCGATTTTGCGGCAACGGATGTTTCCTTTATTTCTCTTACGAAGATTTTGGGACCTGCCAGGGCTTTGCTCAGAGAAAATGGCAAAATGGTCTGTCTGATTAAGCCTCAGTTTGAGGCAGGAAGAGAAAAGGTCGGTAAAAAGGGTGTTGTAACAGATGGAAAGGTGCAGGAGGAAGTGATTGTAAAAATCATGGAATTTGCAGCCTCCATAGGCTTTCAGATTCTGGGACTGGATTTTTCACCGATCAAGGGACCAGAGGGGAATATCGAATTTCTTCTGCTTCTTCAGAATGCGGGAGAGGAACCGACAAAAGCACCCTGCGAGCTTGCAGCCCCCGTTGTGGCAGCTTCAAAGGATGCCCTGTCACATAAGTAGCGAATATGTCAAAGCAATCAGGAAAGAGATGGCAGACAAGGATGAATCATTTTTTTATCATAACAAACAAGCCGAAGGATGAGCAGCTTTTAATCACAAATGAAATAGCCGCTTATTTAAAAGAGCATAAAAAGAACTGCACAGTCTGTATAAAGGAGACCAAAGAAGGTCTGGAGGTAAAATCCATTCCCGGGGAGACAGATTGTATTTTAGTTCTCGGGGGAGATGGAACGCTTTTACAGGCTGCCGTTGATACCATGGATTTGGACATTCCTCTGGTTGGCATTAATCTTGGAACCCTTGGATATATGGCTGAGGTGGAAAAAAATAATATCAGAGAAGCCTTAGATGCGCTGATTGACAATCATTGTGAGATGGAAGAGCGTATGATGCTGGATGGAATCATTGAATATGCAGGTGGATTCCGTGATGAAATACACGCATTAAACGATATTGTCCTGACTAGAAGCGGGTCTTTGAAAATCATTACATATGACATCTTTGTAAATGGACAGTTCCTAAACAGCTACCATGCAGATGGCCTGATTGTATCAACACCAACGGGATCAACCGGATATAATATGTCTGCCGGTGGACCAATTGTGGAGCCAAAGGCGAAGCTGTTACTGCTGACGCCTATTTGTCCTCATACCCTTTCGGCAAGAAGTATTGTTCTTTCATCGGAGGATGAGATTGAGGTTCGAATCGGATGCAGTAAAAATGGGGAAAATCAGGAGGTTGAGGTGAACTTTGACGGTTCCTTCACAAGACATTTAAAAACAGGAGACGGTGTTAAAATTTGTCAGTCAGAGCGGGTGACAAAATTTGTCAGATTGAGTAAGGTGAGTTTCCTTGAGAATCTTCATCGGAAAATGAGCGATTAATATGAAGAGCAGCAGACAGAAAATCATTGCAAAAATAATAGAGGAAAATGAGATTAACACACAGGAGGAGCTGGTGGAACGATTACGGCAGGCCGGTGTGGAGGCTACACAGGCAACCATATCCAGAGATATCCGACGCATGAATCTGAGGAAAATTCCCGGAAAAAGCGGAAAGCCCTGTTATGCCATGGCACCTTCCATGGAACGCTCCATGGAGGGCGCCTATGCAAGGGCAATGAAGGAAGGGCTTGTCAGCGTTGATACGGCAATGAATATGCTGGTTTTAAAGACGCATCCCGGAATGGCAATGCCTGTTGCAGCCGCAGTGGATTCCATGCAGATGGATGAGGTGGTTGGAACCATAGCAGGAGATGACACAGTTATGAGTGCCATCAGAAGTGTCGCCGATGCCGAGCGGCTTAAAAAATGGTTTCAGAAAATGATTGAGTAAGCTGAAGCTTACCACGGGGAAATTATGTTTTCATGTCTGGAGAGCATAAGGAGAACAATATGTTAGAGAGTATTCATGTCAAAAATGTAGCGTTAATTGAAGAGGCAGAGGTGGAATTTCAAAAGGGTTTAAATATTCTGACCGGTGAAACCGGTGCCGGAAAATCCATCTTGCTGGGTTCTGTGCAATTGGCGCTGGGTGCAAAATCAGATAAAGGTCTCATTAGAAACGGTGCGGAATATGCCCTGGCACAGCTTCTTTTTTCACTGGATGAAGAACAGAAGCAAAGACTTCTTGAACTGGGAATTGATGCAGAGGATAATATGCTGATTCTGGAGAGAAAGGTTTATCCTGGAAAAAGTATCTGCAAAATGAACGGAGAGCTGGTCACTGGAAAAATTTTACAGCAGGCGGCTGAAATTCTGATCGATATTCATGGACAGAGAGAGCATCAGTCCATTTTAAAAGAAGAAAAGCAACAGGAGCTTTTAGATACCTTCTGTAAAGAGAAAAGCAGCCTGGTGCTGGATAAATTATCGTCTGTTTACCAAGAATATAAAACGTGCGAAAAGCGTTTACAGGATTTGAGGGAAAAGGGAAATTCACCCCAAAAAGAAATTGATTTTGCAAAATTTGAGCTTGAGGAAATAGAAGATGCAGCAGTAAAGGTGGGCGAGGACGAGGAGCTGGAGCTTTCTTTTAAAAAGATTTCATCTGCCCAGAGCATTGTGGAGCATGTATCAGCCGCAAAGACGCTTTTGGAGGATGAAAACGGTCAGGGTGCCTTTTATGCCATCAGCATGGCGGCAAAAGCATTAAAAGAAGTCAGCAGTCTGGATGAATCAGCGGCGCGTTTGACAGAGCAGCTGTCCGATGCACAGGAGCTTGTCAGAGACTGTGTCAGAGAACTGGAGAATTTTTACGAGCAGTTCCAGTTTTCCGGTGAGCAGGCACTTTTTGTGGAAGAACGGCTCAATTTATATAATCGATTGAAAAATAAATATGGCAATTCAGTGGAAGCAATTCTGGCATATAAGGATTCACTTGTGGAAAAGATTGAGGAGCTGGAAAATTTTGAAGCAAAAAAATCCGAGTTGGAAGAAAAGCTGACAAAATTAAAGGCTGAATATATGAAATGTGCCAAAGAGCTCCATGAAATCAGATGTGAAGCAGGAAAAACGATGTCTGCAGCGATGCAGACAACCATGACGGAGCTGAATTTTCAATACTGTCAATTCCAGGTTCATGTAGAGTTCAGGGAAGAACAGATGTCTGAAAAGGGAAGCGACAGAATTTGCTTTATGATTTCATTGAATCAGGGTGAACCATTAAAGGAGATGGCCAAAATTG
>CAZUCI010000028.1:18750-33741 GCA_964619485.1 uncultured Lachnospiraceae bacterium
GAGTTGTCCAGAATCATGCTGGCACAAAAGGTGGTTTTTGCTGACAAGGAACAGATTGGGACATTGATTTTTGATGAAATCGATGCAGGAATCAGCGGACAGACAGCCTGGAAGGTATCTGAAAAGCTGGCACTTCTTTGTAAAAATCATCAGGTTATCTGTATTACACATCTCGCCCAGATTGCAGCCATGGCAGATACGCATTTTGTGATATCAAAGGAAAGTCAGAGAGGCTTTACGTCGACCAATATTCAACTTTTAAAGGAAGACGAGCAGATCAGAGAAATCGGCAGACTGCTGGGAACAAATGAGCTTACAGAAGCAGTGCTTGTCAATGCAAGAGAGATGAAGGATTTGGCAGAAAAGACAAAACAATCCCAAAGTAAAACAAAATAGACGGTACATAATAAGAAGAACGAAACAGTTCTTCTTATTTTTTTGCATTTGCTTTGGAAACACGGAGTACATTGTCTGGAGGTCTATGATGAAAAAATACAAGCTAAGTCTTTACATCAGTTATATTTTGGCACTTTTTCTGCTGATTTTTTATTATGATATCTTTTTTTATGCTCAAATTCCGGATGATATTTATGTTGAGAAGGGCACAAAGGAGGAAATCGAATTTGCACTTCCGGTGACAGGAGAGATGGAGCAGAAGGATAACAGCGTGGTCCCTGTATGGGAGCAGAATGGAGAAAAGCTTGCCTCTGACGAGTATCTTTGGAAAATCAAGCTTCTGGGCGTTTTTGATGTGAAGGATGTTGCTGTACATGCAGTTGAGACCACATATGTCTATCCCCTCGGCAATCCCATTGGAATCTATGTGAAGACAGAGGGCGTTCTGGTGGCAGGTCTGGGGGAGGTTGAAACCATGTCGGACAGTAAGGTTTGCCCGGCAAAAAACATCATCCAGACCGGGGATTATATTCTGGAGATTGATGGGGTGGAGGTAAACAAAAAGGAAGAAGTGATTGAAAATGTTAAAAAATGCCTGGGGCAGCCTGTGGTGCTTAAAATAAAACGAAATGGAGAAATATCCCAGGTAAAGGTTTTCCCGGCACAAAATAAAAGTGGAATCTATCAGATAGGAACCTGGGTTCGGGATTCGGCACAGGGAATAGGAACGCTGTCCTATCTGGATGAAAGTGGAAATTTTGGTGCACTGGGCCATGGAATCAATGATATTGATACACTTGATTTGATGTCAATTGCATACGGAAATCTCTATGACACCCAGATTGTACGTATTGAAAGGGGCAGCGCAGGGGAGCCGGGCGAGCTGGCTGGAGTTATCTATTTTTCTCCACAGACGGAGGAGGGAAGTATCGAGAAGAACACACCCTGTGGAATTTATGGGAGTCTGCATCCGGGGGAAGAAATGCAGAGTACCATCAAAGCCGACAGAAAGGTGGAGGCTGCAATGAAACAGGATATTGAATTGGGAAAAGCTGCAATCTGGATTAATATAGATGGTTCCTTCAAAGAATACGAGGTTGAGATAACCAATATTGATTTTAGTCAGTCAGAGGGAAACCGGGGAATAGAGCTGAAGGTGACTGATGCTGAGCTTTTGGAAAAAACAGGAGGAATTCTGCGTGGAATGTCAGGGGCACCCATTATTCAAAATGGAAAATTTATTGGTGCAGTGACGCACGTGTTTGTCAATGATCCAACAAGAGGCTACGGAATCTTTGGGGAAACCATGCTTCGAACTGCGGCGGGTTGATTTAATCCATGAAAAGAAATATAATAGCAGAGGATTACGTGAATTAATATAGTAAACCGTATTACAAATAAACAGGAATCAAAAAACTGAAGGAAAAGGATAAAAAATTGAAAAATAGAACAATCATGCAGATGTTTGAATGGTATCTTCCTGAGGATGGTAAGCATTGGAAGCTTTTGAAGGAGCAGGCGGAGCATATTAAAAGGGCCGGAGTGACATCAGTCTGGCTTCCACCGGCCTATAAGGGAGCGTCAGGAATTGCGGATGTGGGATATGGCGTTTATGACACCTATGATCTGGGGGAGTTTGATCAGAAGGGCAGCATTTCCACAAAGTATGGTGACAGAAATTCATATCTCTAGGCAGTGGAGGCTTTTCAAAAAAATGGGGTGGAAGTATTATCTGATATTGTTTTGAATCACCGCATGGGTGCCGATGAAAAAGAAAAGGTACAGGCTGTTGAAGAAAGCTGGAACAACCGCTATGAAAACCGGTCAGGAGAAATGGAAATCGAGGCCTGGACAAAATTCACTTTTCCTGGAAGAAACGGCAAATACTCGACCTTTCAGTGGAATCATAATCATTTTGACGGAGTCGATTGGGATGAGCTGCATCAAAAGAAGGCTGTATTCCGGCTGGCAGGAAAGGAATGGGATTTAGAGGTTGATCAGGAAAATGGAAATTATGACTATTTAATGGGCGCTGATTTGGATTTGGGTGACCCTGAGGTTTCCAGGGAACTGATAAACTGGGGAAAGTGGTACATAGATACAACCGGAACAGATGGCTTTCGTCTGGATGCAGTGAAGCATATGAATGCCAGCTTTTATAAGGAATGGCTTGAAGCCATGAGAGAATATACAGGAAAAGACATGTTTGCAGTGGGAGAGTACTGGAGTGCAGATGTTTCGCGACTGACACATTATCTTGAGCAGAGCGGGAGCAGTATGTCACTTTTTGATGTACCTCTTCATTTTCAGTTTTATCAGATTTCCAATGCCAACTCAGCCTTTGATATGGCACAGCTGTTTCAGGGGACACTTTTACAGAGAGATGAAACACATTGTGTGACCTTTGTGGACAATCATGATACCCAGCCGGGACAGGCACTTCAGACCTTTGTTGCGGAGTGGTTTAAACCACTGGCCTATGGAATTATTTTACTGCAGGAAAAGGGAACTCCCTGTGTATTTTACGGTGACTATTATGGAATTCCCCATGATCAGAGAAAACCGGTCCGCCTGCTTCCAATATTAATGACGCTGCGACAGACTCATGCCTATGGAAAAGAAAATGATTATTATGATGATCAGAATATTGTTGGTTTTACCAGAGAAGGACAGGATAAGGAGCATGGACTGGCACTTTTGATTACAGATGGCCCTGGTGGAAGCAAAAAAATGTATGCCGGAAAAGAGCATGCGGGACAGTCCTACCTTGATGCCTGTGGAAATTGTGGCGGAAATGTAGTAATTGATGCAGATGGATATGGCACCTTTACTGTGGATGGCGGTTCCATCTCGGTATGGATTCCGTCGTGACAAAAAAGGAGTGGACATGATATGAGATTTCAAACAAAAAATGAACTTCGCCTCTTTAATTTTGAAGAGGCACAGATTCGGGAGCTTGTCTCAAGCGGTGAACAGCTGACTGTGATTATGGACGCAGTTGTTGTAAAGGGGAACAACCCAAACAATGAAGAATTTGTGGACCGTTACGCAGATACACTGAACCTGCGTTTTTGTAACAGGAAGCTTCTTTCCATTGTGAAGGAAGGATATAAATATTATGATGCAAATGACCGGCTGGTGGAGGAAAAGGAAGACGAAATTATTCCGACAGTTCAATATGATGCAATTTTAAAAAGAATAAAGGATGTAAATCTATATGATATTATATTGAAAAAACAGGGAGAAGAAACGTTTGTCTATGAAATCGGCGTAGATTTGAATGAGTCAGATACCTATTGGATTGAGCTGCAGTGCAGTGAGACAATTGCAGAGTGGGAATTGTTTTTAAACAGAGTGCAGCACTGATTTTTGTCTTTATTGCTCTTTATTTGTTTTAGATTTATTTTTATTTTATTTTTATTTAAAAATAGTAGTTGAAAAATATGTTTCCATATGATAAAATCAATTTTGTTTGACATTAGGAGGTCTATAAATGGGTACAATAAGAATTATATTAACATGCATTTATATATTGGACTGCTTATTCTTGGCGGTCGTGGTATTATTACAGGAAGGTAAAACTGCTGGACTTGGTGCCATCAGTGGAGCCGCTGAAACTTTCTGGGGAAAAAATAAAGGAAGATCAAAGGAAGGCATGCTGGTAAAGCTTACTACCGCTGCTGCAATTCTTTTCCTTGTTTTATCTGCAGTACTTAACATCAACAAGTTTTAGTAAAAAAGCACTCCTGTATGGGGTGCTGTTTTTTGTTGTTTATAAAGTGCTTTTCGCTGTGTGTAGAACATGGCTCGTGTATAAGGAGAAAAATGGAAAAATCATTTTTAGAAGAGAAAAAAAAGAATATCATGAAATTTGTGGAAAGCGAGTTTTATGTTCCCATGAAGGAAAAGGAACTCGCAGTGATGCTTCAGGTTGAGTCGGAAGACAGACCCCTGTTAAAGCAGTCTTTGGAGGAGCTATTGCAGGAGAACCGTCTTTCTATCAGCAAGAGAGGAAAATATTCCATTCCCGAGCAGAAAATCATCAGCGGAACCTTTATCAGCAATGCAAAGGGCTTTGGCTTTGTGGAAGTAGAAGGAGCCAAAGAAGATTACTATGTACCGGAAAGCGAAGTACATGGAGCATTTCATCAGGACCAGGTGGAAATTGTTTTATTACCCGGCGTTCATGGAAAAAGACAGGAAGCAAGTGTAGTAAAAATTCTCTCCCATGAGATTACCCAGGTCGTTGGCACCTTTGAAAAAAGCCAGAATTTTGGCTTCGTGGTGGCTGATAATGGGAAGATTGCACAGGATATCTTTATTCCAAGAGAATATACCAAAGGTGCTGTCAGCGGGCATAAGGTAGTGGTTGAGTTGACGGAATATGGTAAGAATGGGAAGAAGCCGGAGGGAAGGGTTGTTGAGATTTTGGGTCATATCAATGATCCGGGCGTAGATATCATGTCTATTGTCAAAGCCTTTGAGCTTCCAACAGAGTTCCCGGAAAAGGTTTTCACACAGGCAGAGCGGGTATCTTCTCCTGTTTCAGCGGCTGATATGGAAGGAAGAATGGATCTTCGCGATGTGGATATGGTTACCATTGATGGAGAAGATGCAAAGGATCTGGATGATGCAGTTTCCCTCTCAAAAGAGGATGGAATTTATCATCTTGGGGTTCATATAGCAGATGTTTCCAACTATGTTCAGGAAAATTCTGCCCTGGATAAGGAAGCACTGAAAAGAGGAACCAGTGTGTATCTGGTGGATCGCGTTATTCCCATGCTCCCACATACGCTGTCCAATGGAATCTGTTCTTTGAATCAGGGAGAGGACAGACTTTCCATGAGCTGTCTGATGGATATCAACGCAAAAGGGGAAGTGACTGATTATAAGATTACAGAATCTGTGATTCATGTTAACCGCAGAATGACCTACACGGCAGTGGCCGCAGTGTTGGACCATGATGAGGAGGCACGAAAAGAATATGAGGCACTTGTGCCCATGTTTGAGGAGATGGAAGAGCTGTCTCTGATTCTTAGAAAAAAGAGAAGAGAACGCGGCGCAATTGAATTTGGCTCCTCGGAGTGTAAAATTGAGCTTGATGAAAATGGCAGGGTTCTTGCCATCAAGCCCTATGATCGAAATGAGGCAACAAAGATTATTGAAGATTTTATGCTGATGGCTAATGAGACTGTTGCTGAGCATTTTTTCTGGCTTGAGGTTCCGTTTGTATACAGAACCCATGAAGCACCTGATCCTGAGAAAATAAAAAAACTTGATTTATTTATCCGAAATTTTGGTTTATATTTGAAAAATACTGGGGATGAAATTCACCCCAAGGAATTGCAGAAATTACTTGGAAAAATTGAGGGAAGTGAAGAGGAAAATCTGATCAACAGACTGACACTTCGCAGTATGAAGCAGGCTCACTATACGGAGGACTGCCTGGGGCATTTTGGCCTGGCATGCAATTACTATTCTCATTTTACCTCCCCAATCAGACGTTATCCGGATCTCCAGATTCACCGCATTATGAAGGAGTATCTGCGGGGACGCCTGAATCCGGAACGAATGGAGCATTACAGAGCAATCCTTGCAGGTGTCTGCAAACAAACCTCTGATTTGGAGCGAAGAGCAGATGAGGCGGAGCGCGAGACAGATAAATGCAAGAAGGCACAGTATATGCAGGAGCATATTGGTGAAACCTTCGAGGGTGTTATATCAGGAATAACCGGATGGGGAATGTATGTGGAGCTTCCAAACACAGTAGAAGGACTTGTGCCGATTGCCAAAATCGAAGGCGATTATTATGATTTTGATGAAAATGCCTATGAGCTTGTTGGAAGAGACACCGGAAGAAGCTTTAAGCTTGGGCAGCACGTCAGGGTTTCTGTATCTGATGTGGATTTGACGTCCAGAACGGTAGACTTTCTGCTTGAAGAAGCATAGACGGCCTGGCATGTGAATAGTTGGAGGAACAGGATATGGCAAAAGAAGCAATGAAGCTTGTTGCAAATAATAAAAAAGCATATCACGATTACTTTATAGATGAAAAGTATGAGGCGGGACTGGAGCTTCATGGAACAGAGGTGAAATCTCTGCGAATGGGAAAGTGCAGTATCAAAGAGTCCTTTGTCCGGGTGGACCAGGGAGAAGCTTATGTTTTTGGAATGAACATCAGCCCCTATGAAAAGGGAAATATTTTTAACAAAGATCCCCTGAGAATCCGGAAGCTTTTGCTTCATAAATATGAGATTCAGAAGCTGGCAGGTAAAATGGCGGAAAAGGGCTATACACTTGTTCCACTGTCTGTCTATTTCAAGGATGGTAGAGCAAAAATAGAAATCGGCCTTGCAAGAGGTAAAAAACTCTATGATAAGCGGGATGATATCGCCAAAAAGGATATGCGAAGAGAGCACGAAAGAGAGTTTAAAATTAAGAATTTATAGAAATGCTTGTTGACGAAAGACGTTATCAACCATATAATAAATAAGCACAACTAAATAAGGGGTAGTAAAGGTTTCGACAGGGGTTTTGCAGCTGGAGAAGCTATCCGTATGCAATGCGTTAAATGGCGAAAATAATTTAAACGCTGAAGATAATTTAGCTTACGCTGCCTAATGGCAGCTGTCTGACTTAGAGCACCTACACTTTAAGAACCAGGCATCGATTTTGTAGGAAACGACACTGGCAAAGCTTTGAGCCAGCGGGCGTATTATGAAGCTACTAAAGTCAGAAGGATGTTAGTTTCCGTCTGATGGAGGGAATGCCAAAGAACTGACTATGATAGTAGAAGGACAGGGAATAGGCTTTTGGACACGGGTTCGACTCCCGTCTACTCCACTTTTTGTCATGAGGAGGGACCCACGAAGTGGGAGGAGTCCTGATGGCTCTGCTACATTTTTTTAAAGATGCTGAAAAAAACAGCATCTTTTTTCCTGTATAAAATTGACGATTTGATTATTTAATAATATAATAGTACAAGATGTTGTGTTTACTTACATAACAGGATTCGAAAAGGAGAATTTATATGAATCGGTATAAGTTAAGTAAGGCAGGGATAGATGTAAATGATGGGGTGCGCCGTGTGGGTAATGATAAAGAGGCGTATGAGAAATTTCTGTATTCTTTTCCGGAAGATGATAATTATATTAAAATGTTAGCTGCAATAGAGCAGAGAGATCCTCAGGCAGCGTTTCAGGCATCTCACGCATTAAAGGGAGTCGCAGGAAACCTGAGTCTTGTAAATCTGCATGCGGCACTTTTACCTTTGGTGGAGGTATTTCGTAAGAATACCATGGAAGGGGCAGAAAACTATCTTCCCGAGGTTAAGGAATGCTATGAAATTGTAATTCGAGCTTTGAGTGAATAACGATAAATAGGAATATACATAAAAAGAGGAAAAGCTATCATTTGGACAGAATGGTAGCTATTTTCATAGATGGACAAATGTGAAGAATTTTGCATTTTACCACCGGAGAGTTTGTGCTGCAGGCGCACAAACCCTGTAACACCACGCCTGTGGCAGGGATAAAAATGAAAAAAGCAAGAAAAAAACAATTACAATATGGGGCGGTACTGCTTCTTATTTTGTGTATTATATCAGTGGGAGTCGTCTGGGGACTTCATTATATCAGTTCAAAAAGCATCGAAAATAATAGTGAACCAGAACAGTCGGAAGATTTGCTCCCATCCTATGAGGATGAGGAACCTCAGATTATACCGGACCCAGTTGAGGAGTCTGTTCAGAACCAGGAGACTTTGCTACCCGAAAAGACCGAGGAAGAGCTTCGCATGGAACAGGCTTATGAAAATGCTCAGACCTATCTGGATGGAATGAGTCTGGAAGAAAAGGTGAGCCAGCTTTTTCTGGTAACGCCGGAGGCTTTGACAAAGGTTGGAACTGTTATTGCGGCAGGAGAGACGACCAGAGAGGCGTTGGGACAATACCCTGTAGGAGGATTGATCTATTTCGATAAGAATCTCAACACCACAGAACAGACAACGGAAATGCTGGCGAATACTCAAAGCTATGCACTGGAGTTAAATAAGCTTCCTCTTTTTCTTGCAGTGGATGAAGAGGGTGGTTCCGTTACAAGACTTGCTGGAAAAAGTGGCTTTTCCATTGATCCGGTAAGAGACATGTGCGATATTGGTGCGACTGGTGGAAGCGACGAAGCCTATCAAACGGGAACATATATAGGGAGCTATTTAAAAGAATTGGGATTTAATCTTGATTTTGCGCCGGACACAGATGTGTATTCCAATCCTGAAAATCAGGTAGTGAAAAAGAGAAGCTTTGGAACAAACCCGGAATTGGTGACGGAGATGTCCGCTGCTTATTATCAGGGACTATCGGAAAATTCCATTCTCGGGTGTTATAAGCATTTCCCGGGTCATGGATCGACTGCAGGCGACACCCATGATGGATTTGCTGCTTCACAGAAGGACTGGAGTGAACTGTTATCCTGTGACCTGCTTCCATTTTCCGACGGGATAGAGCAAAAGATTCCCTTCATTATGGTTGGACATATTTCATTCCCAAATGTGACTTCAGATGACATACCAGCTTCTCTGTCAAAGGAAATCATCCAGGATAAGCTTAGAGATGAAATGGGGTATCAGGGGATTATTATTACGGATGCTCTCAACATGGGGGCCGTGACAGAAAAATATGATTCCGGGCAGGTGGCTATGGCAGCGTTCAATGCAGGTGCTGATATGCTCCTTATGCCGCAGGATTTCAATCAGGCAGAGGAAGCCATGCTGGCGGCCGTAAAGAGCGGTGAAATTTCAGAAGACAGATTGGACGAATCCGTTAAGAGAATTCTTTATACCAAAATGTTATATTTAGTAGAGTAAAGAGGGCAGAATTACATGAGTGAAAAAGAATATATTTCAGAAGGGTATCTTTTTGCAACCAAAAAGGAGGCGGATCTTGCTTCTGCAGAGGCTGCCAGAATAAAGACCTTGAATGAAAAAATAGATTATTCAAATTACAATGCGGTCCTTTCCTTATATAGAAAGGCAACGCAGAATCACGTTTTTGTCACGCCGGTTGGAATTGGGTATTTAGCTCATTTGCAGGCAATTCTGGAGGAAAATCATCTGATAGATGCACAAAAGGAGCCAATCCCTGTTGACAGCTCTGTTTCTGTGGGGGAAGAATATCAAAGAATCCGGGAGGACGCAGAAGTATCTGTTGAGGCAATGCAGAGAAGCACTCAGAGAAAGCTGGAGCAGGAAGAACAGAAAATCAAGAGGCTGCAGAACCGGGTGGCTCAATTCGCGATCTGTTCCGTGGTTTTATTTGGGATGGTCATTTTGATGTTTGTTATTACGCTGACCAGCAAAAATGAAAATATTTTAAATTACAAGAGAGTGATTACCAATAGCTATTCATCGTGGGAGGAAGAACTGTCAGAGCGGGAACAGGTAATCAGGGAAAAGGAAAAAGAACTGGGAATTTCAACGGAATCCGAGCTGAATAATTCTGAAGAGGAATAAAAAAGAAAAAATCAGCAATGTTCACAAAATAAACAAAAATTAATAGTATACTATCTGAAAAATGATAGGAGGTTTTCCAAATGGATAAATTAAAAATTCTGGTTGTTGATGACGAAAGCAGAATGCGAAAGCTTGTAAAAGATTTTCTGGTGAGAAGTAATTATGAAGTAATGGAAGCAGAAAATGGAGCAGAGGCTGTTGATATTTTCTATGAAAATCAGGATATTGCACTTATTCTTTTGGATGTTATGATGCCAAAAATGGATGGTTGGCAGGTATGTCGTGAGATTCGTACCTATTCAAAGGTTCCTATCATTATGCTGACAGCAAAAACGGATGAAAAGGATGAGCTTCAGGGATTTGAACTGGGGGTAGACGAATATATTTCCAAGCCGTTCAGTCCGAAAATTCTTGTGGCAAGAGTACAGGCGGTGTTACGCAGAAGCAGCGACGAGTCTGGAGATGATTCCATGCTTAGTGCAGGGAAAATACTGGTGGATAAAGCAGCACATATTGTTACAATTGATGGTGAGGCTGTGGACTTGAGCTTTAAGGAATTTGAATTGTTAACCTATTTCATGGAGAACCGGGGAATTGCTCTTTCCAGAGAAGTGATTTTGAATCACGTGTGGAATTATGACTATTTTGGAGATGCCAGAACAATCGATACGCATGTCAAAAAGCTCAGAAGCAAATTAGGTGAGCAGGGCAACTGCATTAAAACAATCTGGGGTATGGGTTACAAGTTTGAAACGGAATAGTATAAATCTCTCCTGGGCATGATTTGACCTTAATAAGCACATGCCTGGGAGAGATTTTTTGACAAATATTGAACTGGAAAAATAAAGAGCAGTCTGCATTGAGCGTAAAATGTGATCAGTGCTCTTTGGCAGCATTGCATTCTTTCTTTATCTTATAATCGAAGCTCTTGAAATTATGAACATTTTGAGGAGTTGATTTTGCATTTGGGAAAGTGAACCCTGGATATTTGACCACGGGGCAGCTTTCTTTTTTTATTTGATTCAGCATATCGTCTGAAAAATTGAGAACAGATTTTACCACTTCATTTGGTGTCATGCCAATCCACTGGGCAAGTGAAATATCTGAAAAGTAATTACTTTTAAAAATTTCCAGAAAAATCACTTTGTCATTTCCGATATTTTGCACATAATGGAAGTTTCCCACAGGAACATAACCTACGTCACCGGCGCGGTAATTAAAGGTGCGTGACTTTGGCCCCGGTTTAAAAACAGTCATGCGTGCCTCTCCCTGAATATAGTATTGAAGTTCGTCGTTATTTGTATGCCAGTGAATTTCGCGCATTCCTCCCGGTTCAATTTCGACCAGGGCGGCCGCAATTGTTTCACAGGCTGGAAAGTTTTGATGATCCAGAATTCGAATGCTTCCACCAGCCGATTCGATGGGAGTAACATGAATCAATTCGTGCTTTAAGGAGTTGGGAATAACACCATAGGGAGAATCAACCCTTTGAGATTCAATTGGCCCGGGATCTCCACCATCAACAATATAGACCTCCTTGTCTGGAATTTGGTCAAATTCTTTTTCACTACAGCCAAAATTTGCAGAGAGGACATCTTTGGGAAGATGGGAAAACAGCTCTGAAATGGAAAAGGTATTATCCTCAGAATAGCTTCCTTTGTCAAAAATCATCAGAAATTCGCATCCTGCATGAAGTCCCTGGATGGAATGGGGAATATTGGCGGGAAAAATCCATCCCTCGCCGGGGTGACAGTCTGCGATAAAGGATCTTCCACGTTCATCGACGGCTGTGACGCGTGCTCCACCCTGCAAAACAAATCCCCATTCTGACTGGAGATGACTGTGCATTTCTCTTACACCTGGGGAAAGGTTCATATTTACAATTGCGAGAGTCTGGTCAACAGGCAGCTCTCTGCTGGTAATTTCCCGGGACCAGCCGCCGGGCTTCAGCGTCATGTGTGTGTCAGAGAATGAAAACCTGAGATTGGGAAGTAGACCAAAATCTGTGGCAGGGGGCACCAGCATGTCCGGATTCTCCATATCTCGAATCAGGTCTCTTGGTCCCAAATCCATGGCGCCGGCACCATCGCTTCGAATTGGCTCCGGTTTAGGTGAATTCTTTAATTCGCTGAGCTTTTCCTGCATCTTTTGCTCCATGTTTCGGTTGGGTATTCCCTTTATAGCTTCCGTTGATTGCTTCATAGAAAACTCCTTTTTTATTTATTCTTTCTCGCTGACATCAAAATATACGATAATAGGAAGAAAAATAAATAAAGATTTATGTAGTGTCTGTGAAAAGAATTGCCTGTTGATGATTTGAATGCTAAAATTTTAAAAAAGAGAAAGAAGAAGGCTTCTATATGAAATATTCTATTAAGCATCAGTTGATTTCGGTATTTGTTCTGATTCTGGCAGGAACGATTCTGCTTTGCTGGTTTTTGAACAACAGTTTTTTAGGAAAATACTATCAGCAGAATAAACAGCAGGTATTGAAAAAAGCATATGAAAGTGTAAATTCAGCAGCAAGTAATGGAAGTATTGAATCTGATGAATTTGAGGCAGAACTTCAGAAGCTTTGTGGCATATATAATATCAGTATGATCGTAATAGATGCTGATTCAGAAGAAGTTCAGGCTGCGGGCAATGAACGTGAGATTATGATGCGTGATTTGCTTGACCGTGTTTTCACAGGAAACAAGGACCACTTTGATATTATGGAAAAACAGGACAACTATGTGATACAGAAAACTTCAAATGCACATAATGGAATGAATTATATCGAAATGTGGGGTACACTTGACAATGGAAATCTGTTTATGACCAGAACTGCATTGGAGAGTATTCGCGACAGCGTGAGAATATCTAACCGTTTTCTGGCTTATGTTGGTATTCTTGCAGCAATTTTGAGCGGAATTCTGGTCTGGCTGATTACAAGGCATATCACCATGCCAATTCAGTCTCTCACGGAAATTTCCAAAAAAATGGCAAATCTTGATTTTGAGGCCCACTATAGTGGACACGAAAAAAATGAGATTGGTGAGCTTGGACAGTGCATGAACCAGCTGTCAGACACTCTTGAACGGACAATTTCCGAGTTGAAAACGGCAAATAACGAATTGCAGAGAGATATAGAAAAGAAAGAAAAGACGGATGAAATGCGGAAGGAATTCCTCTCTAATGTATCTCACGAATTAAAAACGCCGATTGCGCTTGTTATGGGATATGCAGAAGGGCTGAAGGAAGAAATTGATCAGGATTCAGAGAGCCGTGATTTTTATTGTGATGTCATTATAGACGAATCTCATAAGATGAATGAGATGGTAAAAAAGCTTTTAACATTAAATCAGCTGGAATTTGGAAATGATATTGTCAATATGGAGCGCTTTGATATTACAGAGTTAATACACAATTATCTTCAGTCATCGGATATTTTGATCAAACAGAATCAGGTTCATGTGATTTTTGATGAAACAGAGCCATGCTATGTATGGGGAGATGAATTTAAAATAGAAGAGGTGTTTATGAACTACTTCTCCAATGCAATGAATCATGTGAATGAGAAAAAGGAAATTTTAATACAGTATTACTTAACAGAAGAGCTCGTCAGAGTGAAGGTATATAATTCGGGAGAAAAGATTCCGGAGGATTCACTGCCACATCTTTTTGAAAAATTCTATAAGGTAGATAAGGCCAGAACAAGGGAATATGGTGGAAGCGGTGTTGGACTTTCCATTGTAAAAGCAATCATGGATTCCCATAATCAAAAGTTCGGTGTGGAAAATCGAAGTGACGGTGTTGAATTTTGGTTTGAATTACCACGAAAATAATGGTAATATGGTTTTGACATACATTATTCGATTTATGGAGGAAGACTTTATGAAAAAAAGACTTCTTATGATAATAGCTGTGGTAACCATGATTTTCTGCTGCGGATGTGGAAATGCAATTCCGGATTTGTCTGAAGAGGAAAGTGCAATGGTGTCAGAGTATGCAGCTGGTCTTCTGTTGAAATATGATTCTGAATATGAGACAAAGTTTTTGAATGAGAAAGAACTGGAAGAACAGGAAGCTATTCAGAAAAAAATAGAAGAGGAAGCTGCCAGAAGAGCGGAGATAGCTGCCGCTGCTGAACAAAAAAATCAGAAGGAAAATGATGAGGAAGCTTCATTGGACGGGCAGGAAACAGAAACAGTTGAGAAAGTTGACCCGGCTGCATTTCTTGGTCTGGGGGATATATCTCTATCCTGTAATAGTGTCATGGTATGTGATTCCTATCCTCAGAGTGGGGATGATTTGTATTTTGCTGTTTCGGCATCTGCGCAGGATACGAAACTGGTTGTGCTGCAATTTGTTCTGCAAAATAATGGAACACAGCCGACGGATGTCAACATTGTTCAGCTTGCACCGAAGTTTAAAATTTCGATAAATGAGGGTGCATATTATAATAGTATGATTACACTTTTGAATGATGATTTAAATCTTTACGCAGGAACCCTTCAGCCCGGGGACCAGGTTCCACTTGTGCTGATTGCAGAGATGAAGACGGAGCAGACGGAGCAGATTTCCTGTGCTGATCTTTATATAAAGGCAAGTGAAGGAATATTAAAGACCAGAGTTTGGGAACAATAGAAGGACTTGCTTTTGAATTATTCTTGAATTTACAACAGGTTAACAGTATATAAAATTCCCGCCTGAAAGTTGGCGGGAATTTTTTTGTAATTTTTTGAAATTTCTTGTTGACAGATAGCAATCATAATGGTATATTAAGATTCGTTGCGAGACAAACAAGTCGAAACAACAAAAAAAAACAAAAAAGTGCTTGACAGAAAGAGCTGCCTGTGATAACATATCACTGTTGCGCGTCGAGAGACAAGCACAGAACCTTGACAAATAAACAGCAATGCAACCCTGAAAGATTCTAAAGAAAATTTCAGAGAACGTGTCAGAGATGACACAACCTAAAAACAGTAATGAACGGTTAAAGATTAAACAGCTAGAGTTAATCTGAAACCGGGAATCAAACAATCAAAATTCGAGAGTTTGATCCTGGCTCAGGATGAACGCTGGCGGCGTGCTTAACACATGCAA
>CAZUCI010000029.1:0-32738 GCA_964619485.1 uncultured Lachnospiraceae bacterium
CATTCGCTATCCGTGAAGGTGGACGTACTGTAGGTTCAGGTCGTGTTGCTACTATTATTGAATAATTTCATTATTCAATAATCATGAATCATCGAGTAATTAATACTGAATAAAGTAAAATTAAGGCTCTCAGGGTTTTCTCTGAGGGTCTTTTTTTTCACAAAAATGCCAGGCGGAAGACCGTCATCACTCATCACATAGAATTTGGATAGCAGATCATCAATAATTGGAAAATCTTCATACTGGTAAATAGCAAGTAACTTATCCATACGATTTTTTACATATCCGCTTTTATTGATCTCGGTTAATAGACCATGACCTTCACTTGGTAATTCCGGTAATACTTCTCCTGTTTCATAAGGATTTTCTTTACAAATCTCAGTAATATTAATTCCAAGCGTATTTGACAAGGCTTATCTCATCAGGTGCCTTTTGAAAAAGGCGTTGGCTTGTGATGGCTTTGAGCAATCTGATAAAAGGGAGACAGGCTTTCTATGACTAGATGGCAAGTGATGTAAAGGACAATATTATGCAGCGTATTTTGAAACAGCATGAATATGAACGCATCTATAAAGATGGCGAGAAATATCATATGCCTGTGGGGTTATATAAAAAGACAATGGAAGAACGGGATGCTATCATTGAAAATGCAAAAGATGAAGCGGATGAGATAACGGAGACGACATCTGAAGAACTAGATAAGATTGTAGTTAAAAAGGAAAATCTGATAAGAGGTACAGACAATACAGAAAAGCTTGATGTTCCATACGATGAATGGTCAATAGAAGATCTGAGACTTGAAAGAGCGTTTTATTTGGAAGGTACGCCAGGAGAAACGGATATTGATGAAATGTCGTTGCCACAGTTGAGAGTTGAGCATAATGAAATAATTGCCAAGTACAATAAAATTATTGATGGCTACGAACAGAAAGATGGTAAACGCATGATGGGATATAACGAGCTAGTTAGATGGCACAATTCATTTCTGAAAGAACCATCAAAGTTATTGGAAACAGAAGAAGGGAAAAAGGTTCTTGAAGATGCGAAGTATGAAAACACAGTAGAAGAAAATAAGTAGGATATGCTTAAAATGATAATTGCTTGTCTATTTGTAAATTGATATAATGATAATTGGTTGACACAAATTTGCAATGATGAGTTAATGTTTTTTTTAGTAAATAAAAAAAATGAACAATATAGATATTTTTACACAGAAGCGATAAATACATCGAATAGGAAGTGAAAATCAGCTACGTAAAAAATACTTGCACTGCGTAAATGGTAAGTGCAAGTAAGGCTAGCTAGCCATCTGAAAGAATGAAAAGCATAATGGATACTGGAAGGAGGTAAGAGGACATGAGATTAGGTCAGACAATTTTAGAAATACGAAAAGAAAGAAAAATGACACAAGAAGAATTTGCCCAGATCTTTCATGTTACACGACAAACAGTATCAAATTGGGAGAAAGAAAAGAATTATCCAGATTTAGAAACGCTAATATATATGAGTGATGAATTCAATATTTCTCTGGACGCTATGCTAAAGGAGGACAAACAGATGGCAAAAAAAATAAATAAAGAAATTAAATTTAGTCAAACTTTTAAAAGAAATTCAAGCATCATTCTAATATGTATTCTAATTGGAATAGTACTTGGTGCAATCGGATGGGGAATCGTGTGGAGTAACACAAAAGATTCTTTAGAAACAAAGTTCCGAAATGGTGTGGAAATGCACGGCTTTTCTTATGATGATCAATCTGGCTACTATAAAAAAGTTATTGATCAGGATACCTATTATGTATTACCAAATCAATCCATGCCAGAATATTTTGATTTTTCACTTCATTTTCATGCAACATCATTGGATTATTATGATGTAGTGAACGGAGAGAACATCCAGATAAGGTGGACAGAGTATAAACAAGGAGAAATAGAATACAGTATCGATTGTTTGGATGAGCATGGAAATCTTGAATATACTTTTTCAGAAGAACAAGAAAGAAAATTATGTGAGGAAAATACTTATCTTACTACAATCGTTACAGAGGGAACGAATATTTATATGGACGTATATGAATAAGAAATATAAGGATAAAATAAAAGCCTTGTAATGTAACGACATATGCGTTACAATAGAAAAAAGGAGATGAAAAGCAATGGAAAAAACAGCCACATTAAATTTAAGAGTGAATCCAATCGTAAAAGAACGTGCAGAATCAGTGTTGGCGAAATTAGGTGTTCCAATGTCAACAGCAATAGATATGTATTTAAACCAAATATCGCTAACTGGTGGAATCCCTTTTACAGTAACATTACCAAAAGCTCCAGATGAAATCAATGCAGATTTGATGACATCCGAACAACTTCATGAAAAACTACAAACAGGATATGCAGATATTGAATCGGGCAGAGTTCAAGGAGCAGCTACAGCTTTCAAAAAATTTAGGGAGAGCCATGGGGCATGATAGAGTACACAGTTGAAATTACAGATGAAGCACTAAATGATATGGAACAGCTTTACAATTACATTACCTTTTCACTTTTATCCCCAGAAAATGCAATCGAACAATATAATCGAATTGCTGAAGCAATACTGAAATTGGATACATTTCCAGAGTGTTTTCAAGTTATGGAATCAGAACCAGAGTTTTCAAAAGGAATAAGAAGAATGGTAGTGGACAATTATTCCGTATTTTATGTTGTGCAAAGCAATAGAGTGATTGTAACTGATGTGTTATATAGTGCATCAGATATTGATAAACGATTGAAGAGTTAGTCATATACAGTCTATCATTGAGAAGTTGCTGGCAGTAAAGAATAGACTGGCTATATTTTGGCTACAAAAAATTTTAGAACCAGAAATATGAGATGTAAAATCGAAGAATAGAAATACAAAACGAACCATTTTACGCCACAAAACAAACATTATCACAATCGCGAAGAACGTGAAGGTGGACGTACTGTAGGTTCAGGGGACTGTATCGCCGATTCGCTCCGCAATAAGTTGGGTCGTGAATCCCATATCAATCAATAGTGAAACGTGTGAATGCCTGGGGTCATGAATCCGGATGAACGGAACACCAGAAGCTTTGCTCATTCTCGGCATATTCCCTCTTATCATGGTAATATATTTTCACATAAAATGTGTTTCTTTCGTTGTCTTTGTATACTGGCATTTTTCCTTCTTTCTGGCCGGGCGGGCATGGAAAGAAAGGAAATGTTACACTATCCTTGGAGATTAAAACCTTGTTTTCCAAGTCAAACTATGGTATGATAAGAATATCAGTTGAACAAAAATAAAAAGAACCGTCTTAAAGAAGGGCTTTTTGTATTTCGCTTAGCAGCGTTGTATGAATAGCTCTTCTTTTTTTATTATAGGACGGTAAAGGCAGTTTATAAAAGTTTGATTGGTCAAAAACCACAAGCAGAAGGAGGAAATGAATAATGGAAAGTATGAATGTACAAAAAAGGGATTTGACGGTGAAAGCAAAGAAGCTGAGACGACTTGGAATGGTTCCGGGAAGTGTGTTTGGAAAAGCACTGCCAGAGACCATTGCCATTCAGATGGATGCGGGAACGGCACGAAAGTTATTCATGCAAAAACGGGAAGGAAGTAAACTGCTGTTGAATATCGATGGAGAAGAGATGCTGGTGCAGGTGAAGGAAAAAACAATGGACACACTTAGCAACGAAATACTGGACATCAGCTTTCAGACTTTAACATCGGATGAAAAGGTCAATAGTGTGATTCACATTATTCTGACCAACGAAGAGGTGTTTGGAGGTTTACTGGAAAAGATGACAATGGAAATTCCTTATGCATCTTTACCAGGGGATATGATTGATACAATCACAGTTGATGCCAAAAATCTGAAAACAGGAGATGTTCTTACTGTAAAGGATGTTCCTCAGCTGATGAGTGATAAGCTTGAACTTCAGATAAAGGAAAATGAAATGATACTGCGAATCAACGAAAAACGGACGGATACACATGTAAGGAATGAGGAATAAGCATTCGGTTATGCAGAAGTGCTTTTGCAGCAATCGTTAGGAGAAGAATAATGAATTTAGTAGGCGAAGAAGTAAAGCATAAAGTTTTTGGAAGAGGAGTTATTACCAATCTGAATGAAAATAAAATTACAGTAAATTTTGAGAAAAGTGAAAAAATATTTTTGTTTCCAGATTCAGTTCCACGCTATCTTGTTTTTCTAAATACCTCTATTCAAGAGCAAATGGAGCGTATCAATGATGAGAAGGAACGAATTGAAAGTGAAAAAAAACAGAAAATAGAAATGGAAAAGGAATATCGAAACCGTCTCTACAATATGAAAATATTACCAAATTCACAGGTTGCATACAATGTTTTAACAAAAGAGATTTCAGATTTAAAATACGTAGAGACTGGAGTGTATTTAAGTGGAAATATGAAGGGTGTTCCCAGAATCCCGGTTAGAATTCAGCCCAGTTCGGCACTCATTTTGACCTATTGTAATCAGGGAGATGAGGACAGTAGGAAAATTATCGGGATTGCCATGGCAGACGATAAGTTTTGGGGAAAAGAGTGCAAAGATGGACATATAGTCCTACATGAGAAATATCAGATGATGCTTCCCAAAAAACAGCAGCTTTTATTTTGGGAGTATTTTAACCGCATAGAATTTCCGGCAAATTGGGGAAGTGTACCGTTTAAGTATACCCCAAGTCAGGTGGTGGAAGATATCCTGCTTGACATTTGCCAAAATGCAGTTGGAACAGAAAAGGAAAACGAGTCGATGGAGATTTACCGTTATTTTTGTAAATTAAATCGAATTGCAGAAAGATTTGAGAAAGAGTCACCCGTGAAAGAAGCCCAGGCACAAAAGCGGGTATAAAAGTGATAAGGCAGTTTTTCTAAGGTGCATTTGATATGGCATTCAAGCACAAAGCTCTTGACAAGGTGGTTTACAGACTATAGACTATAAATTGAGTTTATAATATGTAAACCACTTTTGATGTATATAAGGTGACGTGTGAAGGCTATTGGTGAAGATTATTGGTGTACACCATTTGCCGCATACGAAATAGCAGGACATTGTGGGAGGTGCTTTTATGTTGAAATATCAGCTCGGAGATGCAGATGCTAAATTTGCAGATCTTATATGGGAGCATGAGCCAATCTCATCAGGAGATTTGGTCAAGTTATGTGAAAAAGAAATGTCATGGAAAAAATCAACGGTATATACGGAGCTTCGAAAGCTTTGTAACAGAGAAATCTTTGAGAATACTGACAGTATTGTGACTTCAAAAATATCGAAAGAGGAATTTATGCAGCTACAGAGCAAGGAGTTTGTGGAGGAGACCTTTGCGGGTTCCCTTCCAGGCTTTTTGACTGCATTTATGGGGAGCAAACGATTGAGCAGTCGACAGGCGGAGGAACTAAAGCAGCTGATTGAGCAGTGGGAGGAAAAGTAGTATGGAGAGATTTTTCCTGACGATAGTTCAGATGGGTATGACTGCCAGTGTAGTGATTCCTGCAGTGCTGGTGCTGCGAGCCCTTTTAAAAAAGGCACCGAAGATTTTTTCTTATGCATTATGGCTGGTGGTTTTCTTCCGACTTGTGTGCCCTGTAGCAATGGAGGGTGCAATTGGGATACCCCAGAAAGTGATGGAGCAAAATCTGTTCAGTATTGTGTCCGGAGCAGAGGAGAATACAGCCGTTTCAGAGGTATCTGATACGGCGCAGACAACATCACAGCCTGAGGAAAATGAGGCAGGGAAAGAAAAGCTTCAGGCCAGTGAACAATTAGACAGCGTTCAGGAGGAGGCCGTAGGATACGAGGATTCTAAGGCAGATCAAAGGAATGGCAGATTACTCAAATTTGGATGTATCATATGGGTAGCCGGAATGACAATTTTGCTCTGTTATAATGTTTTTTCCTTTGTTTTGTTAAAGAAAAAGCTGAAGTCTGCCGTCTTTATAGAGGATAATGTTTATGAAATGTCCGGGCTGCCAACACCCTTTGTACTTGGTTTTATAAGACCTGTCATTTTTCTTCCAACCGGCATACGGGGAGAGGAAAGAAACTATATTCTGGCCCATGAAAGGATGCATATCAAACGCTGTGATCCTCTTATTAAGCTGATGGGGCTTCTTGTTTTGATTCTGCATTGGATGAATCCCCTTGTGTGGATTTCCTTTATCTGTATGACGAGAGACATGGAAATGAGCTGCGATGAGGCGGTTATCCGGGGCTTTGGGAGTGAAATCAAAAAGGAATATTCTTCTTCATTATTACATTTGGCAGCACAGAGGAGCAGCTTGTACATGGCTCCGCTTGCATTTGGCGAGGGCAATGTGAAGGGTAGAATTAAAAATGTGTTGAATTACAGGAAGGCAGGGATAGGACTTGCCATAGTCTGTTTTTGTATTCTGATTGGAGCAGCGGTTTTTCTTTCTACCAATCAGAAAGAACCCGGAAATCGGATAAAAATGACCAGAGCCAGTGAAACGCAGCCGAACAGAACCAGCATTTCACAGGAGCACAGGCTTAATTCGGATGTGAAAAGCTATATGGTGTTTGCAGTATCAATTCAGGATGGAAATGTGTCAGAGCGCAATTTGATTGCCTCCGGAAAAATAACAGAGGAAAATCGTAAAGGAGAGCTGGATATTGCACTTGAATATATGAATCAGGAGGATCACAGGGTGACCATGTCTGTGACGGATCAGGCACAGAGCCAGTTTATGACCATTTTCCTCCCGGAATATACCATGCGTGCCGGCAATATGCTTTGGGAAAATGAGGAACAGTACCATCCTATAGAAATCAATAGAGCCTATTTGTTGGAGACGGAGTATATTGGTTCGGAAAAGACCAGGGGAATAGAGGCCTTTAACTGTGACGATTTGATGGAGGATAGTGCCATATGGAATTCTGCCATGAAGCAAAGTGAGAATTCTGGGATATCCATGTTAATGATCTATTACGTAATTTCTGACCAGGAGGCTGAAGAACTGACGGGAAAGCTCGATAGTTTTTCCCTGCAAACGGAATCCATAGAATTATCGGAAGCGGAAGAATACCCAGTGCAATTAAAGCAAATGTATCAGTGGAGAACCCAGTATACAGGAGATGCATCTGCAATTGGCAATATTACTGACAGCTGGTTTGTGAATACAGAGGTTCCCCTTGTAAAGAATGGCTTTGAGCAGGAAAAACTGGAAGCAATGAGTGACAGTGAGACTGCCGAAGCGTATGGGTACGGAGAAAATGAGATTGATTCAATCCATTGGAAAAAGAATTAGTGTTGACACAAATATCGGACTGTAGTAGTCTTGAAAGTAAAAGAGATTACTACAGTTTTATTCACTCAAGACCGTTCTGGTCAAAATATTCCATTTAAACAATTTAAAAAAGTATAATATCTGGTATAATGAGAGCAGATTTATTTTACCAACTTTTTTGTGGATCATTTTTCTGTCCTGAAATGTAAATTTTGCTCTTTTTTGTCAGATGTCAAAGAAAGGAGCTTCATGGCAAAAGAAAAAAAGAAAAGGATGCCTAAGAAAAAAGTACAAGAAAAGCGAGAACACGAAAAAAATGATATTGTATACCAGAATAAAGATATCATGTCCAAAATATTTGGAGAAAAATTTCCTAATGTATCATTGGAAGTTTATGGTGTAAAGACTCCCAAAATAATCAGGGTATTACCCACTAACCTGCCGAAGATAAAGGTTAATGAATTGCGGATTGATAATCTGTTTTTATTGGAGGATGGCTCTTATGCCATCATTGATTATGAGTCGAAATACAGTCAGAAAAATAAAGTAAAGTATCTTGGATATATAGCAGGTATAATGCAACGTTATATTGAAGAAATAGATTTTCGGCTCAGGCTGATTATCATTTATACAGCTGACGTAATAAGAGAACAGACGGAGCCGGTATTCGATATTGGCGCACTGCGAATAGAGGTTCAGCAGGGATTTTTATCAGAACTGGATTCAGATTATATTAGGAGGAAGTTAACAAATAAAATTAGAAATAAAGAAGCGTTTTTAGAAGAGGAATTGATGGAATTCATTATTCTACCACTTTCTTATAAGGGAAAAGAGAAGAAAAAAGAGACTATCCGGGAATTATTTGAGGTGTCTAAAACTATCGAAGATGAAGAAATACAGGTATTTCTTATTGCAGGTATGATTGCATTTGCAGACAAGGTGGTTGATTCAAAAACTGCCAAAGAAATGAAGGAGTGGATAAGTATGACAAAGGTAGCAAAGCTGTTTGAAGAAGAAAAGAAGCAGGCGGTAAGGGAAGCTGTTAATGAGGCAGAAGCGGAAAAGGATAGAGAAAAAGATAGAAATTTAAAAAACAAGGCTAAGTTAATGTTAGAAAACGGCGAAGCTATAGAGAAAATCCAATTGTATTTTCCGGAGGTGGCAGAGGAAGTACTACGGGAAAACGGTGTGTATCACTCATAATTTGGATAGAAGATAATTAAAGTTTTTGCCCAGAAAGGCCGATGATATAATTAAACTATATCATCGGCTTTTATATTGCTTACAATATGTTACCGGCACAGAATGTGGAACATTATTTAAGAGAAAAGAGTTTTCAAGGGGGAAAATCAAACATGGGAATTGGAGAAATTAACGGGGCAGCTCAAAACAATCAATACACAGGATACTCATCTTCGGGTAAGTCAGAAACTGACTTTAGAAGTGTATTACAGAACATGAAATCTGAAATTATGGAAAAGGTAAAAAACGGTGAAACAGAGCCATCATATCAGATAGGAGCACAGTCTTTTACACAAAAAGAATGGAGCAAGCTGATGGAGAAGCTTGATAAAAATAATGAAGCAGTGAGGGAGGAGCAGGAGGAAAGAAAAGAAGAACAAAAGACTGAGTTCACTAAGGGAGAAAATCAAACAGGACAGCTGACAGCTGAAAAAAAGGCTCCATATTCCTACCTGGCAAAGGATGGAATTATTTCCTACAATGGAGTAAACTTTATATGTGATGATGAAAAGCAGAGAATTTGCCTGGGAGATGTGAGCAATCCAAGGGACTGCATTACAGTTAACCTTTCAGATGGCGGAAGCCTTGTTGTAAACAGAGATAATCTGGGGGATTTATCCAAGGCTATCGGGATGTTCTCACCGGAAGATGTGAAGAGGATTCTTTGTGCAATTGCCAAAGATAACAAGGCTCGTGAGATGAAAGCTCAATTAGATGAGGATGAAAACAGTATTGGAGAGGCAGAAGCCACTCTGGATAGAAAGGCTGATGCTGACGATAAGCAGTCAGAGCTAAAATAGTTAAACTGAGCGGTGTACAGCTATATGAGGAAAAAATATGAGTAAAATTTTGCTTGTGGAGAATGATTTAAGTTTAATTACGGGATTATCCTTTGCCATAAAAAAGCAGGGGTATGAGCTAGAGGTTGCACGAACAAGCGTGGAAGCATTAAAGATTAGAAAAGAACAGTTAAAACACGGACAGGAATATGACCTGATTATTTTAGATGTGTCTCTGCCGGATGGTTCCGGGTTTGATATTTGTACCAAAATCCGCGAGGATTCAAAGGTCCCAATTATCTTTCTGACTGCAGCGGATGAGGAGACAGATATGATTATGGGATTGGATATCGGGGCTGATGATTATATCACAAAGCCTTTTAAGCTTGCAGTGCTGTTATCAAGAATAAATGCATTACTTCGCAGAAGCGGCAATTTCAAGGAACTGGAAGCGACACTTGCTTCAAAGGAAATAGAGGTTAGATTGTTAAAGGGTGAGGTATTGAAAAATGGAAACAGAGTGGAACTGACGGCAAGTGAGTATAAGCTGCTCTGTTTTTTGATGGAGAATCACGACCAGGTACTTTCCCAGGAGCAGATTTTGGCAAAGCTGTGGGATTGTGATGAAAACTATGTGGATGGAAATACGCTGACAGTTTATATGCGCAGGCTGCGTACCAAGATCGAAGATGATCCGGGAAATCCCAGGAGAATTGTGACGGTAAGAGGAATGGGCTATAAGTGGAATTCCAATGATTGAGGTGAAACATGAAAGTATTTGCCAATAGAGAAATAAAAGATTTGTTCGCCAAGCTGTTTTTGTGTCTTTTTATTTTTATAGCAGCTGCAGCAGTCGGGATTTTTTCTCCGATTACAAATAAGACTGTCTATCTTTTGATTATTTCATTGCTGCTGTTCGCAGCTTTTTTAATCATCCTATATGTTTATTTTATAAATGAAAATAAACGGCTTGAGCAGGCGGTTGCCTCTATTCAGGATTATATGGCTGGAAATGCAGAGGCGAGAATTCCCTGTAATGAGGAGGGGGAACTTTATCGCCTTTTTCACGAGGTTAATATGCTGGTTTCTATTTTGAATGCACGGGCAGAAAATGAGATGGAAAAGAAAAATTTTCTAAAGGAAACAATTTCCAACATATCCCATCAGTTGAAAACACCACTTGCGGCCTTGAATATTTACAATGGAATTTTGCAGGAAGCAGAGGAATTACAGACCGTACAGGAGTTTAGCGCTCAGTCGGAGCAGGAGCTTGAGAGAATTGAAGTACTGGTGCAGAATCTTTTGAAAATTGCCAAATTGGATGCAGGAAGTATTGTGTTTGAAAAGAGACCGGAAAATATCATGGAACTAATGAAGGGTGTGGAGAAGCACTTTTCCTTTAGAGCCGGTGAGGAGCAGAAGAAGCTTGTTTTAAAGGGGGATACAACGATAGAGCTTTGCTGTGACAGGGGATGGATGACGGAAGCAATAGAAAATATAGTCAAAAATGGATTGGATCACACCAAAGCCGGAGGTCATATTTTTATAGAGTGGGGAAAGAGAGGCAGCATGGTAAAGATAATCATCAAGGATGATGGCTGTGGAATTCATCCTGAGGATATGCTTTTTATTTTCAAGCGATTTTACCGAAGCCGCTTTTCCAAGGATACGCAGGGAGTTGGGCTGGGACTTCCCCTGGCGAAAGCGATTGTTGAAGCACATAATGGGACTATTGAAGTAGTAAGTGAGAAAAATATTGGAACAACATTCTATTTAAATTTTCTGATTCCAACAAAATTGTAGGATTTCTTTCATCAGACAGTAGGAATTGAATTGTATGCTGTCTATAGAAACGAAGGAAATTGTGAGAAAGAAGGGAATCAAATGAATTTATTAGAAGTAAAGGGTTTATACAAAACCTATGGAAATGGAAGTGCACAGGTACAGGCACTAAAGGATGCAACCTTTTGCGTGCCAAAAGGAGAATTTGTTGCCATAGTTGGAGAATCTGGTTCTGGAAAAAGTACGCTGCTTAACCTGATAGGAGCATTGGATACACCGACTAAGGGAGCTGTGTATATTGATGGTAATGATATCTTTTCCATGAAGGAACAGGAATTGACTGTTTTCAGAAGGAGAAATATTGGCTTTATTTTTCAGTCCTTTAACCTGATTCCTGAACTGACGGTAGAACAGAATATGATGTTCCCGTCACTTTTGGATTATCAAAAGCCAGATAAAAGATATTTAGAAGAGCTGTTGGAGGTGTTAGATTTAAAGGAAAGAAGAAATCATCTTCCCAGTCAGCTTTCCGGAGGTCAGCAGCAAAGGGTGGCCATCGGAAGAGCACTCATTACCAGACCATCTATTATTTTAGCGGATGAGCCCACAGGAAATCTGGATTCCCACAACAGCAGTGAGGTGATAACACTGCTGAAAGAGACTTCTAAGAGATACGAGCAGACAGTTATTATGATTACACATAATCGCAGCATTGCCCAGACTGCAGATCGGATATTGCAGGTGGCGGATGGCGTATTAACGGATTTGGGGAGGTGCTTCGAATGAGGAGTTATCTGAGCCTGATTCCCATTTCGGGGAAAGTGCATCGGAAATCAAACCGTATGACACTTCTTTGTATTATAATTTCTGTTCTTTTGGTAACAGCTATATTCAGTATGGCTGATATGAGTGTCCGTATGGAGAAGACAAGGATTCTAAATCGTCATGGAAATTGGAGCGTTGTGCTGACAAACCTTACCGGTGAGCAATCCGCAGCTCTTGTAGAGAATCCAGATATAAAGAGTGCGTCCTGGTATGGAAAGCTTAATGAGGATGCCAAAGAGGACTTTTCTTTAAATGGTCGAAAGCTGCTTGTGTGTGGAGCACAGGAGAGTTACCTACGGGACATGTGGGATGGTATTTTGGAGGGGAGTTTCCCAAAGAATGGGGATGAAATACTGCTCAGTGAGAACGCAAAGACACTTTTGAATTTGAAAATAGGTGATCAGGTTGTTGTAGAAACGCCGGGAGGAGAAAAAAACTATAGAATTTCAGGTATTGGGGGAGATGATTCCTCTTACAGTAATCAGGATTATATGCTATGTGCTTTTTTAGACTGGGAGGAATTTACAAGGCTTCGGGATGAGGCAGAGGAAACAGAAGCACAGAATCAATATTTCATTCAGTTTGCCAGGGGAGAGTCTACTGAAAAAGCGATTGAAAAAATAAAGAGCAGATATCAGATAAAGGAAAACAATATACAGGAAAATACAGCACTTTCCGCCATTGAAGGAGAGAGTAACAGTGAGTCTGTAAAAACCGTTTATTTTACGGCAGCATTTTTAATGGTACTAATCATGGCAGCTGGAGTGCTTATGATTTCCGGAAGCATTAACAGTAATGTGGCTCAAAGAACTAAGTTTTTTGGAATGCTGCGCTGTATTGGGGCAAGCAGGAAACAGGTAATGAATTTTGTTAAGCTGGAAGCATTAAACTGGTGCAGGACTGCCATTCCGATTGGCGCTGTATTAGGAAGTTTGATTTCTATGGGAATATGTGCTGTGCTAAGATACAGAGTAGGTGGAGAATTTGAGGAAATGCCGGTTTTTGCAGTGAGCGCAACCGGTATCTTGTGTGGAGCTTTGGTTGGAACAATAACAGTATTTCTGTCTGCAGTTTCGCCGGCAAAACGTGCAGCTAAGGTCGCACCGATTGAGGCTGTCACAGATGGGTGCAGTACGACTGCAAAAGCAAAGCATGGGGTACCTTTTCAGAGAGGAAAAATCCAGTTTGTGCTTGGGCTTCATCATGCAGTAGAGAATAAGAAGAATCTTTTTTTAATGACAGGCTCCTTTGCCCTTAGTATTGTTTTATTTCTTTCTTTTGCCACCGGGCTTGACCTGGCACACGCATTATTACCGTCACTTCGCTCGTGGCAGCCGGATTGTTCCATCAATGCTTTTGAAAATGCCAATTCCATAGAGGAACATTTACCGCAGCGGATGGGACAGTTAGCAGGAGTAAAGGGGGTTTTTGCAAATAAATATGTGGGCGATATGAGTGCAAAAACATCACAGGGAGAGGTGAAAATTCAGCTTGTTTCTTATGATGATTACTTGCTCAATTATGCAAAAAGCGATATTGTGGAAGGAAAGCTGGAAAAAATTCAGGAAGACGGTTTGGAGGTACTGACAATTTATAGTCCGGATAATCCTTTAAAAGCAGGAGAGCAGATTACGATTGCGGGAAAAGAGCTTACCGTAGAGGGAGTTTTGTCTGATGGACTTTTTGCGGATGGTATCACAGTCATCTGTTCGGAAAAGCTATTTAATGAAATAAGGGAAAACGGAGGCTATGCACTTCTTGGTGTTCAGTTTGAGAGGAATGCATCAGAACAGGAGATTCAGGCTGTCATGAAGCTTGCAGGGAAAGAAAATATTGTTACAGATATGCGCGAGTACAATCAGGAAACCAATGGGACGTACTGGGCATTCCGTATTCTGGTATATAGCTTCCTTGCAATTATCGCATTGATTACATTTTTAAACATTATGAATAGTGTTTCCATGAGCGTTTCTGCTAAAATAAAACAGTATGGAGCCATGCGGGCAGTGGGAATGAGCGATGGGCAGCTGAAGGGAATGATAGCAGCGGAGGTTTTTACCTATGTATGCTGTGGAAGTCTGATTGGCGGTGTTGCAGGTGTGCTTTTAAACAGAGGACTCTATCGAGGTATCATAACTGCACACTTTGGAACAGCCTGGTATTTTCCGGCAGCAGCTGTTGCAGTGGTGCTGGCTTTGGTGATTTTTACAGCAGTATTTGCAATAGCTATACCAACAAAGAGAATACAGAAAATGGCAATTACAGAAGTAATAAATGAATTGTAATGTTATGAATGTGCACAATGTTTATTGAAAGAGTAACGATAGAAACATAAAGAAAATGAAAGGTCGGACAGGCAATGGCTTTTGTAGAATTTAAAAATGTAAAGAAAACCTATCATATGGGCGAAGTGGATATACATGCACTCAGAGATGTGAGCTTTGAGATTGAGAAGGGCGAGTTTTGCGTAATTGTTGGTTCCTCTGGAGCCGGAAAGACAACTATTCTCAATATCTTAGGTGGCATGGATACTCTGTCAGAAGGAAAAGTATATATCGATGGGACAGACATTTCAGAATTCAATAAGCGAAAGCTAACTGCTTATCGAAGATATGATGTAGGCTTTGTATTTCAGTTTTATAACCTGATTCAGAATCTGACAGCGGTGGAGAACGTAGAAATCGCTTCTCAAATTTGTAAAGAGCCAATGGATGCAGAAACAGTAATAGAGCAGGTGGGACTTGGCGAGCGCGCAGGAAATTTCCCAGCCCAGCTTAGCGGTGGCGAGCAGCAGCGTGTGGCAATAGCCAGAGCGTTAGCTAAGAATCCCAAGCTACTTTTGTGTGATGAACCTACAGGTGCGCTTGATTATGAGACAGGAAAAGCGATTCTGAAGCTTTTGCAGGACACCTGTCGAAACACAGGGACAACAGTAGTTGTTATTACGCATAACCATGCTTTGACCGCCATGGCTGATCGCGTGATAACAGTCAAGAATGGTATGATCAGGGACAGCTACAAAAATGAGAAGATTACTCCGGTAGAAGAAATTGAGTGGTAAATTTGGGGAGTAAAAAGTGATATAGAAGAGAACCGATATGAAAACAATGATGAGAAAAACAACCTTAAGAGAGATAAAAAAGAGTCTGGGACGATATCTGGCTATTTTGGCAATCGTGGCGCTTGGTGTAGGATTTTTTGCAGGATTACGCATTACAAAGCCGTCTATGATTGAGACAGCACAGGCTTTTTTTGATGCACATCATTTCTATGATTACAGACTGGTAAGTACGCTTGGATTTGAAGAAGAGGACGTAGAGCGATTAAGCGAGCTTGATGGAGTAAAGATTGTGGAGCCTGCAATCAGTAAGGATTTTCTGACTAAAAATGAAAAGGGCGTAGAAAATGCACTGTTGGCGCTTTCTATTACGGATTCAATCAATACTCTGGAGCTTTCAGAGGGAAGAATGCCGGAGACAGCAGACGAATGTGTAGTAGATGCCAGGTATGGTGGCGTTCAAATCGGGGATGTGATTCCTGTTCTTGCGGATAATGAGGAAGACACCAGGGATATGTTTGCCTTTGAAGAGTACAAGGTGGTCGGTAAAGCTAAAACACCGCTGTATGTCAATTTCGAACGTGGGAGTACAGATCTGCTGGATGGAAAATTGTCTGGATTTATTTATCTGCAAAAGAATGGGTTTGAATGTGACTATTTTACAGAAATCTATTTAGGATATGAGACTGGAAAAAAGATTTATTCAACAGATTATGATGACTTTGCAGAGGCGATGGAAGAGGAAATCAAACCTGTGGCAGAGGCATGTCTGGAGAGAAGATATGACAGCATAATTGAGGAAGCACAGGAAAAAATTGATGATGGTCAGGGAGAATTGGATGATGCTGACAACAAGCTGTCTGATGGCCAGGCGAAGCTGGATGAGGCAAATAGTCAGTTAGCAGATGCTAATGAAAAGCTGACGGATGGAAAGAAAAAGATTGATAATGGACAAAAGCAGATTGACAGCGCGAAGGCAGAGCTTCTGCAAAAAGAGCAGGAATTTGAACAGATAAAAGGAATACTGCCCCTGGAGCAGGCTCAGATGCAGGCCGCTCAGTTAGAAGCAGCAAAACAGCAGTTAGAAGCACAGCAGTCGGCTCTGAATAAATCAAAAAAAGATCTTTCCGAGAAGGAAGAGGAGCTTGCAGATGCACAGGAAACTTACAATCGGAATTTAGCTGATTTTGAAGAGAAAAAGCAGGAAGTGGCAGATGCAAAGGAAAAGCTGGCAGATGCTGAAAGCGAGTTAACAGATGCAATCGATGATATGAAGGATCGAAAGGTTTATGTACTCTCAAGAGATACCAATATTGGCTATGTAACCTTCCAGAATGATTCGTCTATTGTAGAGGGAATTGCCAATGTGTTTCCGATTTTCTTTTTCCTGGTAGCAGCTCTTGTATGTATGACTACCATGAATCGTATGGTGGAAGAGCAGAGGACGCAGATTGGGGTTCTGAAAGCCCTTGGTTATAGCAGTATCACCATAATGAATAAGTATCTGTTCTATTCCATGAGTGCCGCACTTGTCGGCGGAATTGTGGGATTTTTTGGTGGTTGTTATCTGTTTCCGGCTGTAATTTGGAAAGCATATGGAATCATGTATGACTTCGCAAGCTCCATCAATTTCCTGTTTGATCCGGTGCTGGCTATTGCGGTGCTGTTAGTGGCTTTATTGTGTTGTGGTGGAGCAACTTTATTTTCCTGTTATTATGAGCTGATCAGTCAGCCATCAGATTTAATCAGACCTAAGGCACCAAAGAGCGGAAAAAGAATAGTGCTGGAAAAAATGCCATTTTTATGGAAGCATTTCAAATTTATGCAGAAGGTTTCCATTCGAAATATGTTCCGATATAAAAAACGTTTCTTTATGATGATTCTGGGAATTAGTGGATGCACAGCACTTTTGGTAACTGGTTTGGGTATTAACGATTCCATCACTAACATTGTCGATCTGCAGTTTGACAGGGTTGAGAAATATAATGCAAGCATCAATTTAGATGAAGTTTTATCGGAGACATCTGAGGACGAGTTTACCAGGGAAGTTAGCGGAGATTTAAGCCAGTTTATGCTAATCCATAATGGAGAATTGGATGTTAGCTCTGGGAAAGTAAAAAAATCCGTTACCATGATTGTTCCAAAGAATCCTTCACAGGTGTCTGATTTTATTTCGATTCATGATATGGATGGAAATGAGATCGGTTTTCCTGAAAATGGTGAGGTTGTGCTAACTGAAAAAATGGCAAAGAAGTTGTCCGTTTCCAAGGGAGATACGATTACGCTGGAAGATTCGGACTTGAATCAGTTAGAGGTAAAAGTCAGTGGTGTGTGTGAAAACTTTATCTATAACTATGTATACCTGAATGAGGAAACATACACAGCACTAACAGGAGAGGGGCCAGAGTACAAATCAGCCTATGTGATTTACGCTGAAGGAAGGTCTGATGAAGATGCATTGGCAGATTTGCTGCAGTGTAAGCATGTCTCTTCTGTTGCAGGAAATGGAACCATTCAGGAGCGGTTTGGAAATATGATTAAGAGCCTGGATTATGTGGTTGCTCTGGTTATTATCTGTGCCGGAGCACTGGCATTTATTGTACTGTATAATCTGACAAATATTAATATCACAGAACGAATCAGAGAAATTGCAACGATAAAAGTATTGGGATTTTTTCCGGCGGAGGTAAGTGCCTATGTGCTGAGGGAAAACCTGGTTTTAACAGTATTTGGAGCAGCAGTTGGACTTCTCTTAGGGAAAGCACTTCATGCCTTTGTTATTTCACAGATTGATATTGACGTAGTAAACTTCCCGATTTTGGTAAAACCGGGAAGCTATATAATCAGTTTTATTTTAACCTTTGTTTTTGCAATTCTGGTTAATTTATTTATGGGACGGAAGTTGGAAGGTATTGATATGGCGGAGTCGTTAAAGTCCATTGAGTAGGAACGCTATGGAGAAAATTTTTAGTAAAATAAGGGTGGAGTAAAGTGATTATATGCCAATTTCAGAAAATGGAATCACAGCCGCCGGGTCAGCAGTATGTTCTCCGATTTGTTTTTCCATCCAGATCATGTCATACCAGCGATGAAATTTAAAACCACATTGATGGAAGACCCCAACCAGTTTGTAGTCCATAGATTCATGGAAATGAGGACTGTTCTGGGTGAGAAATTCATCCTCCACCTCAGGATAGGCAATACACGCATTCAGATTGAGAATATTTTGCGCTTTCAGCGTTTTTTCTAAAGCAAGGTATAGTGCCTTTCCGATTCCCTGCCTGTGGCAGGTGCTTTTGACATAAAGTGTGGTTTCAACACTCCAGTCGTATGCGGCTCGCCCCTTAAAAGCTCCGGCATAGGTATAGCCAAGTATTTCATCCCCGCTCTCAGCAATGAGATAGGGGTATTTTTTTAGCGTATTTTCAATTCTTTGTGCGAATTCGGCAACAGACGGAACTTCATATTCAAATGTAATTGCTGTATTTTCAACATAAGGAGCATATATTTCCAGTAAGCGGGCAGCGTCGTCTTTGGTGGCAGTGCGGATGGTGTAATCCTTCATAGCGACCTCTCTTTCAGGTGGATGTTTTAAAATTATGTGTCATGTGAAAAGCATTTTATTCATAGTAGAACTGCGAAGCCTGTTTGTCAATCCAGGCTGTTAACAAATGAGGAGAAGTATCCGATATACATTACAAATCATCAAATTTATGTTTAAAATAAATGATTCAGTTTTGTGTAAAGTAAAAAGGCAAGCTAAATGGGAAGAAAAGCAGATAGGCCAGCATATTGATTTTCGAGGTTAATAAGCCTCATACCGAATAAGGGGGAAATTATGAGAGTAACAACACAGATGGTAAATGAATCAGCCAGAAGAGCAGGGCTTCCTGGAAACAACGCAACTCTGCTGGATTATATTAATCAGAATAGTAATGATAATTCACTGCTGAGCGTATTGAGCAATAAAAACAGTCAGAGTGCATTAACAAAGATTAACAGCAGCAATTATGAAAAAACTCAGAAGGCAGCAGATGCATTAGGGGAGAGTATCGCAAAGCTTACCGATGAAAAAAATGATTTGTTTGCACAGGCAGAGGAGAAAAAAGATTCTTCCAAAGTAAAGGAGGAAATCCAGACTCTGATTGAAAATTATAATGCACTGTTGAATACACTCTCAAAACCTGCTTCTACTTTGGATGCGTTTTACAATAATTCCTTAAAGGATGTTACCAAGGGCATGTCGGAGGAGTTGAGTAAGGCTGGGATAACCATCAATCAGGATGGAACACTCAATGTAGACCAGGAGAAATTTAAGGCAGCAGATTTGGAAACGCTTCAAAAACTGTTTGGTTCTTCTTCTGAATTGACCGCAAAGCTTGATTTTGTTTCCGGCAAAATTGGTGATAATGCAAAAGCAAATCTGGAGAGCATCAGTAGTACATACGGAAGCACAGGCAGTATTCTGTCGGGTTACAATGATAGTAAATATAATTTTCTGGGCTAGAAATGAATATGATAGAGACCGATCGGAGTAATCTGGTCGGTTTTCTGAGTTAGAAAGAGATGAATGATAAAAAAGTTTTGTGTAGGAGAGGGTAAATGAAAGAAATGCAATTAGAAACAGAGCGCTTGATCTTGAGGCAGATGAGACCGGAAGATTTTTACGCTTTGTATGAAATTTTATCCGATGAAGAGACTATGCAGCATTATCCAAAGCCTTTTGATCAGGAGAAGGTGGAATACTGGATTCGATGGAATAGGGAGAATTATGAGACCTTTGGGTTTGGGTTGTTTGCGGTGATATTGAAAGAAAACGGGAAGTGCATAGGCGATTGTGGAATTACGATGCAGACTATTCACGGTAAAATCAGACCTGAAATTGGCTATCACATTCACAAGGACTATCAGAGAAAAGGGTATGCATCTGAGGCTGCGAAAAAATGTAAGGAATTTATTTTTGAAAAGACCACCTTTAATACCATATATACTTATATGAAATACACGAATGTGGGCTCCTATACAGCGGCGGTGAAGAATGGCATGCGCCTTGTGGATGAGTACGAGGATGAAGTTAATACCATAACCAGAGTGTATGCGATTACAAGAGCGGAATATTTGGCAAACATAAGTATTCAACCAGGGATAGAAGAAAAGCAGGTAGAAGAAGTAATATCCTGGACCAATCCGGAGGGTGCACGATTCCTTAGACAGTGGGCAGGAGAAAAATGGCAGTTTCCGCTGCAGACGGGGCAGGTGCTTAGGGAGAGAAAAAATATCTTTTCCATAAAAAAGGATGGCAGATTTGTTGGTATGATGGAAGAAATGCGCCGGGAAAACGGCAATGTTCATATGGGGAGGTTTATTCTGAACCCGGATTTCAGAGGAGGCGGAGTTGGCTCCCAGGCACTTTTAAAGTTCTGCAGTTTTATGTTTATGGAGGAATCGATCAGGTCTGTTACCCTGGTTGTTTATGATTTTAACACTTCTGCAAGAAAGTGCTACGAGAAATGTGGCTTTCAGGTAATCGATGAGAAGATGGCACCAGGAAGCATTTTGATGAGAAAGGAAAGGGAGGGAAGCATATGTCACTGACAATTCAGGCAACACAAAACAGGGATGTATACCAGAACACGCAAGCCGAGAACAGGAAGTCCTTTTTTGCAGGCAATCTGACGGCACAGAAGGAAGAAAGCAAGAGTCATGTGGAAGAAAAACGGGAATATGCCAGGAAAAAGGCGCTCAGTCTGGTAGAATCCGCAAGGGACAGGGATAAAGAGTCGGCGCAGGGAATAGCGGACTTAAAGGATAAAAAAACAGAAAAGCTGCAGGAGCTTGCAGAGATTCAGGGTAGAAAAGCGGATGTGGAAGCAAATAAGGAGCTTATCCGCAAGGATTATGGAGTAGAGAAGGATTCAGTGGAGCAAAAGGATCTGGAGCTTCTTGAAAAATATCAGGATTATAAGAACGGGCTGTCAGTTGGGGAGTTTTCGGAGGATGAAATTGGGAGATTAAAGGAGCTTCAGGAGCTTCCCAGGACAGAATATCAGAATAAGGTATTAGAGTTGAATGCTTCAAAGGGAGCCATCAATGAGCTCGCCAGACAAAAGGAGGCTGAGATTATTGGTATGGCACAATCCATTTCCAGTGCGAGGATTGAACAAATGAAATCCCAGGATATGTCTAAGGCACAGGATTCGGCAGAGCAGATTATGGAGGCAGCCAGCCAGGCAATTGTTGGAGAACTGATGCAGGATGGTGTCGATCATATTGAGGAAGCTCAGAAGGAGGAGCAGGAGAAAGCCGAGGAGGCAGCAAAGGAAAAAGAGGAACAGGAAGAGAAGCTGGAACAGGCAAAGGATAACAGAGAAGAGCAACAGGAAATTCTGGAGGGGATATCAGAGGCAGAGCATATGAATCAAACAGTTCCAGCCCAGCAAAAAATGGAAGAAGATAACAATATAAAGGATGCAATTCAGAAAATCATTCAGGATCAGGGACTTACCAATGAGGATTTGAAGGGGATCTGTATAGATTTTAATTTTTAGAGTTGTGGATTGAATCATTTTTTGTTTTGTGATTGGATTATTTTTTCGGGTTGTAAAAGGATACACTCTATGTTATGCTCAAATTAGCATTAAATTGTATATTCATATATTGAAAAGGGGATTTTATATGAACGATTATTATTCAAATCAAAATGATAACAAGAATGATTATTATTCAGACCAGAATAATTACTATTCGAATCCAGGTAATTATTCATCCAATCGGAGCGATTCCATGTTTCAGGACGGAGGGTTTGAATCAGGTTCACCAATCGTAAGAAAGATGAATGATTTTAAAAGTCTGATGGCAGAGGAGATAATTGCCAAATCTTTCATTTTTATGGTGTTTGCCTTGATTATTACGGCAGTAGCGTCTTTAACGGTTTCACCCGGGGTAGCTGTCTATCTGCTTTCCGGTTATAATTTCTTTATTTTGCTGCTGGCAGAGCTGGCAATTGTTTCCGTTTCAAACTGGGCACTCAGTCACAATAATGTGATTTTAGGAGGGGTACTGTTTGCTGTTTATTCCTATATTACAGGTGTAACGTTCTCTGTACTATTTATGGTTTATACAACGGCATCTATTACCACGATCTTTGGAACGACTGCAGTTATCTTTGCCGTGATGGCAATTTATGGACTGATTACCAAGAGAGATCTTTCCTCAGTGGGAAATATTCTTTTCATGGGACTTTTGGGAATTATTATTGTGGGATTTGTCAATCTGTTCCTCTTGAGAAGCTCCATGCTGGATACTGTCATCTGTGGTATAGGTGTTATTATCTTCGTAGGGCTTACCGCATATGATACCCAGAAAATCAAAAGCATGGTCTCTTATGCCAATGATGATAATGTGTTGAGCCTGGCAATGTTTGGTGCCTTTGAGCTTTATCTTGATTTTATCAACCTGTTTTTAAAACTGCTTCGTCTGTTTGGCAAGAGAAAATAGCAGCTGTCAAAAGCAGTGTATGGAAATATTGTGAATATGAAATAGTATAGAGAAGGTTTCCTTTCCATTCATTTGGAGGGAAACCTTTTTTAACGTTTGAAAAAATTATTTTTATTGTTTGAAAAAATTATGTTGACATTCGGAGAAGTAGAGTTATAATATAATCAAACATATGAATAAGTGTTCAAATGAAAATATGAAAGAAAGATAATAAGTTATAAACAAAAAACTTAAAAAGAAAAAGTAAGGAAGAAAAGCAGGAAGGAAAGGAGGAGAGAATATGGCAGAGATAGAAGAGGGCAGCGAGTTTTCCGTTGTCCATGAGGATATCGTAAAACAGGTATTGGACAGTCAGCCGGCGGAGGAAGAATTGTATGATTTGGCAGAGCTGTTTAAGGTTTTTGGAGATTCTACCAGAATCAGAATTCTAAATGCTTTGGCAGAGACGGAGCTTTGCGTGGGTGATATGGCATTGATTCTGAATATGAGTCAGTCAGCCATCAGTCATCAGCTGAAGCTGTTAAAGGCAGCTAAGCTGATTCGTTTTCGAAGGGAAGGCAAAAATATTTTTTATGCACTTGATGATGAACATGTCCGCAATATATTGAGCATGGGAATGGAGCATATAGAGGAACATTAAATAAAAGACAAGGAGAGATGGAATATGAAGAAGACATATAAAGTAGAGGTAGACTGTGCAAACTGTGCGGCAAAGATGGAGGAAGCGGTAAAGGCAACCAAAGGAGTAAAGGATGCAGCTCTGAGTTTTATGGCTTTAAAATTGAAGGTTGAATTTGACGAGGGCGCAGATGTAGATATGGTTATGAAGGAAGCAGTTAAGAATTGTAAAAAGGTCGAGGATGACTGCGAAATCTTTTTGTAAATTTGGCAAGTGGATTTTGAGGAGCGGAGGAGTTTTTATGTCAGCAAAACAGAAGAAAGTGTTATATCGAATTATTGCATCCAGTGTTCTGATCGTGGTTGTCTCTGTTATCAGTCATTTATATGAGCTGCCGGTTTGGCTGGAAGCATTGCTTTATCTTATTCCATATTTTGTGATAGGGTATGATATTTTAAAAAAGGCAATCAAGGGCATTTTAAACAGACAGGTGTTTGATGAAAATTTCCTGATGGCAGTGGCAACAGTCGGTGCTCTTTGCCTGAAGGATTTTAAAGAGGGCGTTGCGGTAATGCTTTTTTACCAGATTGGTGAGCTGTTCCAAAGCTATGCCGTTGGAAAAAGCCGGAAGAATATTGCAGCACTGATGGATATCAGGCCAGATTATGCCAATGTCTATGAGGATGGAAAGCTTGTTCAGGTAGACCCGGATGATGTGGAAATCGGAACAGAAATCGTAGTGAATACAGGAGAAAAGGTTCCAATCGATGGTATTATTACAGAGGGGAATACAACACTGAATACCAGCGCATTAACAGGGGAAAGTGTTCCGAGAGAAGCGCTTTTGGGAGAAGAAGTTATCAGTGGATGCATCAATATGACAGGACAGATTAAACTTCGTACCACCAAGGAATTCGGAGATTCTACTGTATCAAAGATTCTGAATCTGGTAGAAAACTCCAGTATGAAAAAATCCCGTTCAGAGAACTTTATCACAAGATTTGCGAAGTATTATACACCTGCGGTCTGCTACAGTGCGCTGGCGTTGGCAGTGGTTCCGCCAATTGTCAGTCTGCTGCTTGGAGTAGAGCCGCATGTGGGAGAGTGGGTAATCAGAGCATTAACCTTCCTGGTTATCAGCTGTCCATGTGCACTTGTTATTTCGATTCCGCTCAGTTTCTTTGGAGGAATTGGATGTGCATCTACCAATGGAATTTTAGTCAAGGGTTCCAATTATTTAGAAGCACTTTCCAAAGCAAAATACATGGTCTTTGATAAAACAGGTACTTTGACCAGAGGTGTATTTGAGGTATCTGCCATTCGACCGGAAAATGGTTTTAGTGAAGAGGAGCTTGTTTCATTTGCAGCCCATGCAGAAAATGCATCTTCACATCCTATCAGCATCAGCTTGAAGAAGGCCTATGGAAAGCAGATTGATGCAGAAGCGGTAAGCGAGATTGAGGAAATCGCAGGTCATGGAGTAAAAGCGAAGGTTTCTGGAAAAACGGTTTATGCCGGAAATCATAAGCTGATGGAAAAAGCAGGATTAAAGGTGGAAGCCGCAAAGGAAGAGGGCACTGTTGTCTATCTTGCTGTGGATGGAAAATATGCCGGTTATATCACTATTTCCGATCAGATTAAGGAAAATGCAAAGCTGGCAATAAGGAATCTGAAAAAGGATGGCATACAGACAGTCATGCTGACCGGAGACCGTAAGCAGACAGCGGATAAGGTTGCGGATTTGATTGGCGTGGATGTGGTTAAGAGCGAATTACTGCCGGCAGATAAGGTAGCTGAGGTAGAAAAGCTGTTAGGGCAAAAGGGTGAGAAAGAGACGCTTGCCTTTGTAGGAGATGGGATCAACGATGCACCGGTATTGTCCAGGGCAGACATCGGAATTGCCATGGGGGCTATGGGCTCTGATGCGGCCATTGAGGCGGCAGATATTGTACTTATGGATGATGATCCGGCCAAGATTGCACTGGCTATGCGTATCAGTTTAAAAACCCTTAGGATTGTAAGGCAGAACATTGTTTTTGCATTGGCAGTGAAAGCGGTTTGTCTGATTCTTGGAGCAGTGGGAATCGCCAATATGTGGATGGCTATTTTTGCTGATGTTGGAGTCATGGTAATTGCTGTTGTAAATGCGACAAGGGCATTGAGAATTAAAATTAAGTAGGAACAGTAAGTAAAAAACGATAGAATTATTTAGTTCAATTTAATAGTCAATGAAAGAAAGAGTGCTGTCTGGTGAATGGGAAATCACTGGGCAACACTCTTTTTATTAGCTTGTAATTGAATCCAAACTTAAATTAAAAGCTTAAAGTTAAAGTATGGTTTAGAAGCTGTGGCCGCCGCCACCGCCTCCACCACCGCCACCGCTGCTTCCGCCACCGCCTCCACTGCTGGAGTCGGACTGAGGACTGTAGACCTTGGTCTGGTTTTTAAATACAGCGCTTGGATTATTTAGGCTGCAGGTTGCGGTGTACAGATTTTCAATTACAGCTCTGTCCGATGCTTTTCTTGGATGAGAGACAATTCCTACGAAAAAGAAATTGATAATCAGGCCAAGAATTAAAGCTAAAAGACCATTACTGATGTACTTCATTGGCTGAGAAATTTTCTGCCCGGACAGAAGTCTTGTAATCTGTTTGTAGGCTTCGCTGGCACATTTATAGTAATCTGCGTCAGAAGCATAGGTATAAACATTATCAGTAATCGTATCAGCATAGGATTTCGTTACGATATCGTAAATATCACCATTGCTGTGAATCCAGATTTTACGGTTATCCATATCAATCAGAAAGATGGTACCACTTTGTGAGCCAAATACTTCGGCATAATAGTCATAAGCATAATCGCCGGTGTCAGAATATGGATCGTAGTCAATGGATTTAAAAGCGACGTTTCCGTATGCTGTGATTACCTGCATTTCGGAAATCAAATCCTCTTTTTCACTGGTGGAAAGGAGAGAAGCATCATCCTCCATTAAGATAAAATATCCGGTATCCGGATTGGTGTAAGCTTTGTCTAACTCATTTGCCTTACAGTTTAGGGTAAAAAGCATTGAGACAATAAAGGTTAATGCAAAGGCACAGATGTATTTGTATAAGGTTTTCATATTACGCACGATCGTCACCTCCCTGATGTTCAAATTGTGGGAGCTTACGGGTTGCAAGCACATTAAAAATGTTGATTAATGAAAACAGGCTGTAGCCGATTCCTATGTAGGTTGCGATTACACCTCCATAGAAGTAAAGGTCGCTTACAGGATTGATAATAAGTATGACCAGTGCAATCACTAAGGCAAAAACACAGCCGATGGATTTTGGAACTGAACCCGGCAGCGGAGCTTCCTTTTGCAGGGAAAAACTCTTAATAAAAAAGTAGAGTGGAACAACGAATGCAACCGGGATGAGCAGGAACCATAAGCTAACCATAAAGGAAGCTACAGAAACACCTATAATAATCGTTGAAACAATAGTTGAAAAGGCGGCTTTTTGTTTCTTTGATTTTTTCTTCTTTTTATCAGGCTGCCTTATTCCAAAGATTTCCTTCTCTCGTTTTACGACTTTATCAAGCTCTAATTTATAGATCACGATCGTGGCAAGCGCTAATATGGCAGAAAAAATCAAAGCCTTTGATGGAGTATAGGTAAACAGCGCATTTAACATCAGCATGATGGGAATTGCTAAAAGCAGAGAACCGAGAACAAATTTTGGCTTTGAAATCGGTAGGTCTGCAACAACTTTTCCGGTCTGACCATTTACGGTTGCATAGGCAACACGGTTGTTCTTTTGATAGGAAAGAAACCAGACAGGGAAAAGAGCACTGTCGGTGTTGTAGCAGGATGTATTGGTTCTTTGAACAGCCTTTGCAGCACTTGGGTACGGCTGAATATGATTTTTTCTAAATTCAGGAATCTGTGCCATCTTTTCATAAGTAGCATTGGCAGCTATATTACCGGCATCAAGCTGATACATCCCTTTGTTGACATCTGAGGTATCGGCATAAAAACCACTCAGATAGGATGGAGTAAAGGCACGAACTCCCTTAATATGGAATGGTGCAATACTTTGGCTGATGGTGTCATCAAATGAGGAAGATGCATCAAAAGAAATTCCACGGTAATCTGCGTCGACATTACAGGATAACGTGTAGTGGTCGGTGTAGATGTAGTCCCCCCTCCTGTATTCTTTTTTGCCTTCCGCACTGATATTTCCTTTTTGTGAAAAAGAGTAGAGCCAGTAGGGCATATAGATTCCACGGAACTGGTCGATGTGTCTGGCATCCTTTAATTCTTTTGGAGCAAAAATTGCACCACGGATAAAACGGCGGTATTTTTCTTTGCAGTCATCCTTTGTCTGCTGAAATGGAATGATTTGAGATGGCTTTTTCTCTTTTGTCATTCGGCTGTCTAAAACAGTGGATGCACCACAGAAGCTGCAGAATCCGGTGATGCTCTCATCGGTACTTAAGACTTCACCGCCACATTGTGGACAGGTGAATATTGTGACATCGTAGGAATCTTTGCTTTCCTCGGCGTCTTTTTCCTTAGAAATGTCATAAGGATCAAATTTCCCGCTGCAGTAGTCGCATTTTATTTTTTGTGAAATAATATCAAATTTTAATGCGCCACCACAGTTTGGACATTGGTACATAGTTTATCCCCCCTCATATGTATACTATAGTCATTTTACTACAGGAGCAGAACGAAGAACAACATAATCTTACGGAAATATTTAACCGAAATAATAAAGTTTGCGGAATATTCGTTTTTGCATTGTAGAAAAAGAGCGGTTATGATAGAATTCCTTCGAGGTGTTTGTATGAAAGGTTTGTCAGAGAAAGGAAAGAGCGTACTCAGTTTACTGCTCGTTATAGCAATTCTCTTTGGCGGACTCTGTGTGGAGAAAAACTATGCAGAGTTTTCTTTTCTGCAGTCAGATTTTCAGGATCAGACAATTGCAGTTTCCTATCACAGGGTTTTATTTAACAATGTCTGTGAGATAGAACAGTCCGGACAGACAAATCCGGCAAACATCATTCGTCAATCCGCCCGTCGTATCCTGTTTCGATTTGTCAAGGGAGCGACAGTTGGATTATCCTCTGTGGAGCTTCTTTCCCAGAGTATTTCCCCGTTAATGGAGGTGAGAATTGCACTTTTCCCTAGTGAAAACTGTGCCCATGCAATTCTTATTTCTTACGTTCATAATCAGGATGGAAAAAAAGGGTAACTCTTTTTCTTAAATTAGGCCTATAAGATATAGGTCTGTTTTTTGTATGCATTTTTTATTATAAATTGAAAAGGAGTTTTTTTGTTATGAATATTTTTATGATTTTATTAATCATTATTGGTGGAGGAGCTGGACTTTTATCTACCTTATATCTCATTTTTTCACTGATTGCTGTTATAGGATTTAAAATTTTCCGTAAGTTTAAGTATGGACTTACGTTATTTCAGTAAGGGGGAATAGAATGGAACTTGTTATACAGCTTTTTCTTGTGCTGGTTGGTTTTGCAATGCTGGTAAAGGGGGCAGACTGGTTTGTGGAGGGCTCCTCCGGCCTGGCGTCGAGAATGGGAATTCCACAGCTTGTAATAGGATTAACAATTGTGGCTATGGGAACAAGTGCACCTGAAGCAGCAGTCAGTATTACTGCGGCAATAAAAGGGAGCGCGGATATTACCATCGGAAATATTGTAGGAAGCAATATCCTGAATATATTAATCATTTTGGGAATCAGTTCTGTGATTGTTGCCATTTCTGTGGCAGCCTCCACCATTAAGTATGAAATACCATATATGCTTTTGATTACGGGAGTGCTTGCACTTTTGGGATTTACTGGCGGAAAAATTGTTTTATGGGAAGGCATTGTCCTGTGGCTGTTTTTCCTTGCATATTTAGGATATTTGTTTTTGATGGCCAAAAGGAACAAAGAAGAAATCACGGATGAGATGAAGGAGAGGCCTGTATGGAAATTGCTGGCAGGTATTGTGATTGGACTGATTCTCATTGTGTGGGGAAGTGATGTGACTGTAGATGCAGCAGTCTGGATTGCAAAGGCAATCGGAGTAAGTGAACGCTTTATCGGTCTGACTGTGATTGCGCTGGGAACCTCACTGCCGGAGCTGTTTACCTCCGTTATGGCTGCTCGAAAGGGAAAGGCCGATATCGCTATTGGAAATATCGTTGGAAGTAATATATTTAATATTCTGTTTGTAGTAGGAACGACAGCACTGATCACGCCGGTTGTATTTGCAGAAGAATTTTTATTTGATACTGCAATTGCAGCAGCCAGTGGAGTTCTTTTATGGCTTTGCGTGTTTAGAAACAAAAAGCTCCAAAGATGGAGCGGTGTTGTGATGCTGCTTGCGTATGCAGTGTATTTTGTAACGCTGCTTTAAATTTGTGTAAAAGATAAAATAGATAGAGAAAAAAGTTTTATTAATATTTTTTCAATTTGAGCCGATACATAAGAATAAGGATAAAAGGATTTATTCATGGGGAATTCAAGGAGGAATGCTTATGTTATCGGTTCAATTTGGAAAGGCAGCAGAAGCTGCAAGGGAATCTTCAAAGGAAGCTTCCAGAGAAATGGTAAGAAGACAGACGGCTCACGAGGCTTTAGGAACACAAAATAATTTTGCCAATAGTAATAATGCAGTCCAGGCAGACACTGTGGAAATTTCACCAGAGGCAGCAGCGCTGGAGAAGCTTCAGGAAGCAATCAATAAAAAGCATCAGGAGGCACTGGAAAAGCAAAGTCTCCAGGAACAGGCGGAATCGTCGGATGATGCGGCAGATGGCATGAAGGAAACCATGAAGCTTTTGGAAATCGCCAGGCGTATAGCCAATGGAGATAAAGTGCCAGCTTCGGATGAACGTAAGCTTGCAGAATATAATTCAAAGCTGTATCAGGCAGTGAAGGCTGCCGCAGCCATGAATGCCAATAAGAAGCATAAAGAATATGATACAATTTTTGAAGATGAGGAAGAAAAGACCGGGGAAGATTCCACAGATGAGATTGATGCGCCAGAAGCCATGGAGGTTACTGAGACTACGGAGGTTACTGAGACTACTGAAAGTGCTACAACCTGAAAAATCAAAAATACTACCTTTTTTGACAGCATTTGCCAAAGGTAGTATTTCTTTTTTTGTTCAAATATGATATTCCTGATTTATACCACAGGTGCACCGTGGAGAATTAATTAAAAAATGTGCAGGATAGAAATTCTGCATAAAAGGAGGAAGAGATATGATTTCTGAAATTGCAAGTATTTTCGTGGGAATAGTTCTTTTGATTATGGTAAATAACGGAGGCATTAAATTGGGTGATTTTCTTGATTTCCCATCCCTGCTTTTGATTCTGGTATTTACAGTGCCGATTTTGTTGAAAAACAATTTGTGGAAGGATTTCGGGAAGGCTTTCACATTGCTGAAAAAGAAAACTGAATGTAGTATGACGCAGCTGAAACGTTCTCAGCTTGCTATTGAACTTATGCAAAGACAGCTTATATGTGCGGCAGTTCTTGTAACCTTCTGGGAGGTGATAGTTGTTTTCCATCAGCTGTCAACACCTGAGATGATTGGACCAACATTTGCAGTTATCTGTCTGGTCGGCTTATACGCTGTGATATTTGAGCTTCTGCTCATGCCGGTTAAAGCGGAGATAAATAGAAGAATTATCAATTATATGGGAGAAGAATAATTGAAAAAGAGAAGAAAGAGAATTTTTCCGGCAATTCTGTATGTTCTTCTGCTGATACTTTTATTGATGCTTCAGATGGGAAGTATGGATGGAGTAGTATCAAAGCTTGTGGCATCACTCCTATCGTTGATTCTGGCAGTTCCAACCATTCTCCTGGTTGTAAAATATGGGACGGAGGAAGAGCAGCCTCATAACCCGGATGAGACGCCGAGGGCGGATGGTGAGATAAAGGAACCGGAGAAGCTGTCTGAGTTACAGTTATTTTCCCTGGCAGACCGGTATGGGCTTACACGAAGAGAAAAAGAGGTTTTGAAGCTTCTATGGCTGGGATATACCAATTTACAGATTGCGGAAGAATTGTACATATCAGAAACAACAGTGAAAAAGCATGTCACACACATTTTTGAAAAGCTGCAGACGTCAGGAAGAAAAGAATTGCGTAAAAAGATATGGGAAGAAAGTCTGAAATAAGGTAAAATGGTATTAGTTTATGACTGATACCATTTTTTCTTTTACATATTCAAATAAGGATGAGTCATGTTAAGAGAAAGTGGAACTGGTTACAAGGGAGAATAGTTTAGTGATAGAACAGACTTTGGCAGCCAATTGGCTGAATACTTTTTTTGCGTCTTATGATCATGCGATTTTACAGGCGCTTCATAATATGGCGGTGGCTACAGGAGGAAGGCTCAATTTCTTTTTTGAGGGATTCAGTCTGCTTGGCAGCAGTGGCATTGCCTTGATCTTGCTTGGTATTATTTTGTTATTTTTTAAGAAAAGCAGAAAAACAGGTTTTTGTATTTTGCTGGCAATTGCTTTCGGATGGCTTATTACGAATCTGACGTTAAAAAACCTTGTTGCAAGAGCAAGGCCTTTTGTGGCAGACATGACCTATTATAGCTGGTGGCAAAATGCGGGTGCAGTTTTTGAAGATGAATTTTCCTTTCCATCGGGACATACAACGGTCAGTATGTCGGCCATGATGGGTATCTTTTTAACAACCAATCGGAAGAAGAGCTGGCCGGTGTTCTTTTTTGTAGCCATGATGGGCATATCAAGGAATTATCTTATGGTCCATTATCCGTCTGATATTCTGGGTGGAATTGTAGTAGGACTGGTGGATGGATTGGTGGCGGCTTTTGTTGTAAACAGGGTGATTGACAGGTTAAGGAAAAAAAGAGAGGCTGCAAATGATTGAATTACAACAACTCAATAAAAGATATGGAAGTCATGTGGTGCTTGACCAGGTGGACCTGACTATTCCGGATGGAATTATCTATGGTCTGGTAGGAGCAAACGGAGCAGGAAAGAGCATACTTCTGCGGATATTGTCAGGAGTTATGCCACCAGATCATGGAACTGTTTGGATTGATGGAGTAAAAATGCATCCAAATAGTGTGGCAAAACAAAATATTTTCTATTTACCTGATAATGCATACTATTTTAAACAGGCAACCCCTTTTTCCATGGGGGATTTTTATAAGGGTCTTTATGAAGAGTTTCAGATGGACGTGTACGAAAGTCTTCTGGAGCAGTTTGGACTGAATCCCTATGATAAAATCTATACGTTTTCGAAAGGAATGAAGAAGCAGGTATTCCTGCTGGCAGCATTGTGTGCCGGAACCAACTATATTTTATGTGATGAAATGTTTGATGGACTGGATGGGGAAAACAGAAAACTTATGGGAAAATTATTGAAAGAGCAGGTGGATAATCTGCATAAAACAGTTCTTTTGGTTTCACATCACAGAGATGATTTTGCGGACCTGGTTTCACAGAGTGGAACTTTGGCAGGAGGAAGGATAAAGTGAGCGGAAGAAAGCTTTCAAGAAATTTTGGGAAAAGAGATTTAGTGAGAAAACTCTGGCTGGTGCTGCTCATGGCGTATATGTGGGGAGTCTGCATTTTTATGAAGGCGGTTGGATACTCTCTGATCAGTGGAGATGTCAGAAGTCTGTTTG
>CAZUCI010000030.1:0-32301 GCA_964619485.1 uncultured Lachnospiraceae bacterium
GACAAATACAACTTTAACAAAGCTGTATTCCCGGGAATCCAGGGTGGTCCGCTGATGCATGTAATCGCAGCAAAAGCCGTTTGCTTTAAAGAAGCACTCAGCGATGACTTTAAAGTATATCAGCAGAATATTATTGATAATGCACAGGCTCTTTGCAAGGGACTCATGGACAGAGGTATCAAAATTGTGTCCGGCGGCACAGACAATCATTTAATGCTGATGGATCTGACAAATTTTGATTTGACCGGTAAAGCTGTTGAGAAGCTTTTGGATGATGCTCACATTACAGCAAATAAAAATACCATTCCAAATGATCCGAAATCTCCATTTGTAACAAGCGGTATCCGTCTTGGAACACCTGCAGTTACATCCAGAGGAATGAATACAGAGGACATGGACAAAATTGCAGAAGCAATTGCCATGGTAGTAAAGGGCGGCGAGGAGAAGGTTCCGGCTGCAAGAGTAATTGTAAAAGAACTGACAGACAAGTATCCATTGATTTAATTATCACAAAACGGAGGGGACTGGAGACAGTCCCCTTTTTTACAGAAAAGAGTAAAAGGGTTGAACAGGAAACAAAGGATTTATAAAAAATGGGCTTTTATGGGGCTGCTTGTGGTAAGTGTCTGCTTACTGTTCATATTGGTGGTTCTGGGTATTTACAGACATTTTCACCCCAATATACAGAGAGCAATGGGGATGGACAGTACAGAAATGGAGCTGTTAGATTCCCTGAAAGCAGATATGAAGGGCAAAGAAAACATTACGATTGTCTTAGATGCAGGTCATGGTGGAAATGATGTTGGAACCGGGGAAGAAGCCTTTTATGAAAAAAACATCAATCTGGAATTAGTGCAGAAGATGAGACAAATGCTTGAATACTGCGGAGTCAAGGTGCTTTTGACAAGAGAAGGTGATGAGACCGTTTCTCTGGATGAGCGCTCGGATTTTGCCAACTCCAGTGAGGCAGACTGGTTTATCAGTGTCCACTGCAATTTCTGTGAGGATGATGCAGCTGTGCAGGGAGTGGAATGCTATTACTGGCAGAGCAGTGAAACAGGAAGAACTTTTGCATCGGGCATTATCCAGTCAGTAGAGTCATGTGGAGAAATTCCAAGCAGAGGAATTAAAACAGAAGATTTTCACGTGCTCAGAGAAACGAAAATTCCTGCAGTGCTGATTGAGACCGGATATCTTTCCAATGAAAAAGAGAGAGAAAATTTACAGGACCAGACATATCAAAATTTGTTATGCACCTATCTTGTAAAGGGAATCATTGACAGCCTTTGATGAAAAAGTCATATTTTTAAATAAAAGAATAAGAACAGGGCTTTTTTGCAGTGCTCTGTTCTTTTTTTGTAGCAAAATGACAAAAAGTGTTGCACCTCATTGTTCATTGTGCTAAAATATCCATCAGTGACGCACAAGTGTCCAATGGATAAAGACAATGAAAGACAAATGTTTTTGTCAAAAAGACAAGAGGTGAAAGAGATGGGAGAAACCACAGGATACTATGTGGTAAGACAAAGAGCTTTACCGGAAGTTCTCTTAAAGGTAGTGGAAGCCAAGAGACTGATTGATTCCGAGCGTGCTTTGTCAGTACAGGAGGCTGTTGACCGGGTTGGAATCAGCAGGAGTTCTTTTTATAAGTATAAAGAGGATATTTTCCCATTTCATGATACGGCAGCGGGAACTACAATTACGCTGACCTTTCAGATGGATGATGAACCCGGACTTTTATCGGATGTTCTCAAAATCATCGCCACCTATAAAGCCAACATTTTGACAATACATCAAAGTATACCAATCAACGGAGTTGCATCCTTAAGCATCAGTGTGCAGGTACTGCCTACAACGGAAGATATTTCCCAGATGGTGGATGCAATGGAAAAGCAAAAAGGCGTTCATTACGTAAAAATAATAGCTAAGGAGTAGAAAAATGGCAAAAGTAGCAGTGTTAGGATACGGTACAGTGGGAAGTGGTATCGTAGAAGTAATCAAAACAAATCAGGAACTCATCAACAAAAGAGTGGGAGCAGAGGTTGATGTCAAATATATTCTTGATCTGAGAGATTTCCCTGGAGACCCATATGAGAATCTGGTTGTACATGACATTCAGGTGATTTTAGATGATCCTGAGGTAACCGTTGTATGCGAGGCAATGGGAGGAATTGAACCTGCATTTACTTTTACCAAAAGTGCACTGACAAAAGGAAAAAGTGTCTGCACCTCCAATAAAGCACTGGTGGCAGAGCATGGAACAGAACTGATCGAGTTAGCAAAAGCTAACAAATGTAATTATATGTTTGAGGCGAGCTGCGGAGGCGGTATTCCAATTATCAGACCTCTGCGCACCTCTCTTTCACCGGAAAAGATTACTGCAATTAAGGGTATTTTAAATGGTACTACCAATTATATCCTGACTAAGATGGAGCATGAGGGTGCAGACTTTAATGATGTGTTAAAGGATGCACAGGAGAAGGGCTATGCAGAGCGTAATCCGGAAGCAGATATTGAAGGCTATGATGCATGCCGTAAGATTGCAATTCTTTCTTCTCTTGCTTTTGGAAATACGGTTTATTATGAAAATGTTTACACAGAGGGTATTACCAAAATTACAACAGATGATTTTGCATATATGAAACAGATTCATGCAACCATCAAGCTTCTCGGAATGAGCAAGGAAGTAGATGGAAAGTATTTTGCAATGGTTGCCCCTTTTGTGATTTCAGATGAGAGTCCACTTTACAGTGTCAATGGAGTCATGAATGCAATTCAGGTAACCGGAAATGCAGTGGGCGATACCATGTACTACGGCGCCGGAGCAGGAAAGCTTCCGACAGCCAGTGCAGTAGTCTCTGATGTTATGGATTGTGCAAAGCACACAGGAATCTTCCTGCCATGCAACTGGGAGGCACCGAAGCTTCCACTTTCCAGTCTTGACGATGCAAAGAGAAAGTTCTTTGTCCGTGTAGAAGGAAAGGAAGAGGCAAAGATTTTAGAGAAGTTTGGAAAAGTAACCATGCTGGACAGCATCAGGGAAAATGAGACCGCTTTTATTACAGAAGTCATTACTGAAAAAGAATACAAAGAATCAGCAGAAAGCTTTAAGGTAATCAGCATGATTCGTGTGGAGGCATAAAGAGATGAAATACGTTGTTGTTTTAGGAGATGGAATGGCGGACGAGCCAATTGAAAGCCTTTCTGGAAAAACACCACTTGCGTATGCAAAGACGAAAGCGATGGATAAGCTCAGTAAACTGGGAGAGGTCGGACTGGTTCATACGATTCCCGATGGTATGAAGCCGGGATCTGATACCGCAAATCTTTCCGTTATGGGATATGATCCTAAAAAGTACTATTCAGGACGTTCTCCATTGGAGGCACTTTCCATCGGCGTTCCAATGAAGGATACAGATATTGCACTCCGCTGTAATATTGTTACTATTTCCGATGATGATGTTCCTTTTGAAGAGAAAACAATTATCGATCACAGCTCCAGCGAAATCAGTACGGAGGATTGCGCGGTACTGCTCAATGAAGTCCGTAAGGAGTTGGAGAATGATACCTATAAATTTTATGTTGGAACCAGCTATAGACATTGTCTGATCTGGGACAAGGGTGAAGTGATTGATCTGGTTCAGCCTCATGATGTGCTGGAACAGAAGATTGGCCCAAACCTGCCAAAGGATCCTGCACTTCTCCATATGATGAAGAGAAGCTATGAAATTTTAAAGGATCATCCAATTAATATAGAAAGAAAGAAAAAAGGGTTAAACCCTGCTAACTGCTGCTGGTTTTGGGGCGCAGGCACCAAACCGATGCTTTCAAGCTTTGAAGAGAAGACTGGGAAGAAGGGCATTATGATTTCCGCAGTAGATTTATTAAAAGGAATTGCAGTTGGTGCAGGAATGGCAGTTGCCCATGTGGAAGGTGCAAACGGTGGACTGAACACCAATTACACCGGCAAAAAGGATGCGGCAGTGAAGGCACTTTGCGAGGATGGTTTTGATTTTGCCTATATTCATGTGGAGGCACCTGATGAAATGGGACATCAGGGCAGCGTGGAGCGCAAGGTAAAGGCAATAGAAAATATTGATGAATTTATTGTTGGACCATTTGTGGAAGAGATGAAAGCCAGGGGAGAAGACTTCCGTATGTTAATTTTACCGGATCATCCTACACCAATCCGCGTGAGAACCCACACAGCTGATGAGGTTCCATATCTGTTATATGATTCCACAGCGCAGGAAGCACATAGCTGGGATTACACGGAGGAAGATGGACGTGCAAGCGGTAATTATGTGGCTGATGGACATAAGGTGATTGAAAAACTTTTCGAGAAATAGAGATTAATGGCATGCCAAAAGAGGAGAACGAAGAAATGAAAAAAGTGGTTAAATTTGGTGGAAGCTCTTTAGCCAGTGCAGCACAGTTTAAAAAGGTTGGTGCAATTATCAGAGATGACAAGGACCGCAAGTTTGTGGTACCTTCTGCACCGGGAAAGCGCGATTCCAAGGATACAAAGGTAACGGATATGCTCTATGCAACCTATGCATATGCAGAGGCAGGCAACGATTTTACAAAAGCACTGGCTCAGATTAAGAACCGTTATCAGGAAATTATCGACGGATTGGAGCTTAAACTGTCTTTAGATAAAGAATTTGATGTTATCACAGAAAATTTCAAGAAAAAAGCCGGAAGTGATTACGCAGCCAGCCGTGGAGAATATTTAAACGGAATTATCATGGCTAACTACTTGGGATATGAGTTTATTGACCCGGCCACAGTTATCTTCTTTGATGAAAACGGAGATTTCATGGCTGATAAGACAGATGAGATTTTGTCTGAAAGACTGGCAAAGGTTGAGCGTGCCGTTATTCCCGGATTCTTTGGCGCAAAAGAGGATGGAAGTGTTAAGACCTTCTCCAGAGGCGGTTCCGATATTACCGGTTCCATCGTAGCAAGAGCAGTAAAAGCAGATATCTATGAGAACTGGACAGATGTATCCGGCTGTCTTGTGGCTGATCCAAGAATTGTAGATCATCCATTGCCAATTGAAACAGTTACCTATCGCGAACTTCGCGAGTTATCTTATATGGGAGCTTCCGTATTACATGAGGATGCTATTTTCCCTGTTAGAAAGGCAGGTATTCCAATCAATATCAAAAATACCAATGCGCCAAAAGAGCCAGGTACATGGATTGTCGAGAGCACCTGTCAGAAACCGAAATTCACCATTACAGGTATTGCAGGAAAGAGAGATTTCTGTGCTATCAACATTGAGAAAGATATGATGAACTCAGAAATCGGTTTTGGCAGAAAGGTACTTCAGGTATTTGAGGAGAATGGTATTTCCTTTGAACATATGCCATCTGGAATTGATACTATGACAATCATTGTGCACCAGTCTGAATTTATCCAGAAGGAGCAGAAGGTATTGGCAGGTATTCACAAGTTAGCAGAGCCTGATTCCATTGATCTGGAATCTGATTTGGCACTGATTGCCGTCGTAGGTCGCGGCATGAAGGCATCCAAAGGAACTGCCGGCAGAATCTTTGCAGCCCTTGCCCACTCCAATATCAATGTTAAGATGATTGATCAGGGCTCTTCCGAGTTAAACATTATTATCGGTGTAAAAAATGCCGATTTTGAAGTTGCCATTCAGCAGATTTATGCAATCTTCGTGGAAACGGCACTGTAAAGAAAAGAAGAAAAAAAGATAAAAGATAAAGATAAAGAAAAAAGAAAATGAAAGGCTGTGAAGCTTATAACGTTTTCATGAGGGCGCGTTTGCACTGCATGTCACTCACAGCGGTACGTAATGCGCGAAAGAACCGCGCATAAGTACCGGTGGTGACATAAGCACTCTCATGGAAAGATGTAAGCTTCACAGCCTGTTTATGTTATTGAAATTGTTTCGATATGCAAAAATAAAAACTCTATATCGAAACTTTTTCCCTGATTTTCCTCGATATAGAAATTCTTTATGTCTATATCGAAAACCGCATGAGAATCAGCTTCATGAAAAATAACTAAGTGAAAATTGAAAAGGCTTCCCGTCCAACCGCTATTATCACTTCTCCTCCTGGCAAAAAACCAATTACTCAGCCTTTCCACATCAAATGGCAAGTATAAAATAGTGTTATGTAAACCTCTTGGACGTAGCGCACTTCAATTCTATTCCTACAGACAAAAATAAGAGAAATATTGGACGCCAGAAGCATGAAAAGTCTCCTGGCGTCCAATAACGATGAACAAATCATCCTTTTTCAATTATGTAAACTATTTATGTCGCCCATTTTGGACGTATCACAGACCTTTGCAAGTCTGGCGTCCAAAACAGATTTTTAGCCTCTTAAGTTTCTTGGTTTGCAAGTATCTTTATTCAACTTTATTTATCTTGAAGCTTCTTTGACCTGTTAAAAGCCCAATTCTTCACCAACCAGGAAAACTTTGATTCTTCCGGTGTGGCCGCTTCTTCTTGTGATTACAATCTGGTTGCAGAAGCAATCATCCTGATAGCATTCACCGCAGACACCTGTTTTGGCACAGGGCATGGTCTTTCCGAGACGAACGGCATTTGGAGGACAGGCACAGGCCCTTGTTCTGTTGATACCGTCTTCCACGGTTTTTACGATTTTATTCCATCCAACAATAATGAACACATGCTGAGGACCGTGAATAAGAGCGGCTACACGATTTCCGTTGCCGTCAATATTGACAAGCTCACCCTTGGTGGTGATGGCATTTGTGCTCATAAAGAAGTTGTCACACATAGCCGTTTTGCCAAAAACCTCGCGGCGTTCCTGTGGAGTCTGAGCTTTCATACGGTCGATCAGTTCAAAGCCGCCATCAGCCTCCAGAGCAGCCAGCATGCCGCTGTCTTTAAAGCTTTCGGAGCCGCCCCATGCAATAGAAGAGCCTTTTTCCAGCATCGGCATAATCGTTTTTACCAGCTCCTCACTGTTTTCACAGTAGAAGCCTTCCATATTTCTTGTAGCTAAATTTTTAATGATTGTTTTTGCTGTAACAGCAAAAGCATCCTGTTTTGCAGACATTTTACTTCCTCCTTAAAAGAAAATTTTATGAGAAAATTATAGCATAGGGACAATCTGTTTCCTATAGTTCAAATTTTCTTTGGCAAAATAGAAAAAAATGATAAATTTATTGTTAAGAATAAACAATTAATTAGAGAAAAACTTGTAAATAAATAGTTAAAACAAAATTTTTAAAATAAATGAAAGAAAATATAAAAAAGTATTGACAATTATCAGACTATTATATATAATGAATTCATAATTAAGAAACACCTTTACATAGATATTCTAATGAAAGGGAGGTACAGACCACCAGAGTCGTGAGATTAAGTATGAAAGAAAGAGGAACTACAGACAAGATCTGAATCGAGTACAGACGATGAGTGAGCAAGGTACCAAAGATAATTTGGGGAAACCGCCACAGTACTTATCAGTACAAAAAAGGGTATGGAAAGAGAAGAAGATCGGAACAGGAGGCAGGCAACTTGAAGCCTACATTTTAGAAGCGGGTATTAATCGAAAATAGATTGATACCCGCTGCTTCTTTGTGTTAATATATAGGCGGAGGCTGATGAATTTGAAAAAAGACAATTACGATTTATCAAAAGAAGAAATTCGAAAGGCGAAAAGGAAGAAAGAGCGTGCAAAAGCATTTGGATTCCTTGCACTTGCGTTAATCCTTGCGTTGGCACTGATTGGAGGAATCAGTGTTGGTGCCTATGCGCTTTTACATAAAGAAAAACCGGAGAAAACCCAGATTGCTGAGACAAAACCGGAGCCGGAGCCTGTTATTGAGGAGCCTGCCATATCCGAAAATACAGTTTCAGAAGACAGTATTTCTGAAAATACTGTGGAGGAGCCCGTCGTTGAAATCGATAAAGAAGCAATTCTGGATGGTGTCATTGCGGATTATCTTTCCAATATGACATTGGAGCAGAAGGTTGCGGGGCTGTTTTTTATTACACCGGAGGAACTGACCGGAAAAAGTGATATTACTGTTGGTGACAGCACACTGAATGAGGCCTTGAACAAGTATCCTGTTGGAGGACTTTTGCTGGATGCTTCCAACATGAAGGATGAAAAGCAGCTATCAGATTTGATTTTTAATATTCATTCTGTGACTACCAATGAAATTTTTATTGGTGTTTGTGAGAGTGGCGGAGAAAACAGTGATTTTGTTACCAGTGGATTGAGTGAAGCAGTTATTTCCAGCCAGCCTGAAATTGGAGAGGCAGGGGATACGACGGGGGCATATACCGCTGGAATTGCCATAGGTAATCTTGCAAAGCAGTACGGAATTAATACGGTAATTGGTCCGCTGGCAGATGTGGCAATTAAATCGGATGGGTATACTTCGGCGGATTCCTTCAGCGCTGATGCGTCAGTTGTAAAGGATTGCGTTAGAAAAACAGTGAATGGTTTGGAGGATCAGGGGATTTTCTCCTGTGTGCGTTTTTTCCCGGGCTATGGAGATATAAGTAAAAGTCCTGAGAGCGCCAGACCATCTTCCAAGAGAACAAAGGAAGATATTGAACAGAATGATTATCCAATCTATGAGGATGCCATTGATGCCGGTGCGGATATGATTATGGTTTCTCAGATTGCCTATGAACCTATTACAGTAGATGTTCCTGCCTGCCTGTCATCCAAGGTGGTAACAGACATGCTGCGTGGAGATTTGGGTTATGACGGAATTGTCATAACAGATTATATGAATACCCATTCGCTGATTATGCATTATAAACACGCAGATGCAGCAGTGATGGCTTTGGAAGCCGGTGATGATATGCTGTTCTGCTCCGCTGATTTTGGAAAGGCATATAATGGAATTTTAGATGCAGTTAACGGCGGAAAGCTTTCGGAGGAGAGAATTAACGAATCTCTTACCAGAATATACAGAGTGAAATATCGTAATCTGGTTGATTATGAGTCCATTGCACAGGCGAATGGAATGGCGGTAACGGAGTAAACTGAAATGAATGTATGGTAAGCATACTGCAAATGGGGAAAAACGAGGGGATAAAATGGAAACAACAAGGAGCAAATGGCCGGTAGCTTTGAAATTAATTATTTTTTTTGCATTAGTTTTTGTCTTGGGATTTATTCTTGCACTTATATTGGGAGTGATGGCACCAGCTGATGCTAATGGGGATGTGCCTGATTGGACGATTACGACTGGATTTATTTCTGCATTTGTAATTTCCGTCCTGGGAATCATTGCAATTGTACATAATAACTTTAAGCAGTTGGGTGAAGAAATAAAGGAAATGGACAGCGATATTCTGGTAATTCAGAAGCATGGGGAGAATATTTTGTCCCAAATGCAAATACTACTCAATCAGCATCTGGAGTATGAACAAAATGTCTATCGTGGGATTACTAAAGACAGAAAACTCACCAAGAAACAACTGAAATCTTTACAGGATATTCAGTGCGTAATATTGGAATATCCGAAGTTGGGGACGGATCAGTCATTTATGACTCTGCTTCAGGAAATTTCAAAATGCGAGAACAAGCTAATGCGTGCGAAGATGGACTATAACGCTTGTGCTGTTGATTATAACACTGGAATAAAATGCTTTCCTGTGAATATTTTTTCAAAGATGTGTGGAATGCATCCAATAGAGTATTGCGAAAATGTAGAAAATCAATCTTTTTAATATGAAGTAAAGAAAAAGAGCCTTACTTGATATGATATCAAATAGACTCTTTTTTATTAGCTGTTTACTCAAATGGTTTCATAAGCCACCTGGGAGGATTTACGAAATCTCCTTCCATTCAGTATTTATGGGACTTATTTCAGGGCATTAAAAAAAGCACGAGACGGGATTCGAACCCGCGACCCTCGCCTTGGCAAGGCGATACTCCACCACTGAGCCACTCGTGCATTCTGCCGTCTGAAAAATGAATTTTCCAACGGACAAGTACTAATATATCAAAGGTTTTTTAGTTTGTCAACACTGAAATTTTACAGAAAGCTTTTGATATGTATTTTATTATGGTAATTACACATGCAATATCTACAACTTTTTTACCCGCCATAATAAAAAAATGGTATAATGAGATTAAAATTATCGATTCAGGGATGAAGGCCTGAATTGGTAAGTGGGGTTAAAAAATTTAGATTGGGGTGAAGGACTATGAAACTAACATTTATAGGAGCCGATCACGAGGTAACCGGAAGCTGCCACTGCCTGCAGGTATGTGGGAAAAATATTCTGGTTGACTATGGTATGGAGCAGGGAATCAATGTGTTTGAAAACGCTGAGCTTCCAGTGCCGCCGCCACAGATTGATTATGTGCTCTTAACGCATGCACACGTTGATCACTCAGGAATGCTTCCACTTTTGTATGCAAGGGGATTTCGGGGACAGATCCTTATGACAGATGCCAGCGCAGATTTATGCAGCATTATGCTTCGTGATTGTGCCCATATCCAGATGCAGGAGGCTGAGTGGAAGAATCGTAAGTTAAAGAGAAGCTCGGGGGAGGAACCGGTTACACCGATTTACACCATGGAAGATGCAGATGGAACCATACGTCAGATTGTTCCATGTCATTATAATCAGATAATTGATTTATGTGAAGGTGTAAAAATCCGATTTACCGATATTGGGCATTTATTAGGTTCGTCCAGTATTGAGGTGTGGATGGATGAGGCCGGCGTCCAGAAGAAAATCGTTTTTTCCGGAGATATAGGAAACGTCAATCAACCATTAATTAAAGATCCAAAGAAAACTGCTGAGGCTGATTATGTTGTCATGGAGTCTACCTATGGAGACAGACTTCATACAGCGGAACGTCCTGATTATGTCAGAGAGCTTGCAAAAATTCTGCAGGAGACCTTTGATCGTGGTGGAAACGTGGTTATTCCTTCTTTTGCGGTAGGAAGAACACAGGAGATGCTTTATTTCCTGCGTAAAATAAAAGCCGATAATATGATTGAACGCCACGCGGATTTTCCGGTATATGTAGATAGTCCACTGGCTGTTGAAGCAACTGGCATTTTTCAAAAAAATGTATACAATTGTTTTGATGAGGAAGCAATGGCACTGGTGAACAAGGGAATCAATCCCATAACTTTTCCGGGATTGAATCTGGCCATTACCAGCGACGAATCCAAGGCAATCAACTTTGATGATACACCAAAGGTTATTTTATCTGCATCAGGTATGTGCGAGGCCGGTCGTATCAGACATCATTTAAAACATAATTTGTGGAGACCGGAATGCACGGTGCTCTTTGTTGGATACCAGGCGGTTGGAACTCTTGGGCGTGCCATTGTGGATGGAACCAAGGAGGTGAAGCTTTTTGGTGAAACCATCCAGATTCGTGCAAGCATTGCACAGCTGGCAGGCTTGTCAGGGCATGCAGATAAAAATGGCCTGCTTGACTGGGTGAACGGTTTTGAAAATAAACCAGAGAGAGTTTTTGTGGTTCATGGCGAGGACAGTGTGTGTGAATCCTTTAAGGACTGTCTGATCAGTCAGTATGGTTTAGATGCCTACGCACCATTCAGTGGAACCAGATTCGACCTGGTAAGTAATACGGTTGAATACGCTGCGGCACCTGTTCCAATTGAACACAAGAAAGTCAGCCGCGCCGGTAATGATGTGTTCCAGAGACTGCTCAACGCAGGACAGAGGCTGCTTGAGGTTATTCGCCACAATGAGGGCGGAACCAACAAGGATATGGCGAAGTTCGCAGATCAGATTAATTCTCTCTGCGACAAGTGGGACAGATAAAAGTGAAACTGAAAAGTAGAAATAAAGTGAACTTGAATCGTAGAAATAAAGTGAAATCGAATAGTAGAAATAAAGTGAAATTTTAGAAAAAGAAATACTTAGGTAAGGAGAATGGAAGCATGAGTTATGCAGATGGAGTTTTTATTGCTATGTGCAAGGATATTTTAGAAAATGGAACAAGCACAGAGGGAGAAAAGGTAAGACCCCACTGGGAAGATGGAACCCCGGCTTACACAATCAAAAAGTTTGGCGTGGTAAACCGCTATGATTTATCAAAAGAGTTTCCGCTCCTTACCTTAAGAAAGACAGCACTGAAAAGTGCAACCGACGAAATTTTATGGATCTGGCAGCAGAAGTCCAACAATATTCATGATCTTCACAGCCACATCTGGGATGAGTGGGCTGATCCGGACGGATCTATCGGAAAAGCCTACGGTTATCAGCTGGGAGTAAAACACCAGTACAAAGAAGGCATGATGGATCAGGTGGATCGAGTGATTTATGATTTGAAAAACAACCCCTTCAGCCGTCGTATCATGACTAATATTTATGTACATCAGGATCTTCATGAAATGAATCTTTATCCATGCGCCTATAGTATGACCTTTAATGTAACACAGAAAAAGGGCGAGGATAAGCTGACCTTGAATGCGGTTTTGAATCAGCGTTCCCAGGATGTGTTAGCAGCAAACAACTGGAATGTGGTTCAATATGCGGTTTTAGTGCATATGCTTGCCCAGGTATGCGACATGCAGGTGGGTGAACTGGTTCACGTAATCGCTGATGCACATATTTACGACAGACATGTTCCGATTATTGAGGAGCTGATTCAGAGAGAACCAATGCCGGCACCAAAATTCTGGCTCAATCCTGACATCCATGATTTTTATCAGTTTACCAGAGATGATGTTAAAGTGGAAAATTATGTGACAGGTCCCCAGGTTACCAATATTCCAATTGCAATATAAAGTACAGGAAATGTGAAGGAGAAGCAGACATGAATATAATTGTAGCAGTAGATAACAACTGGGGCATCGGTTTAAAGAACAGACTTTTGGTCAGCATTCCAAATGATATGAAGAATTTTAGAAAAATCACCACAGGGAATGTCATTGTCATGGGAAGAAAAACCTTAGAGAGCTTTCCCCAGAGCCAGCCGCTTGCCAATCGCGTCAATATTGTGATGACTCAGGATAAAAAGTATTCTGCTAAAGGTGCTGTCATTGTACATTCCGTTGAAGAATTGATGGACGAGCTTAAAAAGTATCAGGAGCAGGAAATATATGTCATTGGCGGGGGCAGTATTTACAAACAGCTTCTCCCATACTGTGATAAAGCAATTATCACCAAAATTGATGAGTCTTATGAGGCGGATACCTATTTCCCAAACTTGGATAAGGATGAGGATTGGGAAATTACAGAGGAATCTGAGGAACAGACTTACTTTGATGTGGTCTATAACTTTGTAACCTATGAAAAGAAGAAATAGTTGCTGAAAAAAGTCACTTAAAAAAAGTCACTTAAAAAAGTCACTGAAAATAGTCACTTTAAAAAGTCACTGAAAAGAGGAAACAGTTAGTAAATAAGCGAAATATAACCTGTAGATTTGGCTATTATAACAATCCATGGGAATTCTTGACATTTAAAGACAAAAGAATGATAATAAAATACAAAAGAATGGGATCGGAAAAATCCCGACCGGCGGAATAACCGGATGACAGAAAGGATGATTTAGTATCATGGAAAAGAAAGACATTGACTGGTCTAATCTTGGTTTTGGTTATGTCCAGACAGACAAGAGATTCGTATCAAATTTTAAAGATGGCGCATGGGATGAGGGAGTTCTGACATCTGATGCAAACGTGGTCATCAGTGAGTGCGCTGGTGTGCTTCAGTATTCCCAGTCTTGTTTTGAAGGCCTGAAAGCATATACAACAGAAGATGGAAAAATCGTATGTTTCCGTCCTGATTTAAACGCAGCCAGAATGAAATCTTCCTGCGAGCGTCTGGAGATGCCTGTTTTCCCAGAAGACAGATTTGTTCAGGCAGTTGTTGATGTAGTAAAAGCAAATGCTGCTTTTGTACCTCCTTATGGTTCCGGAGCAACTTTATATCTTCGTCCATATATGTTCGGAAGTAACCCGGTTATCGGTGTTAAACCGGCAAGTGAATATCAGTTCCGTATTTTTGCGACACCAGTTGGTCCTTACTTCAAGGGTGGAGCAAAGCCTATTACGATTCGTGTCTGCGATTTCGACCGTGCAGCACCACACGGAACAGGACATATCAAAGCTGGCCTTAATTATGCAATGAGTTTACATGCTATTATGGATGCTCACCGCAATGGCTTTGATGAGAATATGTATCTGGATGCAGCAACACGTACCAAGGTTGAGGAAACTGGTGGAGCAAACTTCATTTTTGTAACCAAGGACGGCACTGTTGTTACTCCTAAATCAAACAGTATTTTACCTTCTATTACCCGCCGCTCAATTATGTATGTTGCCAAAGAAATTCTTGGCTTAAAGGCAGAAGAGAGAGAAGTATATTTTGATGAAGTAAAGGATATGGCTGAGTGTGGTCTCTGCGGAACCGCAGCAGTTATTTCCCCTGTTGGTAAAATCAATGACCATGGTACAGAAATCTGCTTCCCAAGTGGAATGGATGAGATGGGACCTGTCATTAAGAAATTATATGATACTTTGACCGGTATTCAGATGGGACGCTTAGAAGCACCAGAGGGATGGATAAAGGTAATCGAGTAAATAAAAGAGAAAAAATGAGGCGGCTGTATCTCACTTGTGGAGGATACAGCTGCTTTTTTGCGTTCAGGGTGCTGATGCTTGGAAGGTACAGGTCATCGTGCGGGATTTGTGCTGCGGACATGACAAATTAAAAGTGCTGCGGACATGACTAATCAAGAAAGTGTTTCTGACATGACAAATCAAAAGCATTGCAGATAAGGCTAATCAAAAAAATGTTTTGGACATGACTAGCCCAAGGTGCTGCGGATAAGGATAATCAAGAAAGTGCTTTGGATAAGACCAGCCCAAGGTGCTGCAGATAAGGATAATCAAAAAAGTGCTTTGGATAAGACTAATTCAAAAGTGCTTTGGACATGAAAAAGGTAAAACAGCCCTGTGTTGTCCAAGCACTCTGCAGGAGACTCATAAAAGGGCATGTTTTGATTGATTTGATAAGCCTCCTGGACAACAGCCAATGCCAAAACAGCATGTGTTGTCCAGTGAATTGAAAAAGTCTGGACATCATATGCTGCGCCAGAAGCTCTTGTTGTCCAAGAGGTATTTTATACACGGAAAAAAGGCCTGTTTGGAACCGACTTGTAAGCTGCCTTGGACAATTTCACGTTTAATAGGGCAAAATTGTCCAAGGCGCCAAGAGATTCCATCAACAAGGCGCCAATAGAGCACCAACAGAACACTAACAAGGCACCAAGAAATCCGATCCACTGACAAGGCACCAAGAAATCCCACTAACAAGGCGCCAAAAAATCCAATCCCACTAACAAGACCCCAAACAGAGAAAATATTTAATAGGCTCTGGCAAATAAAAGACGCATAAAATACAGAAAATCTCTTCTGGGAATGGTTATGATAGTAGTTATAAATTAAAATTTTATTAAAACTAAGAATACAGCTTGAAAACACTTTTGGCATATGCTATTATCTTTTCAACAAGAGGGAGTAGCAGACGCGGAAGCGTTTTCGAAATCGTCATGACGGTGTGTAAACACCCGTATCGAAATGAAATTGCAAGACTTTTGTCAAAGAAATTTGGCAAGGGTCTTTTTCTTTTTTATATGCTGCCTGCAAGGAACGGGGCGTGCAAGGCATTGAAGAATATAAAATACAATGTCTGGCGCATAAAGAATGTAGAACAGTAGTAGTTAATAAAGTGACGATGATAACCCGATTGTAAAAGGGGAAGAATTTTGCCGGAGAGGAGAAGAGAAAAATGGATGTAAGAGAAAAAGAAATTATGGAGGCGCGGGCCGCCGGGCAAAGAGCACTCAGTGCTCTGACGGAGTGCGAGGGCAAGCTGGAAAGTGCAAGAGGAATGGGAATCTGGGATATGTTTGGTGGAAATATTATCAGTGGAGTGATGAAGCATTCCAGATTGAGCGAAGCAAAGGCCTGTATGGAGCGTACTTCATGGGAACTTCAAAACTTTCAAAAGGAGCTTGGAGATGTATCGGGATACTGTGATGGTATAGGCATTACCTTTGATGGATTTGCCCAGGTGGCAGATTTTGTGTTTGACAATCTGCTTGTGGATGCCCTGATTCAGATGAGAATGAAGGAAAGTCTGGAAAAGGTCAGAGATGCGAAGCGAAGAGTAGAAGAAGCACTGAGACAGCTGTCATATTTATAAGGTAGGTCTGTTACATAAGGAGAGGAGAATTCATATGTTTATTTTAAGTTTGATATTAATTGCGATTGCCATTGGGTGTATATCCTTATCACTTCATTTGGGAATAGGAATATTGAAGCTTGTTTTCTGGCTGATTATTAAACTGCCGATTGTTTTAATAGGGTATGTATTTGGTGGGATTCTTTGCATTACCATTATAGGAATCCCTTTGGGATGCCTGCTGTTTAAGGGATGCACGCGTTTGTTCAGCCCCTGCTAGTCCTGAGAAAATAAAAACAAAAAATCACTTCCTTTGTATTGACAGAATCATACAAATGTAGTACTGTATTAAATAAGTAATACAGTACTACAATGAGTATGGAGAAAATATAGAAGGGAGTGAGAGGAATGGCCTGGGAATTTGATAATGACAGACCGCTCTATGTACAGCTTGTGGAGCGGATACAAAATAAAATTATTGCAGGAGAATACAAGCCTGGAGAAAAACTGCCAAGTGTGCGCGACATGGCAGCGGAATCGGGTGTTAATCCAAATACCATGCAGCGGGCACTTGCCAATTTGGAGCAGATGGGACTGTTAGTGACCATGAGGACAAATGGAAGAGTTGTTGCGGAAAACTCAGATGCAATCAAGCAGGCGGGGGACGTGCTTGCGACAGAAGAGGTAGAACGTTTTTACGTCCGAATGAATGAACTTGGATATGATAGAAAACAGGCACTTGCACTGGCTGGTGCAAGAGTTGACGGAGGGGAAGCCAATGAATGATGAGAATTTTATGAGTGGGGCACCGGAATCAAATCCGATGAATCAGATGCCACCACAGGGAACACCGCAGGGAATGCCACCCCAGGGAACACCGATGGGAATGCCGCAGGGAATGCCACCCCAGGGAACACCGCAGGGAATGCCAACCCAGGGAGCACCAATGGGAATGCCGATGGGAATGCCACCACAGGGAATGCAGATGGGGATGCCGCCACAGGGATATCGACCTGAATTTGTGAATGAGCCAATGCCAAAGACAGAGCAGGGACCGTCTCTGCTGGAATGTCATGACTTGACAAAGTGTTATCAGAATGGAGTTCCGGCACTGGACAAATTAAATCTTCGTATTGAACGGGGACATATTGTAGGCCTGTTGGGACCAAACGGAAGCGGGAAAACAACCTTTATCAAAATGGTAAATGGTCTTTTGACACCGACAGCAGGGGAAGTACTGATCAATGGAAAGAAGCCTGGGATTGAGTCAAAGGCTGTAGTATCTTATCTCCCTGAACGTACTTATCTTGAGGCGCAGAAGGATGTAAAATCCATGGTTAATTTCTTTGGTGATTTCTACAGTGATTTCAAGAAGGACAGAGCTTATGCAATGCTTCAGGCACTGGGAATTCCATCTGATGCAAAGCTGAAGACCTTATCCAAAGGAACAAAGGAGAAGGTTCAGCTGATTTTGGTCATGAGCAGAGATGCAGAGCTTTATATACTTGATGAGCCAATTGCTGGCGTAGATCCTGCAGCGAGAGATTATATTTTGAGAACAATCCTTTCAAACTACAATCCGAATGCGACACTTTTGATCTGTACACATTTGATTTCAGATATTGAAAATATTTTGGATGATGTTGTATTTATTAAAAATGGCAGACTGGTAGTTCAGAGCAGTGCAGATGGAATCAGGAGCAGATTTGGAAAGAGTGTTGATTTATACTTCAGGGAGGTGTTCGCATGTTAAAGAAATTAATTGCACATGAGTGGAAAGATACCTGGATTGTAGGAACGGTCTGCTGTGGTGTTTTGGTAGTTCTCTCTCTGATCGGAGCTATTATTTTTGGAATGGATGCATGGACAAACGTGGGGAAGATGAGCGATACAATGCAGGCGTGGGCTGGAATTTCCATGGGGTTGTATATGGTATTGCTTTACCTGGGAGTTTTTGCATCAGCCATGGTAGTTGCCTGGTATTTCTTTTATCGCTACTATAAACATCTTTTTACGGATCAGGGATATCTGATGCAGACACTTCCTGTGACCAGCAGAGATTTGATTCTTTCAAAGCTGATTGTTGCTGTAATCTGGCAGTATCTGATTTCCATTGCAATTGGAATCAGTATGATTATTCTGTTTGGATCTATGTTTTCCACACTGGGAGATTTCACTGATATTGGAAAGCTTTTCAGTGAAATTGCAGCAGAACTTAAATTGCAGGAGATTGCTCCGGCTATTCCGCTGATTATTATTGGAATTCTGATTATACTGATTGCTCCAATTTCTACAGTGCTGATGCAGTATACCGCAATTGGAATCGGTCAGACCAGTAAGAAGAATAAATTACTTATGGCAGTTCTTGTGATGATTGGACTCAATATGGCGCTACAGTTTGTCATGAGCTACGGTATGATTCCAATTACTCTGACGATGCCGGAAAATCCATCATTGGGATTTGTTACCTGCCTTGCCCTGCTTGCGCTGGTAGTGATTGCTGCGGCAGGCGTTGGTCTGTTCTTTGCAAGCAAATATTTTATTGATAAAAAACTGAATCTGGAATAAGGGCAGATGAAATCTGACACATCATTCCATACATAATAAACAAATGAAATGCTCCTGCATATAGTAATAAAAAATGCAGGAGTATTTTTATGTCTGAAGATATGAATGACTCCAGGGGTCTTTTGACCCTGAGTGTGGTTAGCGCGATAGGAATGATTCCTGTGGTGGGAGCAAGGATAGCAATCTTTTCTCCGGATAACCAGGAGGAACCGATAGAGGTGGTTACCACAGATGAGAATGGTCAGACAACGGATTTGCCATTGCCGGCTCCACCCAAGGAACTCAGTCTTGAACCGAGTGATGTACAGCCCTATGCGGATTATGATTTTGAAGTTTCTGCACCGGGATATGAGACTGTGCGGATTGCAGGAAGTGAGCTGCTGGCAGATGAATTGTCCATTCAGAACGTGGAGATGAATCCGGTGGAAGAGCCGGATTTGACGCAGGATGATATTGTGATCCCGGATCATACATTATGGGGGGAATATCCACCGAAAATACCGGAGGCGGAAATCAAACCCGTGAGTGAGACCGGAGAAATTGTTTTGAGCCGTGTGGTCGTGCCGGAATATGTTGTTGTACATGATGGAGATCCGGCAGATAATTCTGCACCCAATTATTATGTGAAATATAAGGATTATATCAAAAATGTGGCATCCTGCGAGATCTATGCAACCTGGCCGGAGGCGGCAATTTACGCCAATATTTTATGCATTATGTCCTTTACTTTGAATCGTGTATACACAGAATGGTACCGGAATCAGGGCAAAAATTTTACCATAACAACCTCAACCGCATATGACCAGAAATGGGTTTATGGAAGAAACATTTATGAAAATATATCTGTTCTTGTGGATACGATTTTTAATAATTATCTTTCCAGACCTGGCGTAAGACAGCCTATTTTTACATCCTATTGTGATGGAATCAGAGCAGACTGTGATGGCTTGAAGCAATGGGGCTCCAAATATCTGGCGGAGGAGGGGTATTCTGCCATTGAGATTATCCGTTATTATTATGGAAATGATATGTATATCAATTCGACGGATGTGATTTCCGGAGTTCCCTCCTCCTGGCCGGGATATGATCTGACTATTGGTGCCAGTGGAAACAAGGTTTCGCAGATGCAGGAGCAGCTGAATCGAATTGCCCAAAATTATCCTGCTATTCCAAGAATAACAGTGGATGGAATCTTTGGACCGAGAACAGAGGAGGCAGTCAGAACCTTTCAGAGAATATTCAGATTACCACAGATAGGTATTGTGGATTATCCAACCTGGTATGAAATCAGTGATATTTATGTGGGCGTCAGCCGGATTGCCGAGCCTGCTTAAAAAGGACGAAGGCACAGGCAAAAGACAGAATAATAAACAGCCAAAAGGCAATCCAAAAGAGCTTTTGCCGGCAGAATCATCTGCAGGGGCGAAGGCTCTTTTCAATTACTTCTTTGATTGCGGTAACCAGTCTGACATTATCCTCGTGGCTCATGTAACAGATACGGATATACTGTGCGCTTAATGAGGGAAAGGTGGAGCAGTTTCGAATCATCATACCCTTCCGAATGAGACTGTCAAACAGGTCCTCTGCATCCGGACCATCGGAAGAAAGTCTGCATAGAATAAAATTTGCTGTTGGGGGATAAAGCCTGATTCCGGGTATGGCTGACAGCTCTTTTACAAGAAAATCTCTTTCCTGTGCCATATAGGAGCGAACTCTGTCAATATATTCCCTGTCTGTGAACATGACACTTCCGACAAACTCAGCCACAGAATTGATGCTCCAGGGGTCCTGAATTGCGGTGACTTTTTGGAGAAAATCGCGGTTGCCGGTCAGCGCATAGCCGAGACGAAGCCCCGGTGTGGCAAAAAATTTGGAGGTACCACGGAGAACAATCAGATGGTCAAATTGTGTGGTAAGACTGGAAGCGGTGATTTCATCACAGTGCTCGTCAAATTCCACATAGGTTTCATCAATAATCAGCCAGGTGCCACCAGCCTGATAGGCCGATAGAATTTCTGCCAGCTCCTCTGTTTTCAATGCCTGGGAGGTAGGATTGTTGGGATTACATAAAATAACAAGGTCAGATTTGCGGCCTGCTTCGATTAAACCCTCAACAGACAGGACAAAATCGTCCTCTTCACGGGCGAAAAAATGCGAAATTTGTGTTCCGGCCAACAGAAGATCTCTCTCGTATTCAGAGTAGGTTGGTCCCACGATCAATGCGTTGGAAAAGGTGAGTGTGTGGAAACACAGTGTCAACAGCTCTGTCACACCGTTGCCAAGAATGATATGCTCGGCGGGTGCATGGACATAGGAGCTGATTGCGGACCGCAGGGCGGTGTAGGCTCTGTCCGGATAGCGGCTGATAATGTCCAGATGCTTTTTCAGCTCTTCTCTGGCATTGGGGGACATGCCAAGTGGATTGACATTAGCGGCAAAGCTGACAATCTGCTCCTTGTGAATACCGTAGACTGCTTCTATTTTTTCTAAATCACTTCCGTGAAAGGTTTCTTTTGTTTTGCTCATTATTTTGACCTCTTTTTTCTGGGTTTCATAGATAAGCTCCATGATTTATGCTATAATTATTATAACTGTTTTATTGAAAAATACAATCATTGCAAGGGAGCATGGATAATATGGAATCGTGCAATCATCCTTCAACTTCATATAGCTATCAGAATGGCGCACTTTTCTTTGATTCAACACAGGTGGAGCTGCAGGTCCTTCCCAACGAAAAAAAGGAGGGAAAATTTTCCATTCACACAGACAGTCTTGGCGGGGTCGAGGGAAATATCTTCGTGACCGACTGGAGAATCAAGTGCCCATGCAATCATTTTGATAAAAAAAGCATGGAAATTTCTTTTCTGTTTGATGCGGCAGGGCTGGAACAGGGGAGGAAGGTCTATGGTGAATTTATTATCATTTCCAATCTGGGCGAATTTTATCTTCCCTATGAAGTGACAGTATGTGGGAAAGCCATGGACAGCACCATGGGAAAAATTCACAATCTCTTTCATTTTACCAATCTTGCCAGAAAAAACTGGATGGAGGCCCGTACACTTTTTGCGTCGGATTCCTTTGAAGCACTTATGGTTGGGAGCAACAGACAGTTTCTGTCACAGTACCGTGGGCTGGTGAGTCTGGGAAAAGAGAACGACCAGTTAGACTATGCCATGGACCAGTTCCTGATTATGACAAGGAAGAAAAGCCCGGTTACCTTTTCCATAGAAGAGAAAAATTATGTTTTTTCCAGGGAGATGATACCGGAGAAGCTTTCCGTCAAAATTCGGAGAAATGGCTGGGGATATACCCGGCTTCGGGTGGCGGCACAGGCGTCCTTTCTCTCGATAGCCGATGAGAAGACCTGCGTTCTGCAGGGGGAACAATTTGCGAATGATTTTGCTGATGTAGAGATTCAGCTGGCAAAGGAATCCGTTGGAGAATATGGTGGAAATGGAAGCATTTTATTTCAGGACGAGGATGGAAACAGGATTGCGTCCATATTGATAGAAATTAAGGCTGCCTATGGAAAGGATAAGCTGGAGCAGCGCCAGAAAAATCAATTTACTGACTGCATGATGCGCCTTTACCTTGATTACAGGGCAGGCTTTAAGAGTAAGCAGGAAACCATTGAGACCGGAATGAATCTGTTGGAGCATGTCACAGGAAAGGAACAGCTGATGCCCCAGCTTTATCAGGCCCATGGAAAGCTTTTGGCGGGGCAGATGAATGAGGCGGGCTGGATTTTAAAAAATGCAAGAAGAATGATTTCCGGAAAAGAGCTGCCCATGGCTATTTATGGGTATTTTCTGTATCTGACAGCTATGTCAGGTAATGAAAACAGTGAGCGTGCCTCTGAGCTTTTGGTGGAATATCAGAGTAAATATCCCGACTGCTTTGTTATTTACTGGGCAAACATGAATATGAATCAGCTTAATTTCACAGAGCCCGGGGAGGTCATGAGAAAGCTGCTGCATTATTGGGAAAAGGGCGAGTACAGTCCTGTTCTTTATATGGAGGCAGGTATGATTCTGCGTGATAACCCCATGCTTTTGGAGAAACTGGACAGCTTTCGGATTCAGCTTCTTTTATTTATGGACCGCTACGAACTCATGACGCCGTTTTTAGTGGAACAGTTCTATGAGCTGATTCCCGAAGTGAAAAAATATTCCGGTAATATTGTGAAGCTGATGAAACGATATCAGCCCTACGACAGGAAAACAATTGTAAAATGCATGTGTCTTCAGATTATGAGAGGCAGTAAAAAGGGCAGTGAAGCAGCCGGCTGGCTTGCGGAGGGAATTGAAAAGGACTGTCATATTACCAAGCTTTACGAGGCCTATATCTATGCGCTGGATTTCGATAAGGATGCAAAATTTCCCGAGCAGGTAAACCGCTATTTTTCCTATGACTGTTCCATGGACGATACACAGCTGGCATATGTTTACTGCAAGGTTTTAAAATCGGAATGGATTCTGCCACCCGATTATGAAAATAAAATCAGGATTTTTGCGCTGGAGGAGCTGGCAGAGGGCAGACTGGATGAGAACCTTGCCTATATATACAGGAGGGTGCTTCAAAAGGAAGATCTGATGCCTAAGCATAAGAAACAGATTATCAGGATGGTAACGACCTGCCGTCTGGAGGTAAAGGAACCTCGTCTGAAAAGCTGTCTGATTGTACAGAAGCATTTTCTTGGAAAAGAGCAGTGCCCGATTGTCGATGGCATGGCAACCATTCATCTTATGGAGCCTGATTTTACGCCGGTTTTTGAAAAGGAAAACGGAGAGCCTGTTATATGTGAAAACAGGTATCAGCTTCACCCTCTTTTGGGAATAGAGGTTTTGGATGAGCTGGTGGGCGAAATAGCGGAGGAGAATATCGCATATTGCTTCTATATCATCAGCCAGGAGCGGATTGAGGAGGCAGACACTCCACAGAAGAGAAAAAAGGCATATTATAGATACCGCATGCTTTTGGGCTGTGGGGAGCTTGAGCTTGGCTATCGCAAAATGCTTGCAGGAAAGCTGCTTTCGGAAATTTCCGGCTGGGATGAGGAAAATTATATTCTGGAGTTTCTGAAGGATGCTGAAAAAACGGATTTTTTAAGTGAAGACTGGGAGCAGTTCGTAAAAATGCTGGTGTTTTGGGGATTTTACGAAAAAGCATTCGACACAGCACTCACCTGCGAACCGGAGCATTTTGATGCCAGGGTTCTGGCAAAAATTGCACAGTTTACATTAAAAGAGCGTGAAAATGAATATGATGAGGAGCTGCTCTCCTTTGTCTATGCCTCCTTTAGAAACGGAAAGTACACGCAGGATATGATTTCCTATCTGGTTAATTATTTTCACGGCACGGTCAAACAGCTTCGGGATATCTGGAAGGCAGCTGTTTCCCTGGAGACGGACGCCACAAAGCTTGCAGGGCGTGTGATTGATCAGCTGCTTTGCTCCGGTGCATATACCTCTGACCGGCAGAAAATTTTTGAATATTATTATAGAAGAGGTGGAAGCAGGCAGATTATTGGACGTTATCTGTCCATGTGTGCAGAGGAGTATATTGTGAGAGGTCAGGACATGGAGCCTGATATTTTTGCAATGGAGGAGGAGAGACTGAGAGAGGGTGAAAGCCTGTCTTTGTGTGAACAAATTGCACTTTTAAAATATTTCAGTGAAAAATTCACAGAGCTTACCAGGGAGGAGAAGGCCTTTATTCCTGAGATGCTTTCCAACAGTCTTGCTTCGGATATTTATTTTCCTTACTATCACTGCTTTACACCGCTGTATCCCGTGATTGAGGTTTATGAGGAAAAGAACTATGTGGAATATCATACAACGCCGGGAACCAGGGTTGTGATTCATTATATTCTGGACCGCGGGGAGTCGGATGAAAATGTTTATTATACGGAAGAGATGAAGGAAATTTACCCGGGCATTTTTCAAAAGGATTTTATTGTGTTCTGGGGAGACAGGCTTCAGTATTATATTACCGAAGAGTCAGCCGGCCATGAAGAATTCATTTTAAGCAGAACACTCGAGCTGAGTGAGAATACAGTGGAGAGTAATCAGGGCAGATTTAAGCAGCTTAATACCATTGCCCTGTCTATGGAGCTGCAGGACTACCTGTCGGTTGAAAAAATGATAGAGGAATATTCACAGACAGAGTTTTTGGGAAAAGAACTATTTTCATTAAGATAGAAAACAGCGTTTTAGCAGGTAAGGATGGCATGAGTTATGAGCGTGGAAACAGAAGAAAAAAATTATGTAATAGGATTTGATATCGGAGAGCAGTCGGCGCAGATCAGCTTTGTAACCTACGAGGGCGATGAGGGGGATGTGTACAATATTCCAATCTGTCTGTGCAAAAGAACGGGGGCGAATCAGTGGTTCCACGGAGAAGAGGCTGTCCAATATGCTGCGGAGGGAAAGGGTACACTGATTACCAGCCTGGTTCCCTGTGCGTATTATGGAAAAAGGATCATGGTGGAGAACAGGGAGCTTGATGCCTGTGCATTAATGGTCCTGTTTGTTCGAATCTGTATGACAAAGGCAGGATTTCTCAGAAAAAATGCAACGATAAAATCCATTGTCTTTTCTGTGGACCGCATGGACGAGGCGGCTTTCAAAGCATTGAGCATGATAAAGAAGGAAATCTTTCCCAAGCTGGATACGCTGTTCTTACAGACGAGAAGAGAGAGCCTTTTTTACTATACCATTCATCAGCCAAAGGAATTATGGGGATATGAGGTTTGCGTGGTCGACCTTTCGGATGGGTTCCTGAAAACCTACTCAGTCAGGATGAATCGCCGCAGCAGGCCAATTCTGACTACGATTGAGGATGAGGAATACCGTGATATCCGCGTTCCCCAGGAAAAGAATCCCCATAGCCAGGAGCAGGCACTTGCCAGGCTGGATACACAGATAGAAGGATTGATGAAGGAAAAGCTGGAGGGGAAAATTGTAACCAGCGTCTATTTGATCGGCACAGTTTTTGAGAAGGACTGGTATCCGGAGAGCAAAAAGCTTCTGTGTAAAAACAGAAGAGTTTTTGGCGGCAGCAATCTTTACAGTAAAGGTGCATGCCTTGGTGGAATGGAGAAAATCCTTCCGGGAGAAAACGATAAGGCCTACATTTATCTTGGGAAGGAAAAATGTGCTTACAATATTGCAGTTCCTGTTATGCAAAATGGAAGGGCCTGTGAACGGGTTATGATCTCAGGCGGAACGAACTGGTTTGAGGCAAAGGCCGAGTTTACGTTTATGCCGGATGCTGATTTTCATCTTCCCATTTTACTGCATTCTCTTGATGGAAAGGAGCACCGTACAGTACCGGTTGTGCTTCCCAAAATAGCAGGCAGGGATGAAAAAAATACCAGATACCGCTGTCAGCTTTCCATGAAATCTGCCAGGGAGCTGGTGGTACATATTGCAGATGACGGCTTTGGGGAACTGTTTAAAACCACAGGAAAAGAGTATGAGGAAATAATTGCGCTGGAGGAAATTCGATGAGCTGTATTCGGTTATGTGAGGGAAGAACTGCAAAACACCCACTGGTAATCGAGGAGTGGGATATGAGGCTGTATTCCGTGGAGGAGCTTGCGTATTACGTGACGGAGAATGTTTCTTTTTGCGAGGATGTTTTGAAAAGAGCGGGGCTTGCAGACTGGCTGGAAAAGGAATGCGGGGCTGATGCTCTTGCGGAAAAAATCAGAGAAACAGCAGGTCTTGGCAACAGGGTGGAACGGATTGCCATGCTGCTTCTGACCTGGACGGGGCTGGTTCATAAAGAGGAATGCCACCAGATTTGTGCAGAGATCAAGAGGGCGTCACTTCAGAGTAACAATGCCAGAAGGAAGGACCGGGCGGACACCTTTTTTGTCAAGGGGCGGTACGAGGATGCCATTCGTTCCTATGAGGAAATGCTGGAAGAAAAGGCCTATGATGATGCAAAAATGTGGCATAATCTGGTTTATAATACAGGCTGCTGTTATGCTAAAATGTTTTATTTTGACATTGCAATTGAGTGGTTCTTTCGGGCGGCAGAAAGCTCACCACAGCCGGGGCAGGATGTTATGGCTGCTTTTTTCTGCATGCTGCTGCAGGGAGGCGGGGATGCAGTTGCAGCCTGTGTGAAAGAGCATCCGGAATATGCCTCCATAGCAGGTGCTGTAAAAAAGGAGTATGAATTACTGCTGGATAAGTGGGATAAAAGTGAGGATGCTGCAAGAATACGCAGCATGGGAAAAAGTGATGGTGTGCGTAATGCAGACTATTTTGCATCGCTGTCACAATGGCTTTCAGATAAAAAGAAAGAAATCTGAGGATAAAAGATGGGCTGGTTAAGAAAATTATTTCCAAAAAGACATGAATATGAGCCGATGGCAGAAGAACAGACGGATGAGCGTCAGCCACAGATTACGTTGAGTCGTGAGGGTATTGATATAACCGATATGCTGGAGAGGCGCAAATATGTGGAAAGCTGTCTGGAGCAGATGGGGGAGTCGACAGCAGAGATAGAGCGTCTTCAGGATGAATATCGGCTGGTGAATGCATATTTACATGATATGGAAGAGATTGAGGCACTGCCGGCGGGAGAAAAGCTTCTGCTGGAGGAGCATGCCAAGGCAATCTATATGCTTCATGGTGATAAAAAGGCACTTGATGAGCGCAGCAGCCATATGTCAGAGTCGGATTATCGTAAGCTTGAGAGACTTTCCGACCAGGTGGAGGAGGGCATCACAAAGCTGACTGATGCAGAGAGCTATCAGGAAAAAATCCGCAAGGATATGCAGCGCCTGGAGGGAGAAAAGCACGCCTGCCGCTACCGTATGGAGGAGGCTAAAATCTGTCTTTTGAATATGCGTGGCATGACAATCATCTGTATTATAGCAGTAGTTGCCTGTCTGGTGATTCTGGCCATACTGGAGGCCGTACTGTCTCTTGATGTGAAGGTTGGATATCTGATGACTGCCGTGGTTGCGGCAGCAGCATTGACCATGATGTTTCTACGGTACAAGGAAGCTGATAAAGAGCTTCACATGGCATCCAGAAGCTATAACAAAGTCATTGCGCTGCAGAATAAAGTGAAAATCCGCTATATCAACAATACAAACCTGCTGGACTATCTCTATGTGAAATACAGTATTGACAGTGCAGCCCATTTAAAGCAGCTCTGGGATAAGTATCAGGTGGAACGTGAGGAGAGACTGAAGCTGGAGCAGACGGAGTCCGACCTTGATTTTCACAGCGAGAGACTGGTAAAACAATTGAAAAACTATCATCTGTTTGATCCATTTGTCTGGATTCATCAGCCCCAGGCTATCCTTGACCCAAAGGAGATGGTTGAGGTAAGGCACAGCATGATACTGAGACGTCAGAATTTGAGAAAGCAGATGGAATATAACTCGGAGAATGGGGAGACGGCAAAAAACGAGATTTCCCTTCTTGTCAGGGAGTATCCCCGTTATGCACCGGAAATCATGGACATGCTGTCGGCATACGAAAAACGTTTCACTGTTGACAAAAAAAATAAGGGATGATACGATGTCAACGTGGCTTTACTCTGCTAAAGGAGTAGATTGATAGCATACAAAAGTAATGATGTAAAACTACTAATGCAACTATCAGGCATAGGACTTTGTCAGCTGCGCTGACAGCTCATGCCAAAAGGGAGGATAATTATGAAAAAAGTATTGGCACTTTTATTGTGCGGTGTGATGTCCATGGCTTTATTAGCCGGTTGTGGAAAAAAAGAAGAAAAAACCTTTACGGTCGGTTTTGATGCCGAATACCCACCTTACGGTTATATGGATGACAATGGTGAGTATACAGGCTTTGACTTGGAGCTTGCCGAGGCAGTCTGCAAAATGGAAGGCTGGGAGCTGGTTAAAACTCCAATCGACTGGGATTCCAAGGATATGGAATTAAATTCAGGCTCCATTGACTGTATCTGGAATGGTTTTACAATCAACGGACGTGAGGATGATTATACATGGTCAGATCCTTACTGTGATAACAGTCAGGTTATTGTTGTAGCTGAGAACAGTGGAATTACTACATTGGCTGATCTTGCAGGAAAAACAGTTGGCGTTCAGGCAGCAAGTGCAGCACTGGATGTTTTATCTGATGAAGAGCAGCAGAAAGAGCTGGCTGATACATTTGGAACATTACAGCAGTTCTCTGATTACAATTCAGCCTTTACAGAGCTGATGGCAGGCAGCCTTGATGCAATTGCAATTGATATCGGTGTAGCCAATTATCAGATTGAATCCCGAGGAGACGGATTCGTTGTTCTGGCTGAAAAATTAAATTCCGAGCAGTATGGTATTGGCTTCAAACTGGGAAATGAGAGCTTACGCGATACAGTAAATGAAGATGTGAAAAAGCTGGCAGAGGACGGAACTGTTTCCAAGCTTGCTGAGAAATATGGCATTTCTGATTTAGTCTGTGTAAAATAGAAACATATACCCCTGTGGCCGGGAGCAATCCAAGCGTCGCAGGGGGTAATTTTTTTAGGAGGAACAATATGGAATTTTCCGCAATCTTACAACAATTGGCAGGAGGCATGGTCAAGACCGTGGCCATCTTTGTATGGACTCTTGTTTTATCACTTCCCCTTGGCTTACTGGTTTCTTTTGGACGTATGTCCAAGAACAAGGTCATTGCAGTGATCTTCAAATTATATATTTCCATCATGAGAGGAACACCGTTAATGCTGCAGCTTCTGGTTGTATATTTCGGACCATTCTATCTTTTTGGATTACCTATTTCAGGACCGTACCGCTTTATTGCAATTATCATCGGTTTTGTATTAAACTATGCGGCATATTTTGCTGAAATATATCGATCCGGTATTGAATCTATGCCCGTTGGTCAGTACGAAGCAGCCAAAATGCTTGGCTATTCGCAGGCACAGACGTTTGTGAAAATTATTCTTCCGCAGGTAATCAAGCGGATTCTTCCTGCGATTACCAACGAAGTTATAACCCTGGTAAAGGACACATCCCTCGCATTTTCCCTGGCATATATGGAGATGTTCACTCTGGCCAAACAGATTGCCGCAGCACAGACAACCATGATGCCATTTGTGATTGCTGCTGTCTTTTATTATATTTTCAATCTTCTTGTGGCGTATCTCATGGAGAAGCTTGAGAAAAAGATGAGCTACTACAGATAGGAGGGATGATAATATGAATATACTGGAAATTAATCATATGAAAAAAAGCTTTGACGGTCTTGAGGTCTTAAAGGACATCTCATTAAGCGTCAAAGAAGGAGAAGTGGTATCTATTATCGGACCTTCCGGTTCGGGAAAGTCTACCATTCTGCGTTGTGCCGCCTTGCTGGAGACCATGGATGGCGGAGATCTGATTTATATGGATGATCATTATGCTGCAAAGGATCATGATGGAAAGGCTGTTTATCCATCCAAAGCAGAGCTTCGAAAATTTCATGCTTATTTTGGTCTGGTATTCCAGAATTTTAATCTTTTTCCGCATTATACTGTTATGAAAAATATTGTGGATGCACCGATTAACGTGGATAAGGTCAGCAAAAAAGAGGCTTACGCAAGAGCAGAAAAGCTTCTGAAGCAGCTTGGACTGATGGACAAGGCAGAGGCCTATCCCTTTCAGCTTTCCGGAGGACAGCAGCAGCGTGTTTCCATTGCGAGGGCACTTGCAAGGCAGCCAAAGATTCTCTTCTTTGACGAGCCGACATCAGCCCTTGATCCCATGCTGACAGCAGAGGTTTTAAAAGTAATCAAGGAGCTTGCTGCGGAGAAGATGACCATGATTATTGTAACCCATGAGATGGAATTTGCCAGAGAGCTTTCGGACCGTATTATTTTTATGGAGGACGGCAAAATTCAGGCAGAGGGAACACCGGAACAGATTTTTGCATCGGACAATGGCAGGATTCGTGATTTTATTGGAAAATTCAAGAGTTAAAATCATTTTTTTGGCACATAATTTGATTGAATTATAAAAGGTGATTGTTTATAATTGGGTACATGAGGGCTTAGGGGCCTGCTTATAAAAAGAAAGGTACAGGGTGACAAAGATGAAGAAATTGAACCAGCTTTATGAAGGAAAGGCAAAGAAAGTATTTGAAACAGATGATCCGGATGTATTAATCGTAGATTACAAGGATGATGCGACTGCTTTTAACGGAATAAAGAAAGGTACTATTGTAGGAAAGGGTGTCATTAACAACAAGATGACAAACCATGTTTTCCAGATTCTGGAAAAAGAAGGTGTTCCTACTCATTTTGTAGAAGAATTAAGCGACAGAGAAACTGCAGTAAAACGTGTTGAGATTGTTCCTCTTGAGGTTATTATCCGTAACGTGGCAGCAGGCAGCTTTTCCAAGAGACTTGGTGTGGAAGAGGGAACTCCTTTTGCTGAGCCTACCATTGAATTTTCTTACAAAAATGATGATCTTGGTGACCCATTAATCAACAGCTATTTTGCAGTAGCACTGGGACTTGCTACCTGGGAAGAAATCGATACAATCAAAAAATACGCTTTTAAGGTTAATGAAGTATTAAAGGCTTATTTCTTACAGGCTGATATCAGGCTGATTGATTTTAAGATTGAGTTTGGACGTTACCATGGACAGATTATCCTGGCAGACGAGACAAGCCCTGATACCTGCAGACTGTGGGATGTTCACACAAATGAAAAATTAGACAAAGACCGTTTCCGTAGAGATCTTGGAAATGTAGAAGAAGCATACAACGAAGTATTCAAGAGATTAGGATTATAAAAAAATGGAAAGCATTCATAGACAGCTAGAGGAAAATGACCACTTAAAAGAAGAATGCGGCGTTTTTGGCATGTATGATTTCGATGGCAATGACGTGGCAACCAGTATTTATTATGGCTTGTTTGCGTTACAGCACCGCGGACAGGAAAGCTGCGGTATTGCAGTCAGCGAAACAGATGGACCAAAAGGAAAAGTATCCACTTATAAAGATATGGGACTGTTGAATGAGGCATTTACACCGGAGATACTCTCAGGATTAAAGGGAGATATCGGTGTTGGCCACGTTCGCTATTCCACTGCGGGCAGTTCCACAAGAGAAAATGCCCAGCCACTGGTACTGAATTATGTAAAAGGGACGCTGGGACTTGCCCATAATGGCAATCTGATTAATGCGCCGGAGCTTCGCAGGGAGCTTGCATATACCGGTGCGATTTTTCAGACCACCATTGATTCCGAGGTAATTGCTTACCATATTGCCAGGGAAAGACTAAACTGCAAATCAGTTGAGGAAGCCGTGGGACGGGCAATGCAAAAGATTAAGGGAGCATATTCCCTGATTGTTATGAGTCCCCGTAAACTGATTGGAGCCAGAGATCCTTTTGGATTTCGTCCACTCTGCATTGGAAAAAGAGATAACTGCTATATTCTGGCAAGTGAGACATGTGCCCTTGATACCATTGGTGCAGAGTTTGTCCGCGATGTGGAACCGGGTGAAATTGTCACCATCAGCCCGGAAAAAGGAATAGAATCCAATAAAGCCTTATGTATTCCGAAAGCACAGCAGGCAAGATGTATTTTTGAATATATTTA
>CAZUCI010000031.1:0-32036 GCA_964619485.1 uncultured Lachnospiraceae bacterium
AGTAAAATCAATGCTTTCAAGCTGATTTTCTTTTTAATCAGCAGACACTAATTATATGTATTTAAGTACAAATAATATTACCGTATGTAGTATGGAAATAGGTCCGGGAGGATTCTTCAATCCGCCAGATTATCATCCTGGAGATGAAGCTTATTTTGTATTGGAAGGAGTCATTACACAGTTTAATCCTGCTAGCGGTATGACAATTGAAGTGAAGGAGGGAGAAGCACTGCTTATTCCAAAAGGGACACTTCATTCAGCATATAATTTTACCGATAAAATTGTAAAGGTACTGGCTGTAATTGCCCCTAAGATTGTAGAAAGTCAGGAATTTCCAACAGATGTAAATGGTCCTAAAAAAATATGGAATTATAATCCGGAAGATTTTGGCGGAAAAACAGAAACTTTTGAGGCTCCATATCGATATGGATCGGTTGATCAGTTGGGAGAGTGGCCAGAGAAGGGTACATTATTAAGAGAGAAAAAGCTGATATATCATATTACGGAGAACCGCAAACTGAAAATTATTAATGGAGATACCAGACCTGTTTTGATGAAATATTCAGTAAGTAATGATTACATGAGTGTTGGAGAATATATTGTACCTGCAGGAGGTGTTGTTACCAGACATTCTGATGTGATACAACATGATACTGAGGCCTTTTTGCTTGGAATGGAAGGACCGCTGGCTGTGTATTTAACTGAAACAAGAGAAACACACATGCTGAAACATTATGAGGGCTTATATTTACCCCCAAATACACCGTATATGTTTATTAATTACAGTGCTGTAACAGCAAGAGCGATTTTTGCTATTGCAGAGCATAAATGATAAAATAAATTTTTAATAAAACAGTCATTATGGTTGACATAGTGACTGTTTTCAATATGATAAAAAGTAAGGAATAAAATAAAAGGGGATCATGGAAGGCAGAATATGAAAAATAAAGAAATAGCAGAAGCACTTAATATTTCACCGGCAGCAGTTTCTATGGCACTTAATAATAAGGGTGGGGTAAGTGATGTTACAATGAAAAAAATTCTTGATTTAAAATTTTCCAGCCAGGCTAATGAAGAGCGGATAATTAAAAAAGGGAAATTGGCATTTTTTGTACATATTAGGAATGGCAATGTTATTTCTGAAACATATTTTTTTGTAATGCTAATGAATGAAATCAAAGAACGTGCTGAAAAATATGGTTATTATTTGAATATAATTTATTATGAGCAAAAGGATGATTATAGTGATTTTATATTGAAGAATGATATCAGTGATGTGAGCGGAATATTAGTTTTGGCAACAGAAATGAGAAATGAAGATACTGATTTTTATAAAAAGACGGGAAAACCAATTGTATTTATAGATAACTGGTTTCCGGGGACAAAAAATGATTGTGTGCTGATGGACAATATGGATGGAGTCAGGCAGGCAGTGCGATATGGATTTCAAATGGGACACAGGAAAATTGGCTTTGTAAAAAGCAGAGTTGAAATAAATAATTTTAAAGAGCGATATGAGGGATTTTGTCTGGGAATGCAGGATGTTGGCTTAAAGGTGGAGGAACGCTATATTTATGCAACAAAGTGTACGACAGATGGTGCATATGAAGATATGCAGACAATAATTAAGGATGAAAGGATGCTCCCTTCCTTGCTGATTGTATCCAATGATATTATGGCAATTGGAATCATGAATGCGCTGAAAGGTGCAAACTATAATATTCCGAGAGATATATCCATTATTGGGTTTGATGATATGCCGGTTACAAAACATTTTACACCACCAATTACTACGGTAGGAATTAATGTTGAGATAATTGGAGATATTGCAGTAGATCGTCTGATTGAAAAAATCCGAAATAATAACAGAAAATATTTTATGCATAATGCAATAGGAGTAGATCTCGTGATAAGAGAAAGTGTTTCTGCGATTATGAACTGAGGCAGAATACATGGAATTTTAAGAAAGTGACAGTAGTTCGATATTTGAACTGCTGTTATTTTTATGCAAATAACAATAAGGGTGAGAATCCGCTATGTTACGTGAAAGCTTTCAAAAAAACCTTTCTGCCATATTAAAAAAATCTGTTGACTTCTAACCACATTAGTTATATGGTTAGTTACATAAGTAATGAACAAATAATCCGGAAGGGAGGAAATGGGATGAATGAAATACTGAACCAGGAGAAATCAATTTATATCCAGATTGCTGAGATGATTGAAAATGACATCTTACGGGATATTATTCTGGAAGAGGAGCGGGTACCCAGCACCAATGAGCTGGCGAAGCTATATACGATCAATCCGGCAACAGCAGCAAAAGGAGTTAATCTTTTAACAACGAAGGGAATTCTGTATAAGAAAAGAGGGCTTGGTATGTTTGTGCAAAGTGGAGCAAAGGAACAAATCAGACAGGAAAGAAAAGAAGAGTTTTACGACAGATTTGTGAGAAGTCTGTTAACGGAGGCAAAAAGCCTTGGAATTACAAAAGAAGAGCTGATTACAATGATTGGAAGAGAGGGGGAGGCATCATGAGTCTTAAATTGGAAAATATCTATAAGCATTATGGAAAGAAGGAAGTTCTTACCGATTTAAATCTTGAATTTGAGGAGGGAAAGATTTATGGGTTAATAGGCAGAAATGGAGCTTGAAAAACCACGCTTCTGTCTATTGCAAGTGCACAAAACCCGGCTTCAGCAGGAAAGATTACCCTGGATGACAGGGAGGTGTGGGAGAATCAGGAAGCACTTAATGATATTTGTTTCTCCAGAGAGATTCAGGGAATCTGTTTTGGAAAGCAAAACACCTATAAGGTAAAGGATTATTTGAAAATGGCCGGGGCACTTTTCCCACACTGGGATAACGAGATGGCCGAACAGCTGCTGGAAGAGTTCGAGCTTGACAGAAAGCAGAAAATCTACAAATTATCCAAAGGTATGATGAGTATGATTACCATTATTGTTGCATTGGCAAGTAAAGCAAAATATACCTTTTTGGATGAACCGGTTGCCGGTCTGGATGTAGTTGCCAGAGAAAATTTTTACCGTCTGCTTTTAGATGAGTACAGTGAAACAGGAAGAACCTTTGTAATTTAAACACATATCATTGAGGAAGCCTCCGATGTATTCGAGGAAGTTGTGTTTATTAAAAAAGGAACAGTTCTGATTAAAGAAAATACTCAGGAGATGCTGGAACGTTTTGTTCATGTCAGTGGACTGGAAGAATTGGTGAATGAAGCGACCGGAGCCATGAAGACCTACCACAAGGAAAAGCTGGGAAGAAGTAAGGGAATCACAGTTGCTACAACCTCGGAAAGAGAAAAAGCAAAGTTAGCAGAGTACACCGAGCTTTCGGTGCAGAAAATGAATCTACAGGATATTTTCGTTTCGTTATGTGGCAGGGAGGAATCGTAATGAATGGAGATTTGAAACGTTTGATCAAATATGATCTTTTCGTACTACAGCGTGTCCTTGCGGCAATAGTCGGAGTGAGTGCCCTTTTGTGGGGATGGTTTTATCTGCTGCTTGGAAACAGTATCAATGTAATGTTTCTATTTATGGCAACCATTTGCATGGTGATTTTAAATTTGAGTGTGATGGATTGGCAGAATGGTGCAAACCATTATATCAGTATGAGCATTTCCAGAAAAAATGTGTTTGCGGCTATGATATACCGCTTTGCAGCCATAGTTGTGGAGGGTCTGATTATTTCAATTCCGTTGGCTTTTTTATCGGGAATACAGTACTTTCAGCCCAACATTATTGTGTTTTACATAGGAACTATGCTGTTAAACTGGGGATGGGCGCAGTTTGCAGGAATGCTTGTGTATCATAAAAAGGTAATCGGAACAATTATGCATGTGATCGGTCTGGTAGGATTTGGTATGGTAACCGGTATGCTGTGCGTATTGGGAAAAGAAGGCGATTACTATTCAAAAGCTGTGGAATGGATTCACATGGAATATGCACTGATTCTGTTAGCAGTGGCTATCCTGGTTTCAATTGGTGCTTTTTTTACAGCCAAACGTCAGATTGCGAATTTCGCAGTCTACAGTTAGGAGGATAAAATGATAGGAAAAAGTTTGAAATATCGATTTGATGAATTTGGGATGCTTCTTGCAATGCAGATGGGTTTTACTGTATTTGGAATCATACTGGTTGCAGTTATTGCTGCATTTACGAGGGATGAGCCGGATTTTGATATTTTTCGCATGGGATCGCTGCTGGCTGTATGCATAGGTCTGTTTGGAAATGTTATGTTTGGAATGTTTTCCATGAGAAGTTATTTTAACATGACGGTAGGATACAGCAGAACAAGACGGAGCTTCTTTATCTCGGATTTTGCAGTCTCAATGATTTATACACTTGCATTGGTTCTTGTTTGTTATGGAATCTACTATGGCGAGGGCCTTCTGAACAACTGGCTCTATCCGGGTGTTCCGGAGGAAAGAATTTTGCCGTCAAATCCGGCGGTCTGGCTCGTTCCCGTTGTAGCAATTGCGGTTTGTGTAATACGATCCTTTTTAGGAAGTCTGGTTTTGAAATTTGGCAATGCGGTATTCTGGGTATGCTGGGTAATTACGATGGCATTTTGTATAGGCTCAAACCATATTCATGACATAAAGAATGGCAGTGTACTTGTAAAGTTCGCAAATACTATGATAAACTTATTGAAACATGTCTCGCCTGTTCAATGGGCGGTGACCGGTGTAACGGTGGGGATATTGTGTTTATGTTCTTCATGGATTATTGTGAGGAAGCAACAGGTAACTGCATAGTCTATTATTAAAAATATGCAATGATATGCAAAAAGAAAAGGGGAAATTAAAAAATGAAAAACAAATTCAGGGAATTTTACGGAAAGCTTCCAATTGTGGTAAGTCTTTTAATTGCAGCAGTATGGGTACTTTATATGTTTGCCTTTCAGATTGTGTTAGCTATGGCTATCCCATCTCTGGCAACCAGAGGGGATTATCTCTACCAGTTTTTATCAGAGATATTTGGAATGATTTTCGGTGTAGCGGTCATCTATCTGTTTGGATATAAAAAGATTTTTAAAGAGAAAAGGATTGGTTTTGGAAAGGGTCTGATTGTAGCTGGTTACCTTGTGGTAATTGCAGTTTATACCCTGATTGTTCAGTTCGTTGTTTCGATGAAATCAGATTTATCTCCTGTATTCTCTATTATCATCTTTATTTTATGCATGGTATCAATCGGTGTAACCGAGGAGTTTGCATTCCGCGGCGTAGTAGCAAACCTGATTTTTGACAAATACGGAAAGGATCGTGCAGGTGTATGGTTTTCAGTAATTCTTTCCGGTGTGGTGTTTGGGTTTATGCATTTTTCCAATGCGGTCGGAGGTGTTATTGCATTTAAGGGTGTGCTTGTTCAGGTAATTTCTGCAGCCTTTCTCGGAATGCTATTGACTGCTATTTATTTTAGAACCAGAAACATCTGGCTTCTGGTATTTTTACATGCATTTGTTGATTTTGCATCCTTAATTGGAACCGGTATTTTTACCAACGGAACGTTGCAGGGAACAATCAGCGGCTACTCCATGATTCAGGTGTTTTCTGTAATCCCATATACAATCGTAATCTTAGTGCTTCTTAGAAAGAAAAAAGTTCAGGAGATTATGGGGGATGTGGACATGACAAGCAGTAAGGGCTCCAGGACACGTCTGGGGATTACTGTTGCAATTATAGCTGTTATCGTGTTAATCTGTTTGTGTGCAGGCATGGCAGAAGCTGTTCAAATGGGAATGGAAGCAGCAGAACAGGCCATGTAATTTTGACAATGAAGGGTTCGCAGAGCGGGCTTTTCATCGTTGGGCACAAGAAGGATGAGTCATCTTGGTTAGTCAGAAAAATAAAGGAATTATTTGTATTTTATGTGCAGCCTTCTTTTTTGCACTTATGAGCTTTTTTGTCAGATTGTCGGGGGATGTGCCCTTTATCCAGAAATGCTTTTTCCGAAACGGAGTGGCAGTAGTGGTAGCGGCCATCATGCTGATGACAACAAAGGAAAAGTTTCATATGCAAAAAGGGAGTCTGCCCTTTTTGTTTTTAAGAGCGGCCTGTGGGTTTGCGGGGCTGTTATGCAATTTTTATGCCATTGACAGGCTGAACATTGCAGATGCAAACATGCTAAATAAATTATCACCGTTCTTTGCAATCATTTTTTCCTATTTCATTTTAAAAGAGCGTGCTTCCAAATGGGAGTGGATGGCAGTTCTGGTGGCATTTGTGGGAGCCTTGTTTGTCATGAAGCCGTCACTGAATGTGGCCAGCCTTCCGGGAATTATAGGTGCGCTTGGTGGCCTGGGAGCCGGTGTGGCTTACACCTTTGTAAGGCTGTTGAGTAAGAGAGGAGAAAGAGGAAAACTGATTGTCTTTTTCTTTTCCGCTTTTTCTACGGCGGCAACACTTCCCTTTGTGCTTTTTCATTATCAGCCAATGTCCGGAAAACAATGGCTTTGTCTGCTTGCAGCCGGTATTGCTGCAACCGGAGGACAGCTTTCCATTACAGCGGCCTATAGCTTTGCTCCGGCAAAGGAAATCTCGGTATACGATTATTCACAGATCCTGTTTGCTGCCATCCTGGGATTTTTATTTTTGAATCAGATACCGGATATTTACAGTGTGATTGGTTATGTTTTAATTATAGGGGCAGCAGTTTTTAAAAAGTGTGTAAGTTAGCAGAGGCTAAAGGAGGTTGAGCTTATGGAGCAGGTATTGGATAAGTTTTTACGTTATGTTTCTTTTGATACACAGTCGGTGGAAAACGTGGATGAATTTCCAAGCTCCTCAAATCAGAAGGTGCTTGGAAAAATTCTTGCGCAGGAATTGTGTGATATGGGAGTTCAAGATGTTTTTTTTGACGAAAATTATGGCTATGTGTATGCAAAAATTCCGGCAAGTAAGGGCTGCTCGTGTAGTAAAAAAATAGGCTTCATAGCACATATGGATACTTCGCCGGCAGCAAGTGGAAAGAATATTCAGGCTCAGCTTCACAGAAATTATGATGGAGGAGCGCTTTTGCTGAATGAGGAAAGAAATATTTATCTGTCACCAAAGGACTTCCCACAGCTGCTTACATTGAAAGGAAAGGATTTGGTCACCACCGATGGGACAACGCTGCTTGGCGCAGACGATAAGGCTGGAGTAGCCGAAATCATGGCAATGGCAGAACAGCTGATGGCATCGGAGGCTGGGAAAGCTGCAATATCTCACGGAGAAATCAGAATTGCCTTTACACCGGATGAAGAGGTCGGAAGAGGCATGGATTTTTTTGATGTGGAAAAATTTGATGCAGATTATGCTTATACGGTGGATGGAGGACCAGTTGGAGAGTTGGAGTTTGAGAATTTCAATGCTGCAAGTGCCAGGCTGACTGTCTGGGGCAGAAGCACACATACCGGAGACGCCAAAGGAAAAATGAAAAATGCCATTTTAATGCAGCAGGAATTTCAATCAATGCTGCCTCAGAGGGAGGCTCCCATGTATACGGAAGGCTATGAGGGCTTTTATCATTTGGATAAGGTGACCGGAACGGTGGAAAAAACGGTTGCAGACTATATCATCCGTGACCATGATATGGTAAAATTCAAAGAGAAGAAGGAAAAGTTTTCTGAGATTGCACGAGTCTTAAATCAAAAATATGGTGAGGATTCCTTCTGCGTTGAAATTGTTGACAGCTATTTTAATATGAGGGAGAAAATTGAACCTTATATGTTTCTCATTGATGAGGCAAGGAGTCAGATGGAACAGCTGAATATTGTTCCAATCGTAAATCCGATTCGTGGTGGTACAGATGGGGCAAGATTATCTTTTATGGGTGTACCGTGTCCAAATCTGGGAACGGGTGGATACAACTATCATGGAAGATTTGAATATGCCTGTGTGCAGTCTATGGAAGTGAATGTAGCATTACTCAGCAAGTTAGCATGTGCTAATTGGGACAGCCTGAAAAATTGAGCTGGATAAGGAATAATAAATGGAAGAAAAAATGAGACAAAATGAATTAATGGAAAACGAGAAAGAAAAGGTTCTTTTGGCAGGATTAGACCTCAGTGATGGGAGAGATTTTCCCCACTCGATGGAAGAACTGGAGCAGTTGGCAGATGCCTGTGATATGGAGGTTGTGGGAGTTGTGACGCAGAAGCTGCCACAGCAGAATAAAGCTTTTTACATGGGAAGTGGAAAGGTGGAAGAAATCAGGGAGCTTGTGGGAGAGACGGAGGCCGACCTGGTGATTTTTGACAGTGCGCTTTCACCAATTCAGCTTCGCAACCTTCAAGACGCAGTGCAGACGGCTGTGATGGATAGAACCACACTGATTTTGGAGATTTTTTCCAAGAGAGCAAGGACTCGAGAGGCAAAATTGCAGGTGGAGGTGGCAAGATTACAATATATGCTGCCACGTCTGGTTGGCTTACATGATGCCTTGAGCAGACAGGGCGGCGGCAGCGGTTCCATGAGTAACAAGGGAGCAGGTGAGAAAAAGCTTGAGCTGGATCGGAGACATATTGAGGGACGCCTTGCCACGTATCGAAGAGAGCTTACGCAGGTAGAAAAGGATCGGGAAACCCAGAGAAAAGCCCGAATGAGAGGAACACTTCCGATGGTCAGTCTGGTGGGCTATACCAATGCAGGGAAATCTTCGGTTATGAATGCCCTGGTGGAACGCTCCAAAGAGGATGAGGAGAAGAAGGTGCTGGAAAAGGATATGCTTTTTGCAACGCTTGAAACGACTGTCCGTAAAATTACCTCCGAGGATGGAAAAAGCTTTCTTTTATCTGATACCGTAGGCTTTATTGATGAGCTTCCGCATAATCTTGTCAAGGCATTCCGTTCTACCCTGGAGGAGGCAAAAAATGCAGATTTACTTTTGCAGGTGGTAGATGCTTCAGATCCCTATTACAGAGAGCATATGGAGGTCACCAAAAAGACCTTAAAGGAATTGGAAGTAACAGATATTCCCATGATTCGTGTTTTTAACAAAATGGATTTAAAGGCGGAACAAATTCCGGATGCAGATTATCCAAAGAGAGTAGAGGATTCCATTTTTATTGCTGCCGGCAAAGGAATTGGAATCGAGGAATTAATTGCCTTAATCGAAGAAAAGCTTTTTGGCGGCAGGCAAAGGTGCAGCCTCTTAATTCCGTATACAGATGGAGGAGTGCATTCTATTTTGGTTGAGAAGGCTGAAATTCTGGTGGATGAATATCGTGAGGATGGCATTTATGTAGAAGCATATCTTGATGAAACGCTGGCTGGACGCTACAGAAAATATATTTTGGAAGATTGATACAAATAGATATTTTAATAGGGATGCAAATACTAATCAAGATGCAAATACTAATCGAGATGAAAATATTAATTGAGAAGTAAATACTAATCGAGATGAAAATATTAATCGAGATGCAAATACAAATTGAAAAAGGAAAGTGGGCATCAGGACGTTATTTTCCAAGAACACTGTCCGGTGCCGGGAGGTAAGCGTATGAAAATGGTATCCTGGAATGTCAACGGGCTGCGCGCTTGTGTGGGCAAAGGATTTTTAGATGTGGTAAAAGAACTGGATGCGGACATTTTCTGCATTCAGGAAACAAAAATGCAGGAGGGCCAGCTGGCACTGGAGCTGCCCGATTATCATCAGTATTACAATTATGCTGAGAAAAAGGGATATTCTGGTACCGCAATTCTGTCAAAGAAGGAACCCATATCTGTAGCCTATGGAATTGGTGTGGACGAGCATGATCATGAAGGCCGGGTAATCACTTTGGAATTTGAAGATTACTATTTTATTACCGTTTACACTCCAAATTCTCAAAATGAGTTGGCGAGACTTTCTTATCGAATGGAGTGGGAAGCAGCTTTTTTAGCTTATCTGAAGAAGCTTGAAGAGAGTAAACCGGTTATTTTCTGTGGCGATCTGAATGTGGCACATAAAGAAATTGACCTGAAAAATCCAAAGACTAACCGCAAGAATGCCGGGTTTACAGATGAGGAAAGGAATGCCTTTTCCAATCTGCTGTCCCATGGATTTATTGATACATTTCGTTACTTTTATCCGGACATGGAAAATATTTATTCCTGGTGGTCCTATCGTTTCAGTGCCAGAGCAAAAAACGCCGGATGGCGTATCGACTATTTTGTGGTATCAGAAGCATTGAAGGATCAACTGGAGGATGCAAAGATTCATACACAGATTCTGGGGTCGGATCATTGCCCGGTGGAGCTGGATTTGAATTGAAATTTTGCGGGAAGCTTGAATGGGCGAAGCTGTGGAGTTGACTTGTCGAGAGCGGAAATGCCGATGGGCTGATGCCAGAGGACTGAACTGATGGATGCAAGGTGCTGAGGTAATGCAGAGGGCTGAACTGATGGATGCAAGGTGCTGAATTGATGGATGCAAGGCGCTGAACTGATGGATGCAAGGTGCTGAACTGATGGATACAAGGCGCTGAACTGATGCAAAGGGCAAAAATTGGTGTATACAAGATTTTGCATGTGTTTTTTAGCTCTATTAGCATGTTTTTTCTAAGAAAACATAGATTTCAGGGCAAAAGTACATGCAATTATGAGTAGACCTTGAATTTTGCATGCTCCTCTGTAACAAAAATGCATGCAAATTTCAAAAGAATAAAAAAATTGCATGTTCGGAGCTGGGACAACGACATGGAGATATGCCTGAAAAGGCTGAAAACAGCGTAAAACAGCTTGAAACGGAGCATATGGAACGAAAATGCAACGACAAGGTACATGCAATTATAAATAAATTGGAAATTTTGCATGTATATTTGAAGTTTGCCTGTTTTAATATTGATAAATAAAGCGTTATGTAAACCGATTGGACGTGGGAGATGATATTACAGTTCCTACAGAAAAAAAGAAGAGATATATTGGACGTCAGCGAGATTATAATCTTCTGGCGTCCAAAAACCATGTAAAATCAGTTGATTTTCAATTATGTAAACAACTTATGTAACCCATTTTGGACGAAGAGAAGATAAAAGACTCCCTGACGTCCAAAGTACATTTTACAGGGCTCTTAAAAGCATTGAAATAGAAAAATCAGATATCTTGAAATCAGCTTGAAGAGTTTTAAATTATTTTATAAAAATTTAGCAACTATCAAAGGTAACAAACGAGGACAAGTGTGATATAATATTTAGCTAAGAGTGAAGATAAGAGGCAGAGTAATTGCCAAAAGGAAAGGTGATTAAAAATGACAAAAATCGATATTGTATCTGGTTTTCTGGGTGCTGGTAAAACAACATTAATCAAAAAATTATTAAAGGAAGCACTGAAGGATGAGCAGGTCGTTTTAATTGAGAATGAATTTGGAGAAATTGGTATTGATGGAGGCTTCTTAAAGGATTCCGGTATCGAGATTACGGAGATGAATTCCGGCTGCATCTGTTGTTCCTTAGTTGGTGATTTTGGAACAGCGTTAAAAGAGGTTTTAGACAAATATCATCCGGACCGTATTCTAATAGAGCCATCAGGCGTGGGCAAATTATCAGATGTTATGCGTGCTGTAGAAGGAGCAACAGCCTGTGAGGGTGTTCATTTGAACAGTGCAGTTGCAGTAGTAGATGCAAAAAAATGTAAGGCTTATTTAAAGAACTTTGGTGAGTTCTTTGAAAATCAGATTGAACATGCAGGTACCATTATTCTGAGCCGTACCGGAGAAATGAGTGAAGAAAAAATCAATGCAACTGTTGCACTGGTACGTGAGCATAATGCAAAAGCATCCATTATTACAACGCCATGGGATAAGTTAGAGGGTATTAAAATTTTGGAGGCCATCGAGGATGCCAAGGATTTAGAGGCAGAATTGATGAAAGAAGTTCTTGAGGCACATGAGCATGAACATCATCATGACCATGACCACGAAGACCATGAGCATGACGAGAATTGCACCTGCGGCTGTCATGACCATGATCACCATCACCATCATCATGCAGATGAGGTCTTTACAAGTGTGGGAATTGAGACCTCTTCCAAATTTACCAAGGAAGAAGTCCAGAAATGCCTGGATGCTTTGGAGGATGAAGAGAAGTATGGCATGGTTTTGAGGGCAAAAGGAATGCTTCCAACAGATGGTGATTTGTTTATTCATTTTGATCACGTTCCGGGAGAGAGCGAAATTCGTGACGGAGGCGCAGAATATACAGGAAAAATCTGTGTTATCGGTTCTGCCCTGAAAGAAGAAAACATTAAAGCATTATTCACCAAATAGAATAGAAAAGAGGATAAATTATGATCCCCGTTTATGTGATTAACGGTTTTTTAGATAGCGGAAAAACAGAATTTATTACTTATACAATTGGCCAGCCATATTTTCAGATACGCCAGACAACGCTTCTAATTGTCTGTGAAGAAGGCGAAAATGAATATGACGAAAAGCTTTTGAAAAAGAGCAAAACCGTAATGGAGGTCATGGAGGATGAGGAGGATTTTACTTCTCAGAATCTGATCGCATTGGAGAAAAAGTATAAGCCAGGCAGAATTGTTATAGAGTTCAATGGCATGTGGAATGTGAAAAACATGAAGTTCCCATGGCATTGGAAAATGGAACAGCAGATTACCATGATTAACGGTTCGACATTTGCAACTTATTTTACCAACATGAAATCTCTGGTAGCAGAGCAAATTAGAAATTCTGAATTAATCATCATGAACCGCTGTGATGGAATGGAAGAAAAAATTGCCGGATATAAGAGAAATATAATGGCATTGAATCAAAACGCAGAGATAATTTTTGAGGATTCCCAGGGAGAGATGAATGTGACACTTGAGGAGGATCTTCCGTATGATTTGAATGCTGATCCAATTGTTCTGGATGATCAGGGCTATGGCTTCTGGTATCTTGACGCACTGGATAATCTGAGCAGATATAATGGGAAGACCATTGTGTATACAGCGATGGTGCTTCATCCACCCAAATTTCCAAAGGGATATTTTGTTCCGGGAAGAATGGCTATGACCTGCTGTGCTGAGGATATGGCGTTCCTGGGTTATGCATGTAAGTATGACAAGGCTGAGGAGCTGGAGCAAAAATCCTGGATTAAGGTAACTGCTAAGGTAGCGGTGGAATATTTTGAAGATTATGGAAAAGAAGGCCCGGTTTTACATGCAGTCAGTGTGGAACCAACTAAAAAGCCAAAAGATGAAGTGATTTCCTTTGTATAGGACTGACCGTAAAAAAGTGGGGGATTTATGGCCGAATATTCATTTGAAGAATTTATAAAAATATGTGACGAAGTGGGAGATATTCTGACAGGGGCAGACATCTGGAAAGCCGGGTGTAAGCCTCTCAATGTCAGAGAAAGCTTCCATTTTGAATTGTTGAAGTTTGCAGTCTTTCTGGCAACAGCGGATGGACGCATTACAGATGGCGAGACAGCTGAGATATGTAAAAAACTACATGTTTCTCCTACAACCAAGGATCTGGAGATGCTGAAATACAGGGAAAAGCTGGATGCTTCTTTTTTAGCACAAACACCGTCCTCGGTGAAGTATGCTGTGTTAGCCGATGCTGACCGAAAAATAAAAAACGATATGTTTTATCATCAGAAGGCACAGATGTTTGTGGATGCGTTTCGAGCGTTTGGGTGCGAATTTGTTGCAATGTACGAAGGCAGTGTCAATGAACAGGCGGTGAAGGCTTATACAGACTATATGAAATTTCTGGATGATTTTTTGAAAGAGTTTGGGGTTGCTTACTTTGAGACCGAAAAGAAATTTCGGGTAAAAATTGAAAAAAAGGAGCCTGAACAAAGCGAAGAAGAAAAAAAGGATCAGCAGGAAGAACTGGAGAAGAAGCTTCAGGAATTTATGGATATGGTAGGCCTTGCTTCTGTCAAGAAAGAAGTAAACAGTCTTGTTAATTTAATCAGAATTCAGAAAATCAGAGAAGCTCAGGGCTTGAAAAATACTGCTGTTTCCAAGCATATGGTGTTCAGCGGTAACCCCGGAACCGGAAAAACCACGGTTGCAAGGATTCTTGCCGATATCTATAAGAATCTGGGAGTTCTCAGTAAAGGACAGTTAGTTGAGGTTGACCGTTCTGGGTTAGTGAAGGGTTACCTTGGACAGACAGCTACCAAGGTGAGAGAAGTTGTGGAAGAAGCTATGGGTGGCATTCTGTTTATCGATGAGGCCTACACACTGACAGTTGGAAAGAGCGATGGTGATTTTGGACAGGAAGCTGTGGATACACTGTTGAAAGCGATGGAGGATCACAGAGATGATCTGATAGTGATAGTGGCCGGATATCCGGATTTAATGAAACAGTTTCTGGAGTCTAATCCCGGGCTGAAGTCCAGGTTTAATAAATTTATCTTTTTCGAGGATTACACTGTGGAGGAACAGCTTGAAATTCTGGAGAGCATGTGTAAAAAGCAGGAGTATAAGCTCAGCGGGGAAGCTAAAAGCTTTGTGGCAGATTATTTTGCCAGGAGAATGATGCAGATGCCGGAGAATTTTGCCAATGCCAGAGATGTGAGAAATTTTCTTGAGCAGGCAATCACCAACCAGGCGACAAGGCTGATTCAGGTGACAAATCCAACGAGAGAACAGCTTTTGACCATTGAACCGGTGGATCTTGAATCCATTGCCCTGGAATAGAGCATATGAAATAAAAACATAAGAAGCAAAATCATAAGAGACAACAACATAAGAAACAAAAGACAGGAGGAAAAATAAATGGGAAACAGTAAGCATTTATCCATGGATGTGAGAGTGCCGATTGAGCCCGATAATCCATCAATTTGCAGGGATGAATCTCTGTGCATTAAGTGCGGACAATGTAAAAATGTCTGTAGCGGACCAATCGGTGTCCATGGAACCTATGATTTAGAGAATACAAAGGATACGGCTGTCTGTATTCACTGTGGACAGTGTGCCAATGTGTGTCCGGTATCCAGTATTACGGAAAAAATGGAGTATCAGAATGTAAAGGAAATGATTTCCAATCCGGACAAAATTGTTATTTTCTCAACATCTCCTTCCGTGCGTATAGCACTTGGAGAGGAATTTGGAATGGCAGATGGAAGCTTTGTACAGGGCAAAATGGTTGCACTTTTGAGAAAGCTGGGTGCAGATTATGTTTTGGATACAAATTTTTCCGCGGATTTGACAATTGTGGAGGAAGCAAGTGAACTGTTAGAGAGAATCACAAAGGGGAATAAACCGCTGCCTCAGTTTACCAGCTGCTGTCCGGCCTGGGTGAAGTATGCAGAGATGTATCATCCGGAGCTTCTGCCTAATATTTCCAGTGCGAAAAGTCCAATTGGTATGCAGGGGCCAACGATCAAAACCTATTTCGCAAAGAAAATGGGAATTGATCCTGCCAAAATTGTAAATGTAGCAGTTACCCCGTGTACGGCTAAGAAATATGAAATCAGACGACAGGAGATGAATGCTTCTGGAAAATATCTGGAAATGGATGATTTAAGAGATATGGATTATGTCATTACAATCAGAGAACTTGCAAAATGGGCAAAGGAAGAGAATATTGCATTTGCCCAGCTCCCAGATGAGGAATATGATAAACTTATGGGAGAGGCATCCGGAGCCGGTGTTATTTTTGGAAATACCGGCGGCGTTATGGAAGCGGCACTTCGTACTGCCTATTCATATATTACCGGGGAAAAGGCGCCGGAGCAGCTCTATGAACTGCAGCCTGTAAGAGGCATGGAAGCAATTAAAACTGCTTCTCTTAAAATAAAGGATCTGGAAGTGAACGTTGCGGTTATCTATGGAACCGCCAATGTGGATGTCTTTCTAAAGCAGATGAAGGAAGAAGGAAAGCAGTATCACTTTATCGAGGTCATGACCTGCCCTGGTGGCTGCATCGGTGGCGGTGGACAGCCAAAGGGAACCCTGGAAAAAGGTGACGAGCTTCGCAAAAAGCGTATAGAGGGTCTTTATCAGAAGGATAGTCAGATGAAGCTTAGAAACAGTCATGAAAATCAGGAAATCATAGATTTGTATGCAGATTTTTATGGAAAGCCACTTTCAGAGCTGGCAGAAAAAATGTTACATACAGATTATGAAGATAAATCAAATTTACTGGGAAAAGAAAAGGAGAAAAAAACAATGGAAAAATGGAGATGTACCGTATGCGGCTATGTTCATGAAGGACCTATGACAGACGATTTTGTCTGCCCAATCTGTAAACAGCCTGCATCTAAATTTGAAAAAATGGAAGAGATAAGCAGTGAGAATGTTTATGCTGGAACAAAAACAGAAAAGAATCTTCAGGATGCTTTTGCAGGTGAGAGCCAGGCAAGAAACAAATATACTTATTTTGCCAATATTGCAAGTCAGGAAGGCTATGATCAGCTGGCTGAGCTCTTTTTAAAGACTGCTAGAAATGAGCAGGAGCATGCAAGGGTCTGGTTCCAGGAGCTGGGACATCTTGGAAATACACCGGCAAACCTCCTTGCGGCAGCAGAGGGCGAGAACTATGAGTGGACCGATATGTATGACCGCTTCGCAAAAGATGCAGAGATGGAAGGATTCCCTGAGCTTGCTGAAAAATTCCGTAAGGTGGCAGCCATCGAGAAAACCCATGAGGAGAGATACCGTGCACTTTTAAAGAATGTTGAGATGCAGAAGGTATTTGAAAAAGGGGAAGAATGTATCTGGGAATGCCGTGTTTGTGGACATTTGGTCATTGGAAGAAAAGCACCTGAGGTATGTCCGGTCTGCGGAATGAGCCAGAGCTTCTTTGAAGTCAGAAAAGAAAACTATTAAAAAACGCTTGACAAAACATGCTGTCATGGGTTAAAGTGATGCTAGTTTCGAAACGACAATTAATATTTTAAACCGATGAGAAAGAGGAGTAGTCATTAGAAATTCTCACAGAGAGCTGCAGGTGGTGGGATTGCGGCAGATGGACTATTGATGAATGGGCTTTCGAGGCTGACCTGAAAACATAGTAGGCGTCAGCGGGATGCACACCCGTTATCCAGGTGACATGTATAGTATGTACATGCAAAAGTGGACACAATGTCAAATTGAGTGGTACCGCGATAATAACCTGAGTTTATTACCGTCTCATATAGAAATATATGAGGCGGTTTTTTTGTGCGTAACAGCGACCAGTTACAACGGAGACTGGGCATACACTTTAAGCCAAACAGGAGGGCAAAGATTATGAAAAAGAAAGTATTAGCAGTATTATTAACAATGACCATGGTATTCGGATTAACAGCATGTGGCAGTGCAAAGCAGGCAGCAGCAGATACAGCAGCAGATACAGCAACATCAGATGCAGCAACAGAGAGTTTAGCAGCAGAGACAACAGGCGATGCGGCAGACACCGAAAGCTACACTGTTGGAATTTCACAGTTTGCTGAGCATGGTTCCCTGGACAACTGCCGTGAAGGATTTCTGGCAGGACTTGCAGAGGCTGGAATTGTTGAGGGAGAAAACCTGACTGTTTTATATGACAACGCACAGGCTGACACAGGAACAGCAAGTACAATAGCAGATTCCTATGTTTCACAAAAGGCAGATTTAATCTGTGCTATTGCAACTCCATCAGCCATGAGCGCATACAATTCTGCAATGAATACAGATATTCCGGTAATTTTTACAGCTGTTTCCGACCCGGTTTCTTCCGGCCTTGCCAATGAAGATGAGACTCCGGTTGGAAATATAACAGGTACTTCTGATTTCCTCGCAGTGACAGAGCAGCTGCAGATGATTCGCGATATTTTGCCGGAAGCTAAAAAAATTGGTATCATTTACACAACAAGCGAGACCAATTCAGTCAGTACAATTGAAGAATACAAAAAGCACGCAGCTGATTTTGGCTTTGAAATTGTAGAGAGTGGAATCAATACAGTTTCTGATGTTGAAATGGCAGCATCGGATCTGGCAGCCAAGGTTGACTGTATCACCAATTTAACAGATAATACGGTAGTATCTGCACTTCAGACAGAATTAGCAGCAGCTAACAAAGCTGGAATTCCAGTTTTTGGTTCCGAGGTGGAACAGGTTAAAGCAGGCTGTGTTGCAGCAATGGGACTTGAGTATTTTGAGCTTGGAAAACAGACCGGCGCTATGGCAGCCAAGGTGTTAAAGGGCGAAGCGAAGGCAAGCGAAATGAAGTTTGAAACTATTTCACAGGCAAGTCTTTATGTAAATACAGAGGCAGCAAAGCAGATTCAGTTAGAGCTTGATGCAGATATGTTAGCCGGAGCTTACCAGACCTTTGATTCCATTACTGCAGAATAATAAAAAATGAGTGTCCTATGGACTGGATTTTTTCAGCCCATAGGAAAGCTTTAGGAGGAAGAATTTTGATTTTAGTATTGAGTGTATTTGAACAGGGGCTTATATATGCCATCATGGCATTGGGTGTATATATTACCTATAAAATTCTGGATTTTCCGGATATGACAACAGATGGAACTTTTCCGCTGGGTGCGGCGATTGCTGCGGTGATGATCAGCAAAGGAGTGAATCCTTACCTGACACTGCCGGTCAGCTTTCTGTTAGGTGCATTGGCGGGAATGCTCACAGGCCTCATTCATGTAAAGGGAAAAGTGAGAGATCTTTTATCTGGAATTATTATGATGACAGCACTTTATACGGTCAATCTCCGCATTGCAGGAAAAGCGAATCTTCCTATCTATAATATGCCAAATGTTTTTGATAACAGTCTTGTGAATGCACTTTTTCCGGAAGCGCTGAAGAGCTTTCAGACATCCATTATGGCACTTGTTTTCTGCCTGATCATCAAATACGTTCTGGATTGGTATCTTCATACCAAATCAGGATATATGCTGAGAGCGGCAGGAGACAATGATGTGATTGTTACCAGTCTTGGCTTGGATAAAGGCAAGGTGAAAATTCTTGGGCTTGCATTGGGAAATGGTCTGATTGCAGTCAGCGGCTGTTTATTCGCACAGCAGCAGCGTTACTTTGATGTTTCCATGGGAACGGGAACGGTAGTCATTGGTCTTGCCAGTGTAATCATTGGAACTACCTTGTTTAAAAATGTGACACTTTTGCGTGTGACAACCAGTGTTGTGGCAGGTTCTCTGCTATATAAGGCATGTGTTGCCATTGCAATCAGGCTTGGACTTCAATCTACAGATTTAAAATTGATCACGGCAGCATTATTTTTAATTATCCTGCTTGCAGGAATGGAGAGAAAGAAGAAGGTGAAGGCAGATGCTTGAATTAAAACATATTGATAAGTATTTTAATCCCGGTACCGTCAATGAAATGTGTCTGTTTAAGGACTTTAATCTTGCCATTGCGGATGGACAGTTTGTTGCTGTTGTGGGAAGTAATGGCTCTGGAAAAACATCCATGCTGAACATTATCTGTGGCAGTATTGATGTGGAGGCAGGCCAGATTTTAATAAATGGTGATGATATTACCAGAAAAAGAGAGTACTTGAGACATCGGAAAATAGGCCGGGTATATCAGGACCCGTCAAAAGGAACCTGTCCATCCATGACAATTCTGGAAAATCTGTCCATAGCAGATAATAAGGGAAAACCGTTTAATCTTGGGCGGGGCGTTTCAAAAAAGAAGATAGAAAGCTATAAAGAGATGCTGGCGCAGTTAAATCTTGGGTTGGAAGATAAGCTTTATACAAAGGTGGGTTCCTTAAGCGGAGGTCAAAGACAGGCAGTTTCTCTGTTGATGGCTACCATGACGCCCATTGATTTCCTGATTCTGGATGAACATACGGCGGCACTTGATCCAAAGACAGCAGAGATTATTATGCAGCTGACAGAGAAAATAGTCCGGGAGAAAAAAATCACAACAATTATGGTTACCCACAACTTACGCTATGCAGTTGAATATGGAGACCGCCTGATTATGATGCATGAGGGAAAGGCAATTATTGACAGGCAGGGAGAAGAAAAGGCAGCTGTTGACACGGAAGAAATCATGAAGATTTTTAATAAAATCAGTGTGGAATGTGGTAATTAGCAGATAAAAAAGGCAGGTAAGTGACGATATCAATCATGATGGTATCAATCACTTATCTGCTTTTTTATTGGCTCTTTTTTCTATTGTTCCGGTGCTTTTGCGCTCGTCCTTTTCCGTGGAGATTCTTTCCTGATAAAGCAGGTAAGAGAGAAATTTTAACAAATCCCGGCGTCGGTGCTCGGAGAGTGCATCCATTTCTGCAAAAAGGCTTGTATAAGAAATTTCATCCACAAAGGGCTTGGCCAAATCGGTACTGCCCGGAAGTCTTGGAGGCATGTCGAGCAGATAGTCTGTACTGATTCCATAAAGCTTTGAAAGCTTTAAAAGGACATGAAGCGGCACTTCTCTGGTTCCCCGCTCATAGTTGGAATATTCCTGCTGGCTTATTCCAAGTTCTTTGGAGATTTCTTTTTGCATTAAATCATTTTTCTCACGCAAATCCAGAAGCCGTTCATGAAATTCCTTTCTGTGCATATCGTATACCTCCGATGGTTGTAACCCATCATATCACACAACATATTTTGAAAACTTTGTCACAACAAAAACATGTAAGATAGAAACAACACAACAGAAAATTGTAAAAATATACACTTGTATAATCGAACAAATGTTTGTATAATAGGTATATGGAAGAGATAAAACAAAACTACACGATACAAGAGAAACTTCATATATTAGCGGATGCAGCCAAGTATGATGTGGCCTGTACATCCAGTGGATCAGAACGGCGCGGGAAGGAAGGTTTTTTGGGAAATGCCAAAGCGTGCGGAATCTGCCACAGCTTTGCCTCGGATGGACGCTGTATTTCGCTTTTGAAAATTTTAATGACAAATCACTGTGTCTATGACTGTAAGTATTGCATCAACCGCTGTTCCAATGATGTGGAACGGGTTACTTTTACACCGGATGAGATCTGCCAGCTGACCATGGAGTTTTATAAGCGTAATTATATAGAAGGGTTGTTTTTAAGCTCCGGCGTGCTTCGAAATCCATCCTATACCATGGAAAAAATGTGTGAGACACTTTTGTTGCTTCGGAATAAATATAAATTTAACGGCTATATCCATGTCAAGACAATTCCTGGTGCGTCGGACGAAATGCTTGCTATTGCCGGGTATCTTGCGGACAGAATCAGTATTAATCTGGAGCTTCCAACGGCTGAAAGTCTGGAAAAGCTTGCACCGAATAAAAGCTTTCAGACGATTCTGTCTCCTATGGGAAAGGTGAGTGATACCATAGCTGCCCACAGACTTGCCATCGGAAAGGATGCGAGAATGGAGCGCAGTGCGGGAAACCGTTTTCTGGAGAACAGCATTTTTCATAATGGACAATTGGGGATGAAGTCTGGGGACAGAATTGGAAAGCAGGAGTTTTTGCCGGCATCTCTGTCGGATGAGAAGCTGACCAGGCCATTTGCACCTGCGGGACAGAGCACGCAGATGATTATTGGAGCAACAGAAGAGAGCGATTATAATCTGATTCAGACAACGCAGCGATTATATCAGTCCTATGATTTAAAGAGAGTGTTTTTTTCTGCCTATATTCCAATCAATGATGATTCCATACTTCCGGCTATCGGGACGCCTCCCCCTTTGCTGCGGGAACACAGATTGTATCAGGCAGACTGGCTGCTTCGCTTTTATGGTTTTCAGGCGGATGAACTTTTGGATGAGGCAAGACCCAATTTCAATGAGCAACTGGACCCAAAATGCGACTGGGCGCTGAGACATTTGGAGCAGTTTCCGGTTGAGGTGTCAAAAGCATCCTATGATCAGATTCTTCGAATTCCAGGCGTTGGTCCTAAATCTGCAGCCAGAATTGTGAAAGCACGCAGATATGGAAAACTGGATTTTGATATCCTGAAGAAAATGGGAGTTGTTTTGAAAAGGGCACATTATTTTATTACCTGTAATGGCAAAATGATGTATCATATACCCATTGAAGAACAGTTTATTACAAGACAGCTGACAAGCACCAATACAAAGGAAAACTGGCAGATTGTCCATAAGGAAGAAAGCTACAGGCAGATGTCTCTGTTTGATGATTGTGGAATGATGGCGTGAGGAAGGGTTATGACAATATTTACGTGTAAGGATCGGTTCGAGGATATGATGACCTGCATCTATGACGCATGGGCCAGTAAAAAGGGGCATGAAAATGTAAAGCTGTGTCGGGAGCCAATTTGGCAGCAGGATTTATTTGCAGAATATATTCATGTGGATGCAGATATGGATAAGGTGGAGAAGGTTGTTCGATCTATCAAGAATAAAATATCCATGGAGGCGTATCTCTATGTTTTTTATGCGGCAATGTCCGGGGAAGAAGATGCACTGGATACGATTTACCGGTTCCTGATTTTGGGATTTTCCTATGGAAGTAATGTCATTTCTATGTTATCCTATAATGCGGTGATGAGAATGATGGAGCTTCGGAGAAGAGTTGGAAATGAAGCACATTATTTCAGAGAATTTTTACGTTTTAATTCAGTTTCCAATCAGGTATATGTCAGCCATGTGGAGCCCAAAAATCACGTGCTGATACCTGTGGCAGAGCATTTTGCTGACCGCATGCCATCGGAGCACTGGATTATTATGGATGACAATAGAAAAGAGGCCATTATTCATCCCAAAAACGAACCCTTTTATCTGCAGTATCTGACCGATGAGGAAGCGAAAGCACTGATGAAAACGGAAAGCTATCAGGACGAGTTTACAAAGCTGTGGAGCACTTTTTTTGAGACAATTGGAATTAAGGAACGTGAAAATGCCAGATGTCAGAGAAATATGTTCCCTATCTGGATGAGGAAGCATGCAGTGGAATTTCAAAATCACAGGAGTTAAGAATGATTTTATATATAATCAGACACGGTGAAACAGAGTGGAATAAAGTGAAGAGGATGCAGGGACAGACGGATATCCCACTGGCAGAGGAGGGAATTAGGCTTGCTAAAATTACCGGTGAAAATATGAGAAGGCTGCCTATGGATTTCATTATTTCCAGTCCCCTGACCAGAGCAAGACAGACAGCTGAGCTTGTTCGGGGAGAACGTGATATCCCGATTCTTCTGGATAGAAGAATTATTGAAATCTCCTTTGGTGATTGGGAGGGAGAACAGATTCTGGAAAGTCAAAAGCTTCATCCTGATTTCCGGGAACAATTCTATCATGATCCCATGCACTGCATGAGACCGCCAAATGGGGAGACCTTTCCTGATGTATGTAAAAGAACCGCAGATTTTTATCAGTCTCTCAGGAAGACTCCGGAGTATGAGAATGCAAAAATTCTGATTTCCACCCACGGAGCAGCCGGAAGATGTCTGCTGGCAAATTTTTATGATGATAAAGAGGATATCTGGCGCGGAGGGGTTCCGGCAAATTGTTCTGTATGTATCGTGGAAGTAAAGGATGGAAAAGAAACCATTCTGGAAAAAGACAAAATATTTTATGAAATTTAGAACTGGATTGGAACGACAAAACTTATGAAAAAAATAAAAATACCAAGTGAAGCAGCCTATATATTAGCATTGTTAATTATCTCGTTTTCCATAGCCATGGTGACAGCCAGCGATTTGGGGTTGTCTATGATTGCAGCACCGGCATACATTCTCAGTGTAAAACTGGGCTTTTTGTCTTTCGGACAATGTGAGTATGTGATTCAGGGAACCTTGTTTGTTCTTTTGTGTCTATTGACCAGAAGATTTAAACCATTGTATCTTTTTTCCTTCCTGACCGGAGTTATTTATGGATTCTTTTTGGATTGCTGGAGAATGATAATTCCGGCATTTAATCCTGAGCTTACTGCACCTGGAAGCATGGCAATGCCCCTTAGAATTTTTTACTTTGTTGCCTCTTTGTTACTGACGGCACTGGCAATAGCACTGTTTTTCAGAACATATATTTATCCACAGGTGTATGAGTTCTTTGTGAAGGGCGTGGCTGCACACTTTCATTTGAACAGGGATAAGTTTAAAATAGGTTTTGATTTTTCGTTTCTGGCGCTGTCTGTCATAATGTCATGGGGACTTTGCCATACCTGGGTCGGCATTGGACTTGGAACAATTGTTACAACCTGTGTTAATGGACTTTTAATTGGAGCAATGGGTAAATTGATTGAGAAGTTCTTTGTTTTTGAACCGGCACTTAAGAAGTTCGCAGCAAAATTTGAATGAAACAACACCGCTTGGATGAGAAAATAAAATATGGATAAAACTGAAAAATGATATTGGGTAGTATTTATGTTAAAGTACAAACCTCATTTTCTACGAAAGGGCAAAATGTGTTATCCCCAAAAAGAATATGTGAAGATAAAAAGACCTTGAAACGGATAAACTGCCATTCCAAGGTCTTTATTTATGTCAGCAATAATGACATTGATATAATTCGCTAAAGTATTATAATGTTGATTGTAGGCAATAGAGTGACTTGAATAAGGACGAGGATTAAAGTTGGACTTGGAGTAATGGAGATAATTGCGACACTGTCGCAACTTTTGAAAGTAGGTCGAATTATGAAGAATGAAATTGTGTCATTAGGAGACATTGACAATATTTATGAGGATATTAGTGGATTAATCCAGCAAAAGAAAAATAATGTAAAAAATGTTGTGAATGATGCAATGATTTCATTGTATTGGGGAATAGGGAAAAGACTTTCTGAAGAATTAACAGGAGAGCATAAACCGGAATATGGTAAACATATTGTAGAAGAAATAAGCCAGCGCTTAGCACAACAATATGGTACTGGATTCGATAAGACATCTATTTCCCGAATGATAAAATTTTATGAGGAATTTCCAGAGTATGAGAAAGTTGCGACACTGTCGCAACAATTAACGTGGTCACATTTTGTTGAACTTTTGCCAATTCAGGATGATTTGAAGAGAAATTTTTATGCAGCTATGTGTAAAAATGAGAATTGGTCTGTGAGAGTATTGAGAGAACGTAAAAAGTCTATGCTCTATGAAAGAACAGCGATTTCCAGACTTCCAGAAGAGACAATAAAGAATGAGATAGAAGAATTACGTGATGAAAAGAAAATGTCTTTAGATATGTTTTACAGAGATCCCTATATGTTAGATTTCCTTGGATTGAAGGACACATACAGTGAAAAGGATTTGGAAAACACAATTTTATCAGAACTTGAAAAATTTATTCTGGAAATGGGATCAGATTTTGCCTTCTTAGCTCGGCAAAAGCATTTTGTTTTAGACGGAAAAGATTACTATATGGATTTACTATTCTATCATCGCTCTTTGAGAAGGTTAGTTCTGATTGAATTAAAATTAGGAGAGTTTGAGCCACAAGATAAGGGGCAAGTAGAATTATATCTTCGCTGGCTTGAAAAATATGAGAAAGCAGAAGGAGAGGAAAGTCCTGTTGCATTAATTTTGTGTGCAGAGAAATCTCAAGAGACAATAGAACTGTTGGAATTAAACAATGGTAGTATTCATGTGGGACAGTACTTGACAAAAATGCCACCGAAGGAATTGCTGGAACAAAAGTTGACTATGGCTATAGCTAATGCAAAGGAGCAGCTTGAGCAGAGAGAGTAGTAAATAGAGTCGAATAAGATTATACTTTTAAGAGTTTATTAAATATTAAACGAGAAGAGATGGAAAACAGAATGATAAATATATTAAACCTGAATTATTCATGATAAGCATAAAAAAAGGGTGTTAACATTAAAAAATAATAAATGAGTTATTTACATATATTTAAAAGAGCATTTTCGTGGGTGCATTTTGGATACAAGAGAAAAATAACTATATGAATCAAATAACAAAATAGTATCCAAAAGATAAGATTCTGGGATGAAAACATAGATAAAACAGACCATGTATAAAATCTCAAAAAATATTATTGATTCGTTTGGGAAGAAGGAAAGCAAATGGCGATATTGATTGGTTTATTGGTTCCGTTTTTGGGAACAACGTTAGGCGCAGCCTGTGTCTATTTATTGAAGGATGAAATTCCTGCGCTGGTGCAGAAGGTTATGCTGGGATTTGCATCTGGTGTTATGGTTGCGGCGGCAGTATGGTCGCTTCTTATTCCGGCAATGGAACAGTCGGAGCATATGGGGAGATTTTCATTTTTACCGGCTACGATAGGGTTTGTGCTTGGAATTGCTTTTTTACTGATTGTAGACAGTGTTGTGCCACATCTCCATGTGAATGATTCCAAGCCTGAAGGTATGCCCTCGAAGCTGAAAAAAAGCTCCATGCTTGTTTTGGCAGTGACCCTTCATAATATTCCCGAGGGAATGGCAGTTGGAATCACATTTGCAGCCATGCTGGCAGGGGAAAATGAAATTACACTGGCCATGGCCAGTGCCCTTGCAATAGGAATTGCAATCCAGAATTTTCCGGAGGGTGCTGTTATTTCCATGCCATTGAAGGCGGAGTGTAAGAGTAAGCATAAGGCGTTTCTGGCAGGGATGGCTTCAGGAATTGTAGAGCCAATAGGAGCTGGTATCACTATTTTACTTACTGGAATTATCAGTCCGATTCTCCCATATCTGCTGGCATTTGCAGCGGGTTCTATGATTTATGTAGTTGTGGAAGAGTTATTGCCGGAAGCATCAGAAGGAGAACATTCTAATTTAAGTACGATCGGGTTTGCAGCCGGATTTGTGCTTATGATGATTTTAGACGTTACATTAGGATAAGGCGAGAAAATGAAAGATAAATATTTTAGTTTGATCCGGGCATTTTCAAATGGTCTGGACAGTATTGAAATTACTTATTTAGGTGCGGCAACACACCATGCAAAGCGTGTTGCCTGCATCTGCACTATCATGGCACAAAAGATGGGCTATAGCAGGGATGAAATCTATGATCTGGCAGTATGTGCATTGTTACATGATTGTGCTTTGATGGAGTTTATTCATCAGACAAATCGGGTAAAGCTTCCGAAACTTATCGATGTGGAGAAGACACACGGATTTGAACAGCATTGTATCAGAGGAGAAGAGGCAGTAAGCATTCTTCCGTTTCATAGTGATGTGAAGGGATATATACTTTATCATCATGAAAATGCAGATGGAAGTGGTCCTCTTGGTAAGAAGGCGGGCGAAATTCCTTTTGGGGCGGAGCTGATTCATCTTGCGGACCAGGTGGATGTTCATTTTGATTTATCCAATAGAAAGAATCAATATGAGGAAATTCTTAAATTTGTGACAGATGCCTCGGAGAAAAAATTTTCTAAACAGTGCGTGGAAATATTTTTTGGTGCTTTTACTCCGGCGCGCTATGAAGAATTTTTAGAATGTGACCATATTTCCTTTCTGGCAGGATTGCTTCATTTGGAGAAGCTTGAGGAGATCACATTTACCCCAACACAAATTCATGCAATGGCTGAGATGTTTGCAAGAATTGTCGATTTTAAATCGCCATTTACCTGTAGACATTCCTTGGGAATTGCCGACAAGGCCTATCAAATGGGCAAATTTTATAAGCAAGATGAGGAATTCTGTGAGAAACTCTTCATGGCAGGTGCCATACACGATGTAGGGAAGCTGATGATCAGAGAGGATGTTCTTGAAAAGGAAGGCAAGCTGACGGATAATGAATATAATCATATTCAGACTCATGTCAGTGAGGGAAGCCGTATTTTGAAAGAAGTTCATGGAATGGATGATGAAATCCGCTGGGCAATGAACCATCATGAGAGACTGGATGGAAGTGGATATCCCATGGGAAAAAAGGGGACAGAATTAGATTTCTATGACAGACTTTTTGAAGCACTTGATATGTATCAGGCATTGACAGAGGAAAGACCGTACAAGGATGGATTCTCACATCAGAAAACAATGGATATTTTGCAGTAAGCAGTTAGCAACGGCAAACTCGATAAAACAGTTGTTGCGGATATTGATAAAGTATTTGGATAAGCTAATTGATAGAAATATATGGAAAACGATGACGTTAAGTGGAAAGGAAATGCATTATGAAAATTTTATTTTATGACACAAAAAAATATGACAAGGATTCTTTTGAAAAGAAGCTGCCGGAATATCCGAAAATTGAAATTGAGTTTGTGGATTCGGATTTAAATGCCAGAACAGCCAGATATGCAGCTGGATTTGATGCAGTATGTGGATTCGTAAGCTCTGATATTGGGACAGAGACGGTTAAGGTGTTGAAGGTCGCAGGAATCAAACTGATTCTTATGCGATGTGCGGGCTTTAACAATGTCGATCTTGATATGGCTGCTAAATGCGGGATGACTGTTCTTCGAGTACCAGGATATTCGCCAGAGGCGGTTGCAGAGCATGCTATGGCGCTTGCACTTGCAGTAAACAGACATATTCATAAAGGGTATATCAAGGTTCGTGAGAACAATTTCAGCCTTGTTGGTCTTACGGGTATTAATTTTTATGGTAAAACAGCCGGAATCGTTGGAACAGGAAAAATCGGTGCTGCGATGTGCAGAATTTGTCATGGCTTTGGAATGAAGGTCATTGCTTATGATATTTACCATAATCCTTCTCTTGACTTCGTGGAATATGTGGACATGGACACTCTTTGGGCAAAGAGTGATTTGATTTCACTGCATTGTCCTTTGACTGAGGAGAATCATCATTTAGTTAACACAGAGACTATTGCAAAAATGAAGGATAATGTTGTGCTGGTAAATACCTCCAGGGGAGCATTGATAAAAACAGACGATTTAATTGCGGGAATTCGCAGTAAGAAATTCTTTGGAGTCGGACTGGATGTTTATGAGGAAGAAACAAACAATGTGTTTGAAAATCGTGAGGATGATATTTTAGAGCATTCTGTTACGGCAAGACTGTTGTCATTCCCTAATGTTATTGTTACATCACATCAGGGATTTTTGACAGAGGAAGCCCTGGAAGCAATTTGTGAGACAACCCTGAATAATGCTATGGGATATATGAATCAGAATATGAACGAGGCAAATATTGTAAAGAATTGAAAATAGAAGAAAAATTTAAAAAAGAAAAATTTTTGCAAAATATAATCGTAGTATGGCTGGGAGCACTTTTGTGTTCTGCCCTTTGGGGAAGTGCATTTCCATGTATCAAGATCGGGTATGAGCTTTGGAACATTCAAACTGTGGATACAGCAGGGCAGATTTTGTTTGCCGGAAGCAGATTTACCTTAGCAGGTATATTGACTGTTATTTTGGGGAGTATCGGTTCAAAAAAATGGCTGATTCCCAAGAGGGAGAGTGTCCTTCCAATTTTGAAGCTGTCCATGTTTCAGACGGTAGGACAGTACCTGTTTTTTTATATTGGACTGGCGCATACTACGGGGGTGAAGGCTTCTATTATTGGTGGAATGAATGTTTTTTTGGCAATTCTTGCGGCAAGTCTTATTTTTAAACAGGAACATCTTACGGGCAGGAAGATGTTGGGGTGTCTTTTGGGATTTGCTGGAATTGTATTGGTGAATTTATCAGGAGGCGGATTCAGTTTCAGTTTTTCCATTACGGGTGAGGGAAGTATATTTTGTTCTACCATAGCCTATGCATTTTCTTCGGTTTTATTGAAAAAATATTCCAGGGATGAAAATCCGGTCATACTCAGTGGTTATCAGTTTATTGTAGGTGGAGTCCTTATGATGATTGTGGCTGTATTGGCCGGAGGCAGGCTGCCAGGGATCACGGCAGCAGGAATTGGGATTTTACTTTACCTTGCCATGATATCAGCGGTGGCATATTCTTTGTGGGGAATCCTTTTGAAATATAATGAAGTATCCAGAGTGACTGTTTTTGGATTTATGAATCAGGTTTTCGGTGTTTTCTTATCCGCACTTCTTTTAAAGGAGAATCAGGCAGTCAGTACTGTGACGATAATTGCATTAATAATGGTATGCTCAGGTATTGTTATGGTCAATTCAAGAAATATAGATCAGCTGAAAAATTATGAACAACTGAAAAAAATGATCGACTAAAAAGATTAACAACTGAAAAATAAGAAGCATCATGCAGATTAAATGATATATTTTCAAAGAGATTAATTGGAGAACAATATGAAATTGGTTTTTATCAGACATGGGGACCCGGATTATTCCATTGATTCCCTGACCGAAAAGGGATGGAGAGAAGCACAGCTTTTAGCTGAACGTGTTGCTAAAATGAAAGTGGACTATTTTTATGTTTCGCCTCTGGGACGAGCAAAGGACACTGCAAAGGTTTCCCTGGAGAAGCTGGGACGGCAGGCAGAGGAGCTGCCCTGGCTGCGGGAGTTTGCACCCAGGATACATAGACCGGACAAGGAAGAGCTTAAGATTTGCTGGGACTGGCTGCCAGCCGACTGGACAAAGGAAGAAAATTTTTACACTGAGAAACACTGGATGGATGCTGATGTCTTTAAAGAGGCGAATGTAAAAGACGAATACGAGTGGGTGACGAAATCCTTTGATGCACTGCTGAAGGAGCATGGCTATGAGAGAGAGAATCGCGTATATCATGTAAACAGGGAAAACGAAGATACACTTGTTTTTTTCTGTCATTTTGGAGTAACCTGTGTTCTACTCAGCCATATTCTTGGGGTATCACCCATGGTTTTGTGGCACGGAATGTGTGCTGCGCCGACGTCTGTAACGATATTGAATACTGAGGAGAGAAGAGAGGGAACTGCTTCTTTTCGTATGAGTACCTTTGGAGATATTTCTCATCTGTATGTGGCTGATGAAGAACCGGCATTTGCAGCCAGATTTTGTGAAGTTTATCATAATGAAGGTCGCCATGATTAAAAATGCGGCCTCATATAAGTATCATAGGGGGAGTATCATAAATGAATCAGAGAATTTCAAAAAGCAGATTTCAGATTGCCCGGAGATTTTTAATCTTCTGGTGTCTTTTTATTGGAATTGGAGCAGTGGGTGGAGCAATGGGAATGCTTATTGACCCAAATGGAAAGGCAATGGGGATGGATGGCATGCTTCCCTATTTTCAAAAGCTTCCTTTTGCAAAATATGTATTTCAAAATTTTATTTTTTCAGGAATCTCTTTGTTGATTGTAAATGGTCTGACCAATTTGTCAGCTGCTTTTTTACTGCTTAAACAAAAGAAGGCCGGAGTGATTTGTGGAATGCTCTGGGGCATTACACTGATGCTTTGGATTTGCATTCAGTTCTATATGTTTCCAGCAAATTTATGGGATATTTTCTATTTTGCATTTGGACTTATTCAGTTTCTGACAGGATATGCGTCACTGGTATTTTACGAGCAGGAGCATTTCACATTTGAACCGGCTGATTACAAAAATATTGGAAAATATGCAGAGGAAAAGCCTTTTCTCGTGCTGTACTTTTCCAGACTTGGTTATACACAGAAGGTTGCCTATGAGGTGGCTGATGAGCTTGGGGCAGACATTGAGGAGGCAATTCCGGACGAAAAGACGGATGGGACACTTGGCTTTTGGTGGTGTGGCCGCTTTGGAATGCATGGCTGGCCAATGCCTGTAAAGCCTCTGCAGTCGGCCGTGGGAGCCTATGAGCATGTAATTTTGGTCTCTCCAATCTGGGTGTTTTCTGCCGCGGCTCCGGCTAAGGGAATTGCAGAACAGATCAAGGGGAAGGTCAGTGAAATTTCTTATGTATTTGTACATTTTAATCCATGGCTTCCAGCAGGAGCGGCAAGGCAGCTGGATCAGATTTTACAAATCAGCCACAGAAAAATAAAAAGTGTCCGCTGTAATCTTGGACACTTTTATGAGAGCAGGAATCAGGATTTTATCCAAGGACGAAACACACAAGCGGGATTGTAAGGATGGATGCGAGTGTGGTGACAAAAACCTGTCCCCCGGCGTAATCGCCATCACTTCCCTGTGAGGAAGCAAACATGATGATGGAGGTCATTGCCGGCATCGAGCTTAAGACGCCGATTGCCAGCTGAATATCTCCCTGCATTGCCGGGAAAAATCCCAGTGTATAGTACAAAGCAATTGGAAAAAGAACCATTTTTAAAAGAATTGTTCCATAAAATTCCAGGTGACGGAGATATTTGAAAAGCGGAATATAGCAGAAAAATGCACCCAGATAAATCATGGCAAGGGGCGTTGTTGTTGAACCTATTTTGGTCAGTGCACTGTTA